>NZ_CP042172.1:912386-1216515 GCF_005937985.2 Arthrobacter sp. KBS0702 | reverse complement strand
CGACCGCGTCCCGGGACTCTATGGCGAGTCCCTCTAGGTCCGGGATGTTGACGTAGACCGAGTCAACCGCTTCCTTGCCGAAGGCCCGGGCGGCCAGCAGCACCGTGGAGCGGGCGTGCAGCGCCACGGCCCGGTAGCCGCCGTCGTCGTGGCGGCTGGAGGTGCCCCCGAGCGAGGCGAGGAGGTCCTCGGCGCCCCACATCAGGCCCACCACGTTGGGTTCGGCGGCGATCGCGGCGGCGTTGACGATGCCGGCAGCCGTCTCGCACAGGGCGATGACGCTGTAGCCCTCGAGCTCCTTGAGCTGGGCGGCGCTTTCGGCCTTGGCGAGCATCACATGCCGGTAGGGCGTGTGCTTGAGGCAGTGCAGGTCCTTTTCGAACTCCTCGGTGCCGGCCGGGTTGATCCGGATGATCGTGCGGCTGGGGTCCAGTTCGGGGACGTCCCCGGCGGAGCCGAGCTGGGCGAGGATGGCGCCGCGGGCGCGCTGCTTATCCGCCGGCGCGACGGCGTCCTCGAGGTCCACGATCACCGCATCGGAGCGCTCGGCCGCCTTCTGGTAGCGCTCGGGGCGGTCGGCGGGGCAGAACAGCAGGGCGGGGCCCATCAGGAAAGTCATGACCCTATTGTCCCCTTTTGCGCCGCTTCCGGTGCGGCGGGGGCGTGCGCCTCGCGCGTCCACATCAGGCAGCTGCGCGTCGCGAGGGCCACGACGGTGCCGTCCTGGTTCCGTCCGGTGTGCTGCATGGTCACGATCCCCTGGCCGGGCCGGGAGGAGGACAAACGCTTGCCGGTCACCTCGGTCTCCGTGTAGAGCGTGTCCCCGTGGTACAGCGGGTGCGGGAAGGACACATCGGTCAGTCCGAGCTGGGCGATGATCGTGCCCTGCGTGAGCTGCGGGACGGACTGGCCCACCAGGGTGGCGAGGGTGAACATCGAGTTCATCAGCCGCTGCCCGAAGGGCTGCCCGGCGCTCCACGCGGCGTCCAGGTGCAGCGCCTGGGTGTTCATGGTCATGGTGGTGAACAGCACGTTGTCAGTCTCCGTCACGGTCCGGCCGGGCCGGTGCGCGTAGAGGACCCCCTCTTCGAGTTCGTCGAAGTACAGGCCGCGCTGTTCGATCACCCGGCGGCCGCTTCCGGACCCGGGCGTTGCATTCGTTGTCATACGGTCAGTTCCTGGTCTTCCTCGAAAAGTTCGGCACCGGTGGCCGCTGCCACGTCCTCGGCGGTGACGTCGGGGGCCAGCTCCCGCAGCACCAGCCGGGACTTGTCCCCTTCGGTCACGACGTCGATCACAGCGAGGTCGGTGATGATCCGGTCAACGCAGCCCTTGCCCGTTAGGGGCAGGGTGCACCGTTCCACGATCTTCGGGTTGCCGTTGCGGTCCACGTGCTCCATCATCACGATGACCTTCTTGGCGCCGAAGACCAGATCCATCGCCCCGCCCATGCCCTTGACCATCTTGCCGGGGATCATCCAGTTGGCGAGGTCGCCGTTCTGCGCCACCTCCATGGCGCCGAGGACCGCGACGTCGACGTGGCCGCCGCGGATCATGCCGAAGGAGGCGGCGGAGTCGAAGAACGCCGCGCCCTTGTTGACGGTGACGGTCTCCTTGCCGGCGTTGATCAGGTCCGGATCAACCTGGTCCTCCCCCGGGTACGGCCCGACGCCCAGGATGCCGTTCTCCGAGTGCAGGACCACCTCGACCCCGGCCGGGATGTAGTTGGGAATCAGGGTCGGCATGCCGATGCCGAGGTTGACGTACTGGCCGTTCTGCAGCTCCTTCGCCACCCGGGCGGCCAGTTCGTTGCGCGTCCAGCCCTTGCGCTGCTCACCGCCGGCGTGTTCGACGGCGGAGCGCCGGTATTCGTGGCGGACCGCCTCGGGCCGGGGCGGCGCGCCCTGCGCGTTGTTCGTCTCCACGGCTAGGCTCCTGACTGCTCTGTAGTGCTGGAGGTGGTGCTGGAGGTGGTGCTGGAGGTGGTGCGTTTTTCGATGCGCTTCTCGGCGTGCGGCGCGAGCACCACGCGCTGGACAAAGATGCCGGGGACGTGGACGTGCTCCGGGTCCAGTTCGCCGGGCTCCACGAGTTCTTCGACCTCGGCGATGGTGATCTTCCCGGCCATGGCGCAGAGCGGGTTGAAGTTCATCGCGGTGGCGTGGAAGACCAGGTTCCCGTGCCGGTCGCCCTTCCAGGCGTGCACCAGGCCGAAGTCAGGGGTCAGGGCCTCCTCCAGCACGTAGTCGGTGCCGTGGAAGCTGCGGACCTCCTTGGCCGCGGAGGCGACCGCGACGTTCCCGTCGGCGTCGTACTTCTGCGGCAGGCCGCCGTCGGACACCTGGGTGCCGACGCCCGCGGGGGTGTAGAAGGCCGGGATCCCGGCCCCGCCGGCACGCAGTTTCTCCGCGAGCGTGCCCTGCGGGGTGAGGACCACCTCCAGTTCGCCGGCGAGGTACTGCCGCGCGAATTCCTTGTTCTCCCCCACGTACGAGCTGATGGTGCGGCGGATCCTGCCGTCCTTGAGCAGGATCCCGAGCCCCCAATCGTCCACGCCGCAGTTGTTGCTCACGGTTTCCAGGTCCGTCGCACCGTTCTCGTGCAGGGCATCGATCAGCGCCACGGGGATGCCGCATAAGCCGAAACCGCCGACGGCGAGCGAGGCGCCGTCGCGGATGTCCGCGACGGCCTCGGCGGCGCTGGCAACAACTTTGTTGATCATCGGGATCCTTCCGGCCGGCTACAGTCCCAGTTCGCGGGCGATCAGCATCAGCTGGACCTCCGTGGTGCCCTCGCCGACTTCAAGGATCTTGGAGTCGCGGTAGTGGCGCGCCACGGTGAACTCGTTGATGAAGCCATAGCCGCCGAACACCTGGGTGGCGTCCCGCGCGTTGTCCATGGCTGCCTCGCCTGCGACCATCTTAGCGATGGCGGCCTGGGTCTTGAACGGCTTGCCGGCGAGCATCCGGGCGGCCGCGTCGTAGTACGCCAGCCGGGCGGTGTGGGCGCGTGCTTCCATCCGGGCGATCTTGAACGCGATGGCCTGGTATTTCCCGATGTTTTGGCCGAAGGCGCTGCGTTCCTTGGCGTATTTCACGGCCTGGTCCACGCAGCCCTGGGCGGCGCCGACCGCGAGTGCGGCGATTGCGATCCGGCCCTCGTCGAGGATGGAGAGGAAGTTCGCGTAGCCGCGGCCCCGGGTGCCGAGCAGGTTTTCCTCGGGGACGCGGACGTTGTCCAGCGTCAGCGGGTGGGTGTCGGAGGCGTTCCAGCCGACCTTGTTGTACGCCTTCTCCGCCGTGAATCCGGGGGTGCCGGCGGGCACCAGAATCGTGGAGATTTCCTTCTTGACGCTGCCGTCCGCCCGTTCCTCCTGGCCGGTCACCGCGGTGACGGTGACGAGCTTGGTGATGTCGGTGCCGGAGTTGGTGATGAACTCCTTGTTCCCGTTGATGACCCATTCCCCGCCCTCGAGGCGCGCGGTGGTCTTGGTGCCGCCCGCGTCGGAGCCGGCCTCGGGCTCGGTCAGGCCGAAGCCGGCGAGCGCCTTGCCGGAGGCCAGCAGCGGCAGCCATTCCTGTTTCTGGGCGTCGTTGCCGAAGCGGTGGATCGGCATAGCGCCGAGGGAGACGCCTGCCTCGAGGGTGATGGCGACCGACTGGTCCACCCGGCCGAGCTGTTCGAGGGCCAGGGCCAGGGCAAAGTAGTCCCCGCCCATGCCGCCGAATTCCTCCGGGAACGGCAGGCCGAACAGGCCCATGTCCGCCATCTGGGAGACGACCTCGTAGGGGAAGCTGTGCTCTTCGTCGTGCTTGGCGGAGACCGGGGCCACCACCTCGTCGGCGAATTCGCGCACGGTGTTGCTGAGGTCCTGGTAGTCCTCGCTGAGTTCAAAATCTGGCATGGGGGTGACTCCTTGGTCGGTATGTCTATGAAGCTGTGGCTGAGGTCTGGTGCTGAAAGTGTGGGGTGCTAGTCCGCGGCGCCCATGGCGATCACGGATTCCTCGACAGTGTCTTCGGCTTTCGAGGGTTCGTGCGGGTGGATCGTCGCGAGGACCTGGTCAGCCTTGACGAGGTCGCCGGAGGTGACAGTGATGTGCACGGTTCCGTCGAGGGGCGCCACCAGCTGGTGCTCCATCTTCATGGCCTCCACGGCGAGCAGGACCTGACCGGCTTCGACGGCGTCGCCGTTGCTGACCGAGACGGAGACTACGGTGCCCGGCATCGGCGAACGCACCGCCGGGTCCGCGGCGCCTTCCTCGCGTTCGACGGCGGCCAGCACCCGGGCGAGCCGGGTTTCGCGGGTGAGCACCTCGAGCCGGCAGGACCAGCCCTCGTTGCCGAGGAAGAGTTCCGTCGGCGCCCCGGGGGACGGCTCGTCCCAGTCAGGAATGACCGGCCCGGTGTAAACCGGCGCGAAGGTGTAGGCCGTGGTGCCGCCGTCGAGGTCCAGTTCCCCCTCGCAACGGCTGGTGGGCCGCCAGAGCGCTGTCCGCTGCGGACCGCCGTCGACGGACACCCGGAGGAGGCCTGCCGCCGGATCGTCGGCAACGGCCACCGTCGCGACGCCGCCGTCCGGCGTGCCCAGGCTGATCCGCCGCGGCACCCGGACACCCAGCCGCCAGCCGTCCCGGCGCTGCCAGGGCCCGGCTGCGGGCGCGGACTGGTGCTGTTGCTCCGTCTGCGCCAGCGCGAACAGGGCGGCGGCAACGAGTTCGGCCTCGCCGACGCGGCGGAAGCTGAAGTCCGGCAGCTTGCGCTCGATCAGCCCGGTATCGAGCCGTCCGGCGCGGACGTCGGCGTCGTTGATCAGCAGGCGCAGATACTCGACGTTCGTGTCGATGCCCAGCGCCGTGTACTCGGCGAGCGCCCCGTTCAGGGTGTCCAGGGCCGCGCTGCGGTCCTGCCCCCAGGCGATCACCTTAGAGATCATCGGGTCGTAGCTCGATGAGATCTCCAGCCCCTGGACCAGCGCCGAGTCCACCCGGACACGGCCACCGGCGGTTTCGACGTCGCTGCGGGCTGCGGCGCCGGGCCGCTGCGCGGGGCGAGGGATCTCATCCAGCAGCAGCACCGTCCCGGTGGACGGCAGGAAGTTCTTCTCCGGCACCTCGGCGTAAACGCGGGCCTCCACCGAGTGGCCGGTCAGCACGACGTCGTCCTGCCCGATGGTGAGTTCCTCGCCGGCGGCGACGCGGACCTGCCACTCGACCAGGTCGATACCGGTGACCATCTCGGTGACCGGGTGCTCGACCTGCAGCCGGGTGTTCATCTCCATAAAGAAGAACTCATCCGGGGCGTTGTCGGAGACCAGGAACTCCACGGTGCCGGCGCCGGAGTAGTTGACGCTGCGGGCGGCGTTGCAGGCCGCCTCGCCGAGCCGGGCACGGATCCCGGCGCCGTCGGGCAGGGATTCGAGCAGCGGCGACGGTGCTTCCTCGATGACCTTCTGGTGGCGGCGCTGCAGCGAGCACTCACGCTCCCCCAGATGGATGACGTTGCCGTGGTTGTCCGCGAGGACCTGCACCTCGATGTGCCGCGGGGTGGTGACGAGCCGTTCCAGGAACAGCGTGTCGTCGCCGAAGGCGCTGGCGGCGACCCGGCGGGCCGTGGCCAGGGTGGCCTCCAGGTCCTCGGCACGTTCGACAATGTGCATGCCCTTCCCGCCGCCGCCGGCGGAGGGCTTGATCAGGAGCGGGTAGCCGACGCCGGCCGCGGCCTCGATGAGCTGCGCGTCGCTCATGCCGGGTTCGGCGATGCCCGGCACCACGGGGACGCCGTAGCCGGTGACGTGGTTCTTGGAGCGGATCTTGTCTCCCATGACGTTGAGGGATTCGACGCCGGGGCCGATGAACGTGATGCCGGCCCGCTCCAGGGCGCGGGCGAAGTCGACGTTCTCGCTCAGGAAGCCGTAGCCGGGGTGCACGGCCTCCGCGCCGCTGTCGCGGCAGGCCTGGATGATGGCCTCGATCTTGAGGTAGCTCTCGGTGGCGGCCGCGGGGCCGATCCGGACGGCGACGTCGGCCTCCCGCACGTGGCGGGCGCCGGCGTCGGCGTCGGAATAGACGGCCACCGAACGGATGCCCAGGGCGCGCAGGGTTCGGATCACGCGGCAGGCGATCTCGCCGCGGTTGGCGACCAGGACGGTGCCGAAAAGCGGCTTCGTAGGTGAAGAAGTAACAGTCACAGCGTGGCTCACATCCGGAACAGGCCGAAGGAGGTCTCCGGCAGCGGGGTTCGGGAGACGACATCGAGCGCCAGTCCCAGGACGGTGCGGGTGTCCGCGGGGTCGATCACGCCGTCATCCCACAGGCGCGCGGTGGAATAGTACGGGCTGCCCTGGTCCTCGTACTGGGCCTTGATCGGGGCCTTGAAGGCTTCTTCGTCCGCGGCGGACCATTCCTCGCCGCGGGCCTCGTACTGGTCCCGTTTGACGGTGGCGAGCACGCTGGAGGCCTGGTTGCCGCCCATTACGGAGATCCGGGAGGCGGGCCACATCCAGAGGAAGCGCGGCGAGTAGGCGCGGCCGCACATCGAGTAGTTGCCGGCGCCGAAGGAGCCGCCGATCACGACGGTGAGCTTGGGCACCCGGGCGGTGGCGACGGCCGTGACCATCTTGGCGCCGTTTTTGGCGATCCCGCCCTGCTCGTAGTCCTTGCCGACCATAAAGCCGGAGAGGTTCTGCAGGAAGATCAGCGGGATGCCGCGCTGGTCGCAGAGTTCGATGAAGTGCGCGCCCTTGAGCGAGGACTCGCTGAACAGCACGCCGTTGTTCGCCACGATGCCCACCGGGTGGCCGTGCAGCTTGGCGAAGCCGGTGACCAGGGTGGTGCCGTAGTTCTTCTTGAACTCGTGGAAGCGGCTGCCGTCCACCAGCCGGGCGATGACTTCGCGCACGTCGTACTGGGCGTTGACATCCGTCGGGACGGCGCCGTAGAGCTCGTCCGGGTCGGCCACGGGTTCGACGGCGGTGTCCACGTCCCAGACAGGCGCCGCCGGCTTCGGCAGGGTGGAGACGATGTCGCGGACGATCTGGAGGGCATGCTCGTCGTTCTCGGCCAGGTGGTCGGTGACCCCGGAGATTTTCGAGTGCACGTCTCCGCCGCCGAGTTCCTCGGCCGTGACGATCTCGCCGATGGCGGCCTTCACCAGCGGCGGTCCTCCCAGGAAGATGGTGCCCTGGTTGCGCACGATCACGGTTTCGTCGCTCATGGCGGGCACGTAGGCGCCGCCGGCGGTGCAGGACCCCATGACCGAGGCGATCTGCGGGATCTTCGCCGCGGACATCCTGGCCTGGTTGAAGAAGATCCGGCCGAAGTGCTCCTTGTCCGGGAAGACCTCGTCCTGCTTCGGCAGGAAGGCACCGCCGGAGTCCACGAGGTAGATGCACGGCAGCCGGTTCTCCAGCGCGATTTCCTGCGCGCGAAGGTGCTTCTTCACCGTCATCGGGTAATAGGTGCCGCCCTTGACTGTCGCGTCGTTGGAGATGACCAGGACCTGGCGGCCGTGGACCAGGCCGATCCCGGCGATCACGCCGGCGCCCGGGGAGTCGCCGTTGTACATGCCGTCGGCGGCCAGCGGGGCGATCTCCAGGAAGGGGCTGCCGTCATCGAGCAGCCGGTCGATGCGTTCGCGCGGCAGGAGCTTGCCGCGGGCCACATGGCGTTCCCGGGACTTTTCCGGGCCGCCCAGCGCGGCGGCGGCGAGGCGCTCTTTCAGCTCCCGGGCCAGGCCGAGCTGTGCCTCACGGTTCGCGGCATAGCCTGCGCTGCCGGCGTCCACCTGGCTGGCGATTGTCTCCATTGACTGCTTCCGTCCTCGGCCGTGGTGCCGGTGCCCCCACTGGGGGCGCCCGGCAATTTCGGTTAGTACCGCATAACTGAGATTTAGGTTAGTCTCTATTAACTGTGATGTCCAACACAGCACCGTTAAAACGGGACATTCGAGAAGAGGGACACGCCGGTGACCGAGTCCAGCCAGACCACCCAGCGAAGCCAGGCCAAGGAGAACCGCCGCAAGGCGCTGCTCACCGCGGCCGCCGCCCTCTTCGCCGCCGACGGCTTCAACCGGGTTTCGCTGGAGGACCTCGGCGCCGCGGCCGGAGTCAGCGGCCCGGCCGTCTACCGCCACTTCGCCGGCAAGCAGGCCGTCCTCGGCGCGCTGTTGCTCAGCGTCAGCCAGGACCTGCTGGAGGGCGGCCGGAGCGTGGTGGAGGGGTCGGCCGGCCCCGCCGCGGCCCTCGCCGGCCTGGTTGAATTCCACGTCGACTTCGCCCTCAGCAACCCGGACGTCATCCGGGTCCAGGACCAGGACTTCAGCAGCCTCGACGACGACGACGAGGCCGAGGTCCGCACCCTGCAGCGCAACTACGTGGAGCTCTGGGTGGACGTTCTGGCCGGCCTGCATCCGGACACCGACCCGGCCGAGCTGCGGATGCGCGCCCATGCCACCTTCGGGCTGATCAACTCCACGCCGCACTCGGTGCGGAACCATGGCCGCCGGATGGCGCTCAAGCGGGCCCGGCCGCTGCTGGAAAGCATGGCGCTGGCCGCCCTGATGGCGCCGACAACCCCCCGCCCGCTGGGCTGACGCGGGCGACGGCTTGCCCCGGCTTACCGGCGCGTTCCGGGGGCACGGCGCGTTCCGGGGGCGGATGGCATGCGAACCATGAGTTGCGGTCGCCGGGTGTAGAGCCGGCGAATTGCCGCCGCCCCGCAAGGGCTGGGCTTACGGGACCTGCCGCTCGGCCATGAAGCGCGGCGGAAAATACGCCATTACCGCGGCAACTCAAAAGGAGCAAGTGCGCGGCGCCTAGCCACGCCCAGGCCGCTCCTCGCCGCCCCAGCGGGCCAGCGCGATGATTGCCTCGCGCAAGGCGAGCCCTCTATCGGTCAGCGCGTAGGCCCTGGTGTTGTGCCGGAGGGGCAGGCGGGACAGTACGCCGGCGGCCTCAAGCTCGCGCAGACGGGTCGCGAGCATGTTGGTCGGCACTCCGAGGTCGCGCTGCAGATCGCCGTAGCGCTGTGGCCCGTCGAGCAGCCGCTCCACGATGAGCAGGGCCCACCGCGGTCCGACGATGTCGAGGGCCGCGGCGAGGTTGCTCACGCGGCCGGATCGGGGTCCGGCTTCATCCAAAACGGCGAGTAGTGATAGCCGTCGGGATCGTCGAATTGGCGCTGGTACATGAAGGGGTAGTCGTCGGTGTCACCGATCCGCCCGCCGGCGGCGCCGGCGCGTTCGATGAGCGCGTCGACCGCTTCGCGGCTGCCGAGGTCGAATGAGACCGTGACCTTCGAGGGAGTGTCGGGTCCGCCGACCAGCTCCTCGGCCCCGCCAACGCTTGCGTACATCTCGCGGCTCCCGAGCATGACGTACTGACCGGGCGCGATCGCGAAGCAGGACACGTTGTGATCGGACATCTCGGCGTTGAGGGTCCAGCCGAGGGCGGTATAGAACACGGTCGCGCGCTCGACGCTCTCAACCGGGCAGGTGATGAAAAGGCTCATGCGGCCCATACTTGCAAAATGCAAGTATGACGTCAAGCATCACCGGTGCTTCCCGACCTGCGGGCGCGCAGGCGCCCATTGATGGATAGGGCCGCGTAATAGGGACCAGGCCGCGCGTTAGGCCCTGGTTCAGACACGGATCCCCTTAGGGACCAGCGAAAGGGCGCGGCTCGACAAGCGGTGCCGAACCTTTCGTCGGGGCATCGAAGCTCAGCTGCGCATGGGACACCCGGACCGCGCCGAAACACAAAGCTGCCGGCCTCCCCGTCGCGGGGAAGCCGGCAGCTGCGAGCCCTCGGTGGCTAGACCATCGCGAGCGCCATGCCGGGATCGGCAAGGATGGCGCCCAGGTCCTGCAGGAACCGGGAGCCCTGCTCGCCGTCCACCAGCCGGTGGTCGAAGGACAGGCTCAGCGTCATGACCTGGCGCAGTGCCACCTCATCCTGGTACTCCCACGGCATTTTCCGAACCGCGCCGAGGGCCAGGATGGCGGCCTCGCCGGGGTTGAGGATGGGCGTGCCGGCGTCGATGCCAAAGACGCCTATGTTCGTGATGGAAACCGTCCCGCCGGAGAGGTCCGCCGGGGCGGTCTTGCCGGCCCGCGCGGTCTCGGTCAGCTCGGTCAGCGCCGTGGAAAGCTCCAGCAGGGACATCCGGTCCGCGTCCTTGATGTTCGGCACGGTCAATCCCCGCGGTGTTGCGGCCGCGATGCCGAGGTTGACGTAGTTGAACTGGACGATCTCCTGGTTGGCTTCGTCCCACCGGGCGTTGAGCGTCGGGTGGTTGCGGAGCGCGATCAGCACGGCCTTGGATACCAGGGTCAGCGGCGTCAGCTTGTAGCCTGCGAAGGCCCGGCTGGCCTTGAGCCGGCCCAGCAGTTCCATGGTGGGCGTGACGTCAAGGGTAAGGAACTCCGTGACGTGCGGAGCGGTGAAGGCGCTGGACACCATGGCCGCAGCGGTGAACTTCCGCACGCCCTTGATCGGGGTCCGGGTTTCCCGCTCGCCCTGGCCACGGGCCGCGGCGGCGGCCTGGCCGGCCAGTTCCTGCGGTGCCACCGGAAGGTCGCCGCCACCGACGAAGTTCCGCACGTCGTCGCGGGTGATGAGGCCGTGCTCCCCCGTGCCAGTGACGGCCGCGAGGTCGACGCCGAGGTCCTTGGCGAGCTTGCGCACCGGCGGCGTGGAGCGTGGACGCTCGGCTCCCGCGCCGTCGGCGGATGCCGGCGCCTGGGGCTCGGCCGCAGGCACTGTTGCCGCGGCGGGAGCCGGGGCAACTTCCGCGACCGGGGCAGCCTCGGCGGCGGGTGCGGCCACGGAGGCAGAGACGGGTGCTGCCGCGGCGGCGAAGCTGCGGGCACGGCGGGCCGGCCGGCCCGAGCCTTCCAGCACGGCGCCGTAGCCAACCAGATTCGGCTCCCGCTTGGCGGGGGCTTCCCCGGAGCCGGGGGCGCCGTCGTCGCCCTCCACCTCGAACGAAACGATCGGCTTGCCGACCTCCACCACGGTGCCCGGCTGTTCATGCAGGGCCGTCACAACACCGGCGAACGGCGAGGGCAGTTCGACGACGGCCTTGGCGGTTTCCACCTCGGCGATGATCTGGTTGAGCGTGACGGTGTCCCCGACGCCGACCTTCCACGCGACAATTTCTGATTCCGTCAGGCCTTCGCCGAGGTCCGGAAGCCGGAATTCCTTGATCATGGTGGCGGTCATCCTTCCAGCCCGCTAAGGGAGTTGGGGCGGCCCAGGGCCCGGTCGACGCCGTCGAGGATCCTGTCCAGGCCCGGCAGGTGGTGCATTTCAAGCTTTGAATACGGGTACGGGACGTCGAAGCCGGTCACCCGGACGGGCGCGGCCTCGAGGTGGTAGAAGCAGCGCTCAGTGATGCTGGCGGCCACCTCGGCGCCGAGGCCGCCGGACTGGCTGGCCTCGTGCGTGATGACGAGCCGCCCGGTCTTCCGGACCGAGGCTTCCAGGGTGGCGAAGTCCAGCGGGGCCAGCGAGCGAAGGTCGATCACCTCGATGGAGACGCCCTCATCGGCGGCCGCGAGGGCGGCGTCGCGGGCGGTCTTGACGAGGGGGCCGTAGGCAACGAGCGTGACGTCGGTGCCCTCGGTGACGACGCGGGCCTTTTCCATGGACAGGGCGGCGGAGAGGTCGAGCGACTCGTCCACCTCGCCCTTGTCGTGGTAGCGGCGCTTGGGTTCGAAGTAGAGCACCGGATCGTCGGAGGCGATGGCCTGCTGGATCATGGTGTGGGCGTCCTGCGGGTTGGAGACGCTTATGACGCGCAGGCCGGAGGTATGCGTGAAGTAGGCCTCGGGTGATTCGGAGTGGTGCTCCGGTGAGCCGATGCCGCCGCCGAAGGGCACGCGGATGGTGATGGGCATCTTCACGGCGCCCTGGGTGCGGTAGTGCATCTTGGCGACCTGGCTGACGATCTGGTCGAAGGCCGGGTAGATGAAGCCGTCGAACTGGATTTCCACCACAGGGCGGTAGCCGCGGTAGGCGAGCCCGACGGCGGTGCCGAGGATGCCGGATTCGGCCAGCGGGGTGTCCACCACGCGGTGCTTGCCGAAGTCCTTTTGCAGGCCGTCGGTGACGCGGAAGACGCCGCCGAGGGCGCCGATGTCCTCGCCCATGAGGATCACCTTGGGATCGTTTTCGAGGGACTTGCGCAGGCCCGAATTAATGGCTCGGGCAAAGGTCATCTGCGTCATCAGCGTGCACCTTCTTCGGAAGCGGCTTCTGCGGGATCGCCGAAGGAAGCCAGGTAACGGGCGTAGTGGTCCTGCTGGCGGTCCAGCGTGGAGTTGGGCGTGCTGTAGACGTGCTTGAAGATGTCCAGCGGCTGCGGCTCCGGCATGTTGATGGTGCCGGCGCGCAGTGCCTTGGCCACCGCGTCGGCCTTGGCGGCGACGGCGGCAACGAGTTCGTCGGTGAGCAGCCCCTTGCGCTCGAGCAGCGCCTTGAGCCGTTCGATCGGGTCCTTGGCGGCCCAGTCCTCGAGCTCGTTGGCGTCCCGGTAGCGGGTGGGGTCGTCCGCCGTCGTGTGCGGTCCCATCCGGTAGGTGACGGCCTCGATGAAGGTGGGTCCGCCGCCGCGGCGGGCGCGGTCGATGGCGATCCGGGTGGCGGCCATCACGGCCAGCACGTCGTTGCCGTCCACGCGCATGCTCGGAATGCCGAAGCCGGAGGCGCGGTCCGCGATCTGGATGTGGGACTGCAGCATCACCGGCTCGGAGATGGCCCAGTGGTTGTTCTGGCAGATGAACACGACGGGCGCCTGGAAGCTCGCCGCGAAGACCATGGCCTCGTTGACGTCGCCTTCGCTGGTGGCGCCGTCACCGAAGTAGGCCACGGCCACCGAATCGGCGCCGTCGTTCTGGATTCCCATCGCGTACCCGGTCGCGTGCAGCGACTGGGCGCCGATGATGATCTGCTGCGTCGCCACGTTCACGGTGTAGGGATCCCACCCGGCCAGGGCATTGCCGCGCCAGGCCTTGACGATGTCCGCCGGTTGTACCCCGCGGACGTAGGCGACGCCGTTGTCCCGGTAACTGGGGAAGACGAAGTCGTCGTCCCGGAGGGCCCGGGCCGAGCCTATCTGGGAGGCTTCCTGGCCCAGCAACGGGGGCCAGAGGGCCAGCTCACCCTGGCGCTGCAGGGCGGTGGCCTCGGCGTCGATGCGGCGGATCGCCACCATGTCCTCGTAGAGCGCGGCAAGCTGTTCGTCGCTGACGTCCTGGACCCAGGAGTCGAACTCCGGATTGCTTACGCGTTCACCTCCCGGGGTGATGAGCTGGACGAGATCGCCGCCCGAGCGCCTGTTTGATTCTGCACTGTTCCCGGGGCCGCCGGCGGCAATGCCGCCCTTGCCCGCGTCGTCGGTAAACACAGTTTGTCCGCAACCTTCTGACGTCGTCTGACCCTGCCCGCGGGACTCGTGATCCCTACGCGCGACGGCCACCCGGGCGCCGTTGCCCCGGATAATTGTGACCCTACTCACAACAGCCATTGGGTACAACCACCCTCGAAAAAATTGAGCATTCTGCCCCGCGTGGCACGTTTGGACCGTGCTAATCTTGCGCATTATGCAACCCTTGGATGGCACCGACACCCGCCTGCTTTCGGCCATGGCCCGGGACCCCCGGCGGACCGTCGTGGCGCTGGCCCAGAAGCTGGGCCTGTCGCGGAACACGGTGCAGGCCCGGATGGCCCAGCTGGAGAAGAAACACGTTTTCCTCTCCTTTGAGCGGCGGATCAATCCGGCCTCGCTGGGCTACCCCTTGATGGCGTTCATCTCCGTGCACGTCCAGCAGCAGAAGCTGGGCCAGCTGGCCGTGGATCTGGCCGGCATCCCGGAGATCCTGGAGGGGTACGGCCTCACCGGTTCGGCCGACCTGCTGCTGCGGGTGGTGGCGCTCGACGCCGAGGACCTGTTCCGGATCAACGGCAAGATCCTCTCCTGCGACGGCGTGGACCGGACCGACACCGCCCTGGCCATGAGCGAGCTCATTCCGTTCCGGATCCAGCCGCTGCTGGAGCGCGGCCCGGCCGAGTCCTGAGCCACCGCCGGAACCGATCGGCATCCGGCACATCCGGAACCGCCCGGCACACCGGCATTACGCGAGGAACCCCCGTGCGGCCGCACGGGGGTTCCTCGTTGCCAGCGCCGGCGGAACCGGCAGGGCGCTAGTGGTTCGTAGCCTTTTCGGCGCCCACCCCGGTCAGGGAGCGGACTTCCATCTCGGCCTGCTTCGTGGTGTCTTCGAGCTTCTTGTCCAGGATCGTGCCCAGCCAGCCCAGGAAGAACGCGAGCGGGATGGAGACGATGCCGGGGTTGCTCAGCGGGAAGACCGCGAAGTTGGCCCCCGGGATCATCGAGGTCTTGGCGCCGGAAACCACCGGGGAGAGCGCGATCAGGATGATGGCGGAGCCGAGGCCGCCGTACATGCTCCAGATAGCGCCCTGGGTGGTGAACCTCCGCCAGAACAGCGAGTACACGATCGTCGGCAGGTTGGCCGACGCCGCCACCGCGAAGGCCAGCGCCACCAGGAAGGCGACGTTCTGGCCGTTGGCGAAGATGCCGCCGACGATCGCCAGGATACCGATGACCACCACGGTCCTGCGGGCCACCTTGACCTCGGTATCGGCGTCGGCTTTACCCTTGGCGATGACGTTGGCGTAGATGTCGTGCGCAAAGGATGCCGCCGCCGTGATGGTGAGGCCGGCGACCACGGCGAGGATGGTCGCGAACGCCACCGCGGAAATGAAGCCGAGCAGCAGCGGGCCGCCGAGGTGGAAGGCCAGCAGCGGCGCGGCCGAGTTGACCCCACCCGGGGCGCCCTTGATGGTGTCGGCGCCGACCAGCGCCGCCGCACCGTACCCCAGGACCAGGGTGAACAGGTAGAAGATCCCGATCAGCCAGATGGACCACACCACGGACTTGCGGGCTTCCTTGGCGGTCGGAACCGTGTAGAAGCGCATCAGCACGTGCGGCAGGGCGGCGGTGCCCAGCACCAGCGCCAGGCCCAGGGACATGAAATCCAGCTTGGACGTGTCCGACTTGCCGTACTGCAGGCCCGGGTTGAGGACGGCCGGGTTCTTGGCCGTTTCCGCGGCGCCGCCGAGCAGGTCGGAGAGGTTGAAGCCGTAGATCGCGAGGACCCAGAAGGTCATCACGGCCGCGCCGGCGATCAGCAGCATGGCCTTGATGATCTGGACCCAGGTGGTGCCCTTCATGCCGCCGATCAGGACGTACATGATCATCAGGGCGCCGACGACGATGATCACCAGCGCCTGGCCGCCCCAGTCGCTGATGCCCAGCAGCAGCGAGATCAGGCTGCCGGCGCCGGCCATCTGGGCCAGGAGGTAGAAGAAGCAGACCGCCAGGGTGGAGATGGCGGCGGCGATGCGCACCGGGCGCTGCTTGAGCCGGAAGGACAGCACGTCGGCCATGGTGAACTTGCCCGTGTTGCGCAGCAGTTCGGCCACCAGCAGCAGCGCGACGAGCCAGGCGACGAGGAAGCCGATGGAGTACATAAAGCCGTCGTAGCCGTTGATGGCGATGGCTCCGGTGATGCCGAGGAAGGATGCGGCGGAAAGGTAGTCGCCGGCGATCGCGGTGCCGTTCTGCGAACCGGTGAACGAGCGGCCGGCGGCATAGTAATCGGCCGCCGTCTTGTTGTTGCGGCTGGCGCGGAACACGATCACCATGGTGACCGCGACGAAGAGGGCGAAGATGCCCATGTTCAGCAAGGTGGTGTCTTTGAGGGCGGCGACGTTGACCGCGGGGACCATTAGTGTCATTTTGCCGTTCCGCTCACTGGGTTGCCGTGCTTGTCGAACTCGTGGCCTTCGATCTCATGGCGGATCTCGGAGGCGATCGGGTCCAGTTTCCGGTTCGAGTAGCTGACGTACCAGCCGGTGATGGCGAACGTGGACACGAACTGCAGCAGGCCCAGGATCAGGCCGACGTTGATGTTGCCCCAGACCTTGGTGGACATAAAGCCCACCGCGTAGTCGGCCAGCAGGACGTAGGCGAAGTACCACAGCAGGAATGCGATGGCCATCGGGAAGACAAAGCTGCGGTGACGTTTGCGCAGTTCCTGGAACCGCTCCGTCGACTGGACTTCCTTGAAGTCCACGGGCGCCGCTGCGTCCGTATGTTGGGCGTCGTGACCCATCGTTCCTCCTCATTGAGACTGGCGAGCCACCGCCGGGTACCCCGGGCTCCGGAAAAGAGCCCTCCGGTGCTGCGTGACTGCAATCACTGTGCATCGTGACGCGCATTACATTCCAGCACCGCCGGGCTTCCCGTCGCTCAACGGCTGCGATGCTGCGCTCAACGGCGCGCTACGCTGGCAGCATGCCGGACTCTCCCCTGTTTACCGCCGCGGCGATCGCCGTGATCGCCCTGGCGATCGCCGTCGTCGTGGCCGTCGGACTCAAGGTCCTGCGCTCTTTCCGCGAACTGGGCACCGACGTCGAACGCGCCACCTACAAGACGCTGCACGCCGCCTCCCGGGCCGGGCAGTATCTGCGCACCGGCCTCAACCCGGCGGGCGCGGCGAAAGCGAGCCGGCAGTTGCGCAGCCTGCTTGGCTGCGACGCCCTGGCGATCACCGATACCGCGGGCGTGCTGGCCTGGGACGGTGCCGACGAGGCGCTCAAACCCGCCCTGATGGGACTGGCCGCCAAGGTGCTCGAGGGCGGCCACACCGCCGTGATTCCGGCCGGGGAACTGCAGCTGCTCACCGCAGGCGGGGCATCCCGGCCGCTGGCGGAGGGCGTGGAGCGCGCTGTCGTGATCGCCCCGATCAAGGCCGGCACCCGGGTGGTGGGCGTGGTGGCCGCCTTCGCCCCGGCCGCGGGCGCTGGGCTGGTCCGCGCCACCGGCGAAGTGGCCGACTGGGTGGCTACGCAGGTGGAGCTGGCCGAGCTGGACGCCTCCCGGACCCTGCTGATGGAGGCCGAGGTCCGTGCGCTCCGGGCCCAGATCAGCCCGCACTTCATCTACAACTCGCTGAACGCGATCGCCTCCTTCATCAACACCGATCCGGTGCGAGCCCGGGAACTGGTGGTGGAATTCGCCGACTTCACCCGCTATTCCTTCCGCCGCCACGGCGACTTCACCACCCTCGCGGAGGAACTGCGGTGCATCGACCGGTACCTGCTGCTGGAGCGGGCGCGCTTCGGCGAGCGGGTCCAGGTGAGCCTGCGGATCGCGCCCGAGGTGCTCAGCACCGTCATCCCCTTCCTGAGCCTGCAGCCGCTGGTCGAGAACGCGGTCCGGCATGGCCTGGAGGCCAAGGAGGGTCCGGGACACATCACCATCACGGCGAACGATTCGGGCGCCTTTGCCGAGGTGACCATCGAGGACGACGGCGTCGGAATGGATCCGGAGAAGCTGCGGGCCGTCCTCGCCGGGCATGGAGAGGGCGACCATGTGGGGCTGCGGAACGTCGACGCCCGGCTGCGTCAGGTCTACGGCGAGGACAACGGCCTGGTCATCGAGACGGCGCCGGGCGAAGGCACGCTGATCACCATGCGGGTGCCCAAGTCCCAGCCGCGGCATGACGCCTGAGCCAGGCACAACGCCCCGCCCCGCCGGCGCCGGTGGCGCTCGCCGCGGCGGTACCCTAGGACCATGATTAACGTCCTCGTCGCCGATGACGAGCTGCCCGCCGTCGAGGAGCTGGCTTTCCTGCTGGGCCGGGACGACCGGATCGGCGCCATCCACCGCGCCTCCTCCGGCGCCGAGGCGCTGCGCGCCTTGGAGGCGGAGGACGTCGATGCCGTCTTCCTGGACATCCACATGCCGGCCCTCTCCGGTCTCGACATCGCTCGGGTGATCTCCCGCAGCAGCCGGCCGCCCGCCGTCGTCTTTGTGACCGCGGACGAGGACTGCGCCCTGGAGGCGTTCGAACTGGCCGCCGTGGACTATCTGCTCAAGCCGGTTCGCGCCGAGCGGCTGGCCAGGTCGATCGGCCGGATCAGCGAGCTGATCCGCGACGGCGCCCCGCCGCCGGAGATGATCACCGTGGACCTCGGCGGTACCACCAAGATGATCCGGCGCGACGACGTCACCTATGTCCAGGCGCAGGGCGACTACGCCCGGCTGCACACCGCCGATGCGAGCTACCTGATCCGCGTGCCGCTGGCGGACCTCGAACAGCAGTGGGCCGATGCCGGCTTCCTGCGCATCCACCGTTCCTACCTGATCGCCCTGAGCCACCTCAGCCACATGAAGCTCGCCGCGGCGCGTCCGAGCGTGACCGTGGCCGGGGCCGAGCTGCCGATCAGCCGCCGGCACCTGCCGTCCGTCCGGGAGAAGCTCGAGGCGACCCGGATCCGGCCGCAGGCATGACCCGGGTCCGGGTCACCGCGCCTCGCAGCTTTGAGGCAGCCGGCAGCGCCGCCGCCGGCCGCTCGGCCATCGACGCGCGTGAGGCCGCCGAGGAGTCCGACGCCGGACAGGTGTTCGTCCGCTCGCTGATCCGTTCCCAGCTGCGGCTCGGCATCGTGGTGGCGGCGGGGTTCCTGCTGATCCTGTTGTCCTTCGCCCTGATGCTGGGTCTGGTGCCGGGCCTGGCTGAGCTGCGGATCGCCGGGCTGCCCTTCGACTGGGTCCTGCTGGGCGCCGGCATCTACCCGGTGATCGGGCTCAGCGCCTGGCTCTACGTCCGCACCGCGGCGCGGAATGAATCCCGTTACCGCGATCTCGCCGGGGACAAGTGAGGCGCCGGTGAACCCGGTCGTCGGCATTGCAGCCTTCGCGGCCGTTTCCTTGGCCACCGCCGTGATCGGCTTCTACGGCCTGCGGATCTCACGCACCACCGGGGACTTCTACGTCGCTTCCCGCACGGTGCGGCCCTGGTGGAACGCCTCGGCGATCGGCGGCGAGTACCTCTCCGCGGCCAGTTTCCTCGGCGTCGCCGGCCTGATCCTGCTCTCCGGCACCGACGCGCTGTGGTACCCGGTGGGCTACACCGCCGGGTACCTGATGCTCCTGCTGTTCGTGGCCGCGCCGCTTCGGCGCTCCGGCGCCTACACGATTCCCGACTTCACCGAGGCCCGGCTGGATTCCCGGGCCGTCCGGAGGGTGACCAGCTTCGTGGTGGTGGTCGTCGGGTGGCTCTACATCGTCCCGCAGTTGCACGGGGCGGCGCTGGCCATCCGGATCACTACGGGGCTGCCGGCCTGGGTGGGGCAAGTGGCCGTGGTCGCCGTCGTCTGCGTGACCGTGGTGTCCGGCGGGATGCGCTCCATTACCTTCGTCCAGGCGTTCCAGTACTGGCTGAAGCTGACCGCGCTGGCGGTGCCGGTGCTGTTTATCCTGTTCGTCCTGGCCGGGAACGGCTCGCAGGCGGTCGCCGAATCGAACGTGAACCCGACGGCACTGGCCCCCGCGGGCCCGTACCAGAACATCTCGCTGCTGGTGGCGCTGCTGTTCGGGACCCTCGGCCTGCCGCACGTGCTGGTGCGCTTCTACACCAACCCTGACGGGCAGTCGGCGCGCCGGACCACTCTGATCGTGCTGGGCCTGCTCTCGGTCTTCTACCTGTTCCCGACGGCGTACGGGCTGATGGGCCGGATGTTCGCCCCGGGCCTGGCGCAGAGCGGGCAGGCGGATGCCCTGGTCCTGCTGCTGCCGGGGCGGCTGGTCGGCGGCGCGGCCGGGGACCTGCTCTCCGCGCTGGTGGTGGCCGGGGCGTTCGCGGCCTTCCTCTCGACCACCTCGGGCCTGGTGGTCTCGCTGGCGGGCGTCATCAGCCAGGACATCCTGGGCGGCAGCGTGCGCGGGTTCCGGCTCGCCGCGCTGCTCTCGGCGGTGGTGCCGTTGGGGATTGCGGCCATGACGGATTCCACGGCGCTGGCCGGCAGCGTGGGCCTGGTCTTTGCGTTCACGGCCTCGACCATCTGTCCGGTGCTGTTGCTGGGCATCTGGTGGCGGGGACTGACCGACACCGGCGCGATCGCCGGGATGCTGACCGGGGCCGTGTTGTGCGGCGGGGCCATGCTGGCCGGCGCCGTGCTGGGCCCCGCTGGAACACCACCATGGCTCGCGCAACCGGCCGCCTGGACGGTTCCTGCGGCCTTCGCGGTGATGGTTCTGGTGTCCCGGGCAACCCGTGGCCGGGTTCCGCGGACCATCACGCGGCTGATGACCCGGCTGCACACTCCGGAACGGCCGCTGGCGACCGAGCGGTAAAGCGTTGGACGGTGAGGCGTTGGAGGTACCGCGTCAGTCGATGGCGGCCATGAGTTCGACGACGCGGTCCAGGAAGGCGTCGACTTGGCTTTCCTCGTAGCCTTCGCGCCCGACGGCGGGCCGGAAGGTGGCGCGGCGGACGTTGTCCACGCTGAGCGGCTGGTCCTCTTCGAGGTAGCCGATCAGCTCGTGGCAAAGGTCGTCGACGTCGGTCGTGTTGTAGCTGCGCACCTTGCCCTTGGCGGGGCGCCGGAAGCGCTGCCCGTCCGGGCGGTGCAGGCGGCCGCGGAGCAGGCCGGCGAGGCGGCCGATGTCGCGCAGCCAGGCGTCTTCGCCGCGCTCAGCGATGAGTTCGTCGCGTTCCCGGCGGGCCAGGGCGTCCTCCAGGCGGTCCAAGGCCGCGTCCACGCCGGACGCCGCGTAGCCGCCCTTGACCGGGTCGAAGGACACCGCCCGGACGTCAGCGCTCTTGATCGCCCGTGACGCGGCGTGCGGTGTTTCAAACGATACCCGTGCGCGCTGCAGGAACTGGTCCACCTGCTTGGCGTTGTAGCCGTACTGGTTCCGCTGCACGCGGTCAAAGGAGGCAGGGATCTGCCGGTGAATGTCCACTGTAACTATGTTTCCTTCGAGGCCGTTCGGCTCTGGTAGCGCCAACTTCGGGGTGTTTGCCCGGCACTATTCTAGGTGCCGGGCGGGGGCGGGTGCTCCCCTAGCCGCCGGCGGCGGCGAAGATCATAAACGCCACCGGAGAGGCGAAGACAATCGAGTCGAGTCTGTCCATCACTCCCCCGTGGCCGGGCAGGCTGTTGCCCATGTCCTTGATGCCGAGCTCGCGCTTGACCATGGACTCGGCCAGGTCGCCGGCCGTGGCCGCGGCCACCAGTCCCACGGCTAGGGCCGCCCCGAACCACCACGGCTCGCCGAGGAAGAAGATGCTGGCCAGGACGCCGACCATCACGGCGCCGGCAACGGACCCGCCAAAGCCCTCCCAGGACTTCTTCGGACTGATCTTCGGCGCCATCGGGTGCTTGCCCAGCGAGGCGCCCACGAGGTAGCCGAAGGTGTCGTTGGAGACCACCAGTAGGAGCAGGGTGCCGATCTGCCAGGCCCCTACGGGTATGACCCCGCCGGGCCACGGCCCGATCGGAGCCGCCCCGCCGGTGGCATGCAGCGGCAGCACGGCGAAGCTGATCAGGAACGGCACCCACGCCAGCGTGAACACGCCGGCGAAGATGCTGCGCGCGGAACCGGCCGCCCCCTCCAGGGAGCGCCACAAGAGGACCGCGACGCTGCTGAGCAGCAGCGCGAAGAGGAGGCTTTCGGTGCCACCGAAGTAGGCCGCGAGCGGCATCGCCACGGTGCCCGTCATGGCCGGGATGATCGGCAGGCGCGTGCCGGAGGCTTCCAGCGCCCGGAACACCTCCCAGACGCCGAAGATGGCGAAGGTCGTGACGATCAACACAAAGGCCAGGGGCAGGAACAGCAGGCCGCCGAGCACGGCGAAGAGCATGGCAAGGCCCACCGCCGTCGCGGCAGGAAGGTTCCTGCCGGCTTTGGGCGTCGGGTTCTTCCGCTCTCTCCCCCGCGCCCGGACGCGCGGTCCGGACGCCTGCTGTTCGTCCCCCATTAGACCTCGAGCAGCTCGGCTTCCTTGCGCTTGAGCAGCTCGTCGATGCCGTCGACGTGGGCCTTCGTCAGGGCGTCGAGTTCCTTCTCGCCGCGGGTGCCCTCGTCCTCGCCTGCTTCGCCGTCCTTGACCAGCTTGTCCAGGGTCTCCTTGGCCTTGCGGCGGATGTTGCGGATGGACACTTTGGCGTCCTCGCCCTTGGACTTGACGATCTTGACGTATTCCTTGCGGCGTTCCTTGGTCAGCTCCGGGATGGTGATCCGGATGACGTTGCCGTCGTTGGAGGGGTTGGCGCCGACCTCGGAGTCGCTGAGCGCGCGTTCGATGTCCCGCAGGGCGGTCTTGTCGAACGGCGTGATGAGGATGGTGCGCGCATCCGGGACGGCGAAGGAGGCCAGCTGCTGCAGCGGCGTCGGTGAACCGTAGTAGTCCACCAGGACTTTGTTGTAGAGGCCCGGCGTCGCGCGGCCCGTGCGGATCGAGGCGAAGTCTTCCTTGGCTACCTCAACCGCCTTGTCCATCTTGTCCCCGGCTTCGAGCAAGGTTTCTTCGATCACGTTCTCTCCTCAGAAATTGGTGCGCGCCCCAGTGCCCGGGGAGCTGAACTGTCCTAAAAACATCCTAGCCGCAGCTAGGGGGTGACGACGGTGCCCAGGTCCTCGCCCCGGATGGCCCGGGTGACGTTGCCTTCACCCTCCATGCCGAACACCACCATGGTCAGGTTGTTGTCCTTGCACATCGTCATTGCGGTCTGGTCCATGACCCGGATGTCGCGCCGCAGGGCCTCGTCGTAGCTGAGGCGGTGCAGCTTCTCCGCGGCGGGGTCCTTCTTCGGGTCGGCCGTGTAGACGCCGTCGACCCCGCTCTTGGCCATCAGGACGACGTCGGCGTGCACCTCCATGGCACGCTGCGCCGCGACGGTGTCGGTGGAGAAGTACGGCAGTCCGGCGCCGGCGCCGAAGATCACGACGCGGCCCTTTTCCATGTGGCGGATGGCGCGGCGCGGAATGTACGCCTCGGCCACCTGGCCCATGGTGATGGCGCTCTGCACGCGGGTCTCCACGCCGGCCTGTTCCAGGAAGTCCTGGAGGGCGAGGCAGTTCATCACGGTGCCGAGCATCCCCATGTAGTCGGCGCGGGAGCGGTCCATGCCGCTCTGCGACAGTTCGGCGCCGCGGAAGAAGTTCCCGCCGCCGACGACAATGGCCACCTCGACGTCCGGGACGGCCGCCGCGATCTGCTTTGCTACCCCGCGGACGGTGTCCGGGTCAACGCCCAGTTTGCCGCCGCCGAAGACCTCGCCGGAAAGCTTCAAGAGTACGCGGCGCCTGGTCTTCTTTGGCTGGGCAGAATTGTTGACGGTATCCATGGTGCCTTCCCGTTGGTGAGCTCTGAAAAAGGGTATCGTGCCGTGGACCAAAGGCAGCATTCGGCCTGGGTGGCCCGCGTTTTGCGGGTGCATGCAAAAGGGGCGGCCACCGCAGTGACCACCCCCTCAGCGGAACTTAGTTAGGAACCAACGCGGAAACGCGTGAATGCGGTTGCCTTGACGCCGGCCTCTTCGAGGACCTGCGCGACGGACTTCTTGGCATCCTTGGCGAACGCCTGGTCAACGAGGACCTCGCCCTTGTAGAAGCCGGTAACGCGGCCTTCCACAATCTTGGTCATCGCTGCTTCGGGCTTGCCCTCGGCCTTGGCGGTTTCCTCGGCAATGCGGCGCTCGGACTCGACCAGCTCGGACGGAACGTCCTCGCGGGTCAGGTAGTTCGGGGACATCGCGGCGATGTGCACGGCGACGTCGTGGGCGGCGGTTGAAGCAGCTTCACCTTCGCCGTCGACAGCGAACAGCACGCCGACCTGGGCCGGGAGGTCCTTGGAGGTCTTGTGCAGGTACGCGTCGACCGTGGGGGCCTCGATGCGGGCGATGCGGCGGACGACAACCTTCTCGCCCAGCACTGCGCCTTCCTCGATGACAACCTCGGAGAGCGGCTTGCCGTCTACCTCGGTGGCCAGCAGGGTGTCGAGGTCGGCAGCGCCGGACTCGACAGCAACAGCGAGCACCTTGTCGGCGAGCTGGATGAACTTGTCAGCCTTGGCGACGAAGTCGGTCTCGCAGTTGACCTCGATCATCACGCCGACGCCGCCGTCGACCTTGGCAGCAACCAGGCCTTCTGCGGTGGAGCGGCCTTCGCGCTTGGTAGCGCCCTTGAGGCCCTTGATGCGGATGATTTCGATGGCCTTCTCGGCGTCACCGTTGGCTTCGTCAAGAGCCTTCTTGACATCCATCATGCCGGCGCCGGTGCGCTCGCGCAGAGCCTTGATATCAGCGGCAGTGTAGTTCGCCATGTGAACCCCTCTGTCTAGAAATTTGTGTGGTGTACGGACTGACAGGACGGCCGCTCACCTTCGGTGAGCCGCCATCCTGTCAGTACCCCGTCCGCTGCAGGCAACGGTTGGGGAGATCCAGATTTATTTGTCTGACTACTTGGCTTCGTCGGCGGCCGGAGCAGCCTCGGCAGCGTCAGCGGCCGGAGCCTCTTCAGCGGCGGGAGCCTTGGCGGCCTCCGGAGCAGCAGCTTCAGCGGCGGCCGGAGCGGCGGCCTCTTCGGCCTTGCTGCCTTCGAGGAGCTCGCGCTCCCACTCGGCCAGCGGCTCTTCCGGAGCTTCCGTGGTGCCGGTGGCGCGCTGGTTGCGGGCGATGAGGCCCTCAGCAACGGCGTCGGCGACAACGCGGGTCAGCAGGTTGACGGAGCGGATGGCGTCGTCGTTGCCCGGGATCGGGAAGTCGACTTCGTCCGGATCGCAGTTGGTGTCCAGGATGGCAACAACCGGGATGTTCAGCTTCTTGGCCTCGTCAACGGCGAGGTGTTCCTTCTTGGTGTCGACAACCCAGAGGAGCGAAGGCGCCTTGGTCAGGTTGCGGATACCGCCGAGGTTGGTCTCCAGCTTGGTCAGCTCACGGCGAAGGAGCAGCAGTTCCTTCTTGGTGTACGCGGAACCGGCGACGTCGTCGAAGTCGATCTCTT
Source organism: Arthrobacter sp. KBS0702 (assembly GCF_005937985.2). NCBI lineage: Bacteria > Bacillati > Actinomycetota > Actinomycetes > Micrococcales > Micrococcaceae > Arthrobacter > Arthrobacter sp. KBS0702. Next base: position 1,191,635 of record NZ_CP042172.1, on the reverse strand, counting down.
CGAGTTCCTTCATGCGCTGGATGCGCTTGGAGACCGTCTGGAAGTTGGTCAGCATACCGCCGAGCCAACGCTGGTTGACGTAGGGCTGGCCGACGCGGGTTGCCTGCTCGGCAATGGCTTCCTGTGCCTGCTTCTTGGTGCCGACGAAGAGGACGGTGCCGCCGTGCGCAACGGTAGCCTTCACGAACTCGTAGGCACGGTCGATGTAGGACAGCGACTGCTGCAGGTCAATGATGTAGATGCCGTTGCGCTCCGTGAAGATGAAACGCTTCATCTTCGGGTTCCAACGACGGGTCTGGTGTCCAAAGTGGACGCCGCTGTCAAGCAGCTGGCGCATAGTTACGACGGGCATGCCGACGCTCCTTCCGGCAGGTCATTCATGAGAGGGCCCAAAGGCTCTCTTACCCTGCCAATAGTTGACGGTTATTTAGCAACACCCGGTCGGGTGTTCCTCCTGGCATCCACCGCACCCCTCATCCGGACCCTGGGGGCCGGACCGTAAGAGGCGCAGTCCTCCGCACCCGGAAGCCGGGCTTCGGACAGGGAGGGCTGGATACGCGTAGTCAGCCACTGCTCCCGCACTCCTGAATGAGACGTGCTGCTTCTGCCCGCGTAAGCGGACGGGGCATGAGGGCACAGCAAACTGCTCCACCAAGTGTACTACAGCGGACCCGCCCGGAAGGACGGATTCCGGGCGGCCCCGGGGCCCGGAATCCACGGCGGAAATCCACATAGGCCGACCGGGATCTACTCCGTCACGGCCGGCCGGCCGAAGCTGGCGGCATGAGGGTTTCGATCGTCCCGGCAGCGCTGCTGCTTATGCTGGTCCCGGCGCAGGCGGTGGCGCCCGAATTCCCGGCCGGAGGCTGGAGCTGGCCGCTCTCCCCCAGGCCGGCCGTGCTCCGCTCCTTCGAGCCGCCGGACCGCCCGTGGCTCAGCGGCCACCGCGGCGTGGACCTGCGGGCGGCGTACGACGGCGCCCCGGTCACCGCTCCGGCGCCGGGCCGCGTCAGTTTCGTGGGCGTTGTGGTGGACCGCCCGGTGCTCACTATCGACCACGGCAACGGCCTGCGGAGCAGTTTCGAACCCGTGGAAAGCACCCTCCGGCCCGGCGACGCCGTGGCCGAGGGTGCGGTGTTGGGACGGGCGCTGCCCGGCCACTGCGGCGGAACACCGTGCATCCACTGGGGCGTCCGGGAGGCTGATGCGTACCTCAATCCGCTGGCCTTCGTGATGGACCTGCGGCCCTCCATCCTGCTTCCGCCCGTGGACCCCGGCTCGGGGCTGGGCGGCTCCGGATGAAGGTCCGCAAGGGTGTTGCGCGGAACGGCCGGCGTGGTCCGCCCGCCGCCGGCAGCTTAGACCATTGCCGCCTAGACGATGGCCGAGATACCGGTGATGGCCCGGCCGGTGACGAGGGTGTTGATCTCGTGCGTGCCTTCGTAGGAGTAGATCGCTTCGGCGTCGGAGAAGATCTTGGCCATCTCGTAGTCGGTGACGATGCCGTTGCCGCCGAGGAGGCTGCGGCCGATGGCGACGCTTTCGCGCATCCGCGCCGTGGTGAACGCCTTGGCCAGGGCGGACTGCTCGTCCTTGGCCTCGCCGGCGTCCTCGAGCTGGGAGAGGCGGACCATCATGCCCATCGAGCTGACGGCGTTGCCGAGCATTTGGACGAGCTGGTGCTGGACCAGCTGGAAGGAGGCGATCGGGCGGCCGAACTGGCTTCGTTCGACGGCGTAGCGGCGGGCGACGTCGAACGCGGCGAGCTGCTGGCCCACGGCCTGCCAGGCGACGGCCAGGCGGGTGACCTTCAGGACCTTGTTGGTGTCGCGGAAGCTGTTGGCGTTGGCCAGCTTGAAGAAGTCCGGCACCACGACGTTTTCCAGGGTGATGTCGGCGTTCTGGACCGTGCGCAGCGAGATCTTGTTTTCAATCTTGGTGGCGCTGTAGCCCTCGGTCTTGGTGTCCACGAGGAAGCCCTTGACCTGGTTGTCGGCAAGGTCTCGGGCGTAGATGACCACCCAGTCGGAGAAGGTGGCGTTGCCGATCCAGCGCTTGGCGCCGTTGAGGATCCAGCTGTCACCCTCGCGCCGGGCCGTGGTGCGGGTGCCGCCGGCGACGTCGGAGCCGCCGAGGGGTTCGGTCAGTCCGAAGGCTCCGATCTTCTTCAGCGAGTAGATGTCCGGCAGCCAGGCCTCCTGCTGCTCCTGCGAGGCGAGCGCCTCGATCGAACCGGTGAAGAGCCCGTCGTGCACACCCATGAAGGTGGCGATGGAGGTGTCGGCGCGGGTTGCTTCCGCGTGCAGGATCCCGGCGAAAAGGTTGGAGTAGCCCTGGCGCTTGACCGGGCTGACCAGGTCGATTTCCGCAAGCTTGGGAATCAGTTCCATTGGGAACTCGGCGCGGTTCCAGCAGTCCACGGCGATCGGCTTGACCTCACGGGCCAGGAATTCGCGGACCTCCGCCAGCCGGTCCTGCTCCTTGCCGCTGAGCAGCTGCTCGAACGCGAAGAAGTCGCCGTCCGCGTAGGGCAGGTTGTTGATGTCGATTGCAGCTTTGGACATGTCGTTCCTTCACTCGTGATCAGCAGCGATCAAAAGGGCGCGGGCAGCACGCCGCAGGTATGTTACTCGTGAGTAACTTACCGCAGTGTTCGGCCGGGTGGCAAGTGAAAGAGTGATGAGCCAGAGGCCAGAAGGGCCGCACTTCCACCGGAGTAGGTGAGGGCAGAATCTGCACCTCGCCTTGCAGCACCATTGTGACGCTGGTTGGGCGGGAGTACGCTGATGCTCCATTCAGCATCACGAACGGATACTGCGGCCGTATCAAGGTTCCGCGCCCGCTCGTTCAAGACTCTCGTCTGAGAGCAACAAACACCTGTGAGGGGCAGGCATAAGCCGCCAAGGCTCGTGCACGGAGAAATTCGAACCAATTGGGGCCTCGTGATGATCCTGCGTTCCTCATTTCGTGTCTACCCATGTTTCATTCGCGCCTTCAATGCCGAGGGTTGCCTCGCCAAAACGGACTGCGAACGTGGCACGCGAAAGGTGGGGCAGCCCGGTGACTACCTCACGCCGCTCTGATCCACACCGGACGTTCCCTTGTCCGGCAGACGGGAGAACCCACAATGAGACCTAAAATCACCGCAGCTTTGATGTCCCTGGCGCTCGCGTTGCTCGGGGCTGTTGCCATCGCACCCCCGGCAAATGCATCATCCGGAGGCACTTTTTGTTTCCACCAACAGGACGATTCCCCCTTCGCTAACAAACCCGTTTCCGTTGATCTGAGTTCCGATATGAACAACTGGTACACCGTGCTTGCTCTTCAGACCGATGAGAACGGGTGTAGCGGGTTCACGCTCTCGGGAAGCTACACCGAGTACTACGTCCGCGCGTCAGTGGACTGGTACTGGACGGGCGACGCAGGGGAAGTCTTCCAGCATTGGTTTGGAACCACAGGGTACTACCAACCGGGACAGCAAGCTGACTGGATGTACAGCAATGTCGTCTACTGCGCGAGCGTGGACCGTTCAACCCCCTGCCGCTAGCCGCTCGAATCCGCACCGGAGACACCCTCCGACAGAGAGAAGACCATCATGCTCCGCAAGATCATCACCGCGCTTTCCGCTTTCGCTTTGCTCGGGGCTGGCACAGTTGCTCTAGCCCCGGCAGCAAATGCAGCGACTTCCGGGGGCTACTGCTTCGCCTACGAGACAAACAACTACCCCTACGACACTCAGCCCGTCTATATCCAGGTGAGTGACGACGGCACCAACTGGGTGGAGGGGATCACTGTGCAGTCCGACACCTTCGGGTGCGGCGGGTTCACCCTGTGGGGTAGCTGGACGATGAAATACGTCCGTGCTGTCGCAAGGCAAGAAGTCCGCACCAGCCTCGGCGGGGTTGCCGCCGTCTGGTCAGGGCTGGCACCGATCATGGCAAACCCGGGAAATGGTTACGTGGACCTCGGAACCGGCGTGGTCAGGTGTGTATCCCGGTCCGTATTCCCCTGCCCATAAAGACCGCAGCAGAACCCAGGCAGAGTCAATTGCACGGTAGGGCTACTCGGACTTGAACCGAGGACCTTAGGATTATGAGTCCCGCGCTCTAACCAGCTGAGCTATAGCCCCGTAGGCCCGGACGGCCGACCCTGGCGGGCCGGTCCATCCCGGGCAAAAACACTTTAGCAATAGTAGTCACCCCACGGGCGCACGGGCGCACGGGCGCCGCGGGCGACGCGTCGGCCTGTGCCGCGAGTGCCGCGTGCCGCCTAGACGACGAGGTCGTCGTAGCTGGCCCCGCGGTAGATGTCCTCGAAGGTCTGCAGGGTGCGTTCGATGCTGTGGCTTTCCACCATGCTCCGGCTCGCCTTGCCCATGGCAGCACGCTCGTCGGCGGGCAGCGACAGCACACGTTCGATCTTGGCAGCCAGGTCGTCGCTGTCGTTCGGGGTGAACAGGAAGCCGTTCTCGCCGTCGTGCACCAAGTGGGGCAGGGCCATAGCGTCGGCCAGCACCACCGGGGTGGACGCGGACATGGCTTCCAGGGTCACGAGCGACTGGAGTTCAGCGGTGCCGGGCATGCAGAACAGGTCCGCGCTCAGGTAGGCGCGGCGCAGGTCCTCGTCGCTGGCCAGGCCAAGGAACTTCACACGGTCCTGCAGGCCGAGACGCTGGACCTGGGCCTCGAGGGCGGGCCGCACCTCGCCGCCGCCGACGATTTCCAGGTGGACGTCCAGCGCGGGCGGAGTCTTGGCCACGGCATCGATCAGCACATCGATGTGCTTCTCCTCGGCGAGGCGGCCGACAAACAACACGGTGGGGCTGGCGTGCGGCGCAGCTTCCTCGCCGGGCTGCAGTTCGTAGGCGGCGGCGTCGATGCCGTTGGAGAGCGGCAGCACCTTACGGAGGAAGGCGTGCTCGTGCATGGCCTTCGCCGCGAGCGGCGTGGGGGTCGTCACGACGTCGGCCTGGCCCATGACCTTGCCCATGTCGCGCCAGGACACCCGGCCCACGATGTCTTTGAACCACTGCGGGAACGGCAGGAACGGGTTCAGGTTCTCGGGCATGAAGTGGTTGGTCGCGACAATCCGGATTCCGCGCTTCACCGCTTCGTAGAGGACGTGCTCGCCGATCATGTAGTGGCTCTGGATGTGCACGACGTCGGGCTGGACGCGGTCGAACAGCAGGGCGATTTCCTTCTTGATCTCCCACGGGAAGGTGATCCGGAAGTAGTCGTGGGTGGGGACCGAGTGTGAGCGCAGGCGGTGCACGGTGGCCTCGTCGCGGAACTCGCTGTAGCTTTTGCCCTTGTCCGGCCGGCACGCGAGGACGTGGACGTCATGTCCGCGGCCGGTCATGCCCTTGGCCAGGCGGTAGCCGAACTGCGCGGCGCCGTTGACGTGGGGCGGGTAGGTGTCCGCGGCAATCAGGATGGTCAGTCGTTTGCCGGGTTTGTCGTTCTGGGGCATGGTCACGGGGATAGCTCCTGGTGGTCACGGTGCGGTCAGCGGGTCCTGTGGTGGCCGGCTGGCCGTGGGCGCAGGCGCCGGGCCTGCGCCTGAAGTCTGTGGCGCCGCCCTAGGACGGCCGTCCCGCGGCCTTCCGCGCATCCTTCTTGCGCTTGGTGACCTCGGGGTGGTGCCGGGAAAGGGCGATCACTCCCACGATAGCAAGGGAAGCGGCCGCGCCCATGGCAATCGCCGTCACGGCGTGGACGTCCGGGCGCAGTTCGCCCAGGATCACGATGCCGATTGCGATGCCGATGATCGGGTCGATCACGGTCAGCCCGGCGATCACGAGGTCGGGCGGGCCCCCCGAGTAGGCGCTCTGCACGAACCACGATCCCAACCCGCCGGCTGCTGCCATCGCCAGGAGCGTGTACCACTGCACATTAAGCAGGAACAGCCCGTTCGGGTCGAGCAGGTGCTTGCCGATGATGCGGGTCAGGACCGCAACGAAACCGAAGAGGACACCCGCCCCGAGGATGTAGACGAAGGCGCTCATCCGGTGTTTGAAGAGCAGCGCCAGCGTTCCGAAAAGGCTCACGGCCAGGGCGAGCAGCAGCACGATGGTCAGTTCGTCGGAGCCGCTGACATGGTGGTTTTCCTGCGTAACGGTCACGGCGAGGATCACGAAGAGGGCCGAGCCGGTGACGCAGGAACTGATGGCCACCACGGTGGCCCGGTTCATGCTGAGCCCCTGGTCCTTGGCGTTGATGATGGTGGTGATGACCAGGGCGATCGCGCCGATCGGTTGCACCACGGTGAGGGGGGCAGAGACGAGGGCGACGGCGTTCATCGCCGTCCCGACGGCCAGCAGCAGCAGGCCCAGGACCCAGCGGGGGTTCCGGATCAGGCGGAGCAGGCCATGGGAACTGAGCGCCAGGCCGCCGGTATCGGCCTTGACCGCGCTCCCCTGCCGCTGGGCGCCGAAGGCCAGGAAGAAGGCGCCCGACACCGCCAGCAGCACTGCGAACCAGACCATCAGCTGATGCCGCCGTCGTCGGTGTTCCGCGCCGTGGAGTCCGCCGCGGCCGGTCCGGCGGCAGTGGCGCCGGCCTTGCGCTCCCGGCCCTTGCGGATGATGGCCCAGAAGTAGTTGTAGGCCGCGATCCAGTGCCCGACCAGGCCCAGTCCCAAGCAGATCCAGGCGGCGACGAAGTAGGCGTCGGTCCCCGCGACCGGGAGCTTGGAGAGCACCAGCAGCGGCGTGCCGAGCAGCAGCAGGCCGGTACGGATCTTGCCGATCCGGCTGACCGGAAGGTCGGGGTGGCTGTGGAAGTAGAAAAGCGAAATGGAGAGCAGCACCAAGTCCGGGACAAGGAGGGCAGTCAGGTACCACCACTCGACGACGCCGGCGATCACCAGCGTGACCGCGACCGCAATCAGGGCCAGCCGGTCCGCGATGGGATCCATGATGCGGCCCAGGTTGGACATCTGGTTGAAGCGGCGGGCAATGTAGCCGTCCACCCAGTCGGTGCTGCCCATCACGGCCAACACGAGCGCGGCGGTGCCGTACTCCTGCTTGGCCAGGACGAGCCAGATGAAGAGCGGGACACCCAGGAAACGGACCACGGTCAGCAGGTTGGGAACCGTGAAAACGACGTCGTGATGTGTCTGGGGCTGCCCGGGGCGTGCCCCGGCGCCGATGAACTTCATCAGTTCCCCCTTTCCACGGCCGGCAACGGGTGATCGTTTGAGTTCAGGGTGTTGCCTAGCCCTTGAGCAGTCGGCGCAGCAGGAAGACGAGGGCGGCCGTCGAGGCGGCCAGGGCGGCCAGCGGCTTCCAGCGCTTGCCGAGTTCGGCCGCGGCACCGGATTCGCCCGGCGTGCCGGTCGCGCCGGCGGTCTTCGGCGCGGCCGAAGCGTCTCCGTGGCTGCGGAAGGCGGCGATACGGTCGTTCACAAGGTCCTTGCCTTCCTCCAGCCGGTGGGCGGTGGCGGCGAGCAGGGCCTGGGCCTGGGTCTTGAGGTCGAGTTCCTCGCCGAGTTCGTCGCGGACTCCGGTGAGGTGGCGGCGCCGCTGGTCGAGGCGGCGGCGCAGCTCGGCCTCGGTCGGGGCGGGGCCGAGGTCGGGCTGCTCGGCGGCCTTTTTGGCTTCCTTCTCGGCCTTGGCCTTGGCGGCGGCCTCTTCCTTGGCGGCCTTGGCAGCTTTGGCCTGCGGGGACTCGGGGTCCAGGACGGCGGCGTCGAACGAGGAGCCTTCCTTCGCGATGCCGAGATCGTACTTGAGGCCCCGGATCGTTTCCTCCGGCATCAGCGGCATGGCTTTCTTGAACCGGCCGTAGCCGATCAGGCCCACGATCAGGGCAATCACCAGGAAAGCCGCGCAGACCAGCAAGGCAGCGAGCCAGGCCGGCATGATGGTGGCCAGGCCCATGATGGCAGCCACGATGAGCCCGATCACGAGGAAAGCGACAAAGATCAGGGCGACGGCGAAGAAGGCGGCGGCGACGCCGAGCTCGATCCCCTTGCGCTTCAGTTCGGCCTTGGCGAAGGCAATCTCGTCATTGAGCTGCCGCGGTGCGAGCTTGAAGATCAGTTTCAGGGTCTTGGGCAACGCGGAAAGGCGCAGCCCTCCGTTTGTCCTGCCGGTGTGCCGTCCGCTCATCTGTGCCGCCTCACTGGTTCCATCTACGATTGCGCTGGATTGCCGGGCCTGCGCGGCCTCACGCATCCCCAAGGGTCAAAACTATCATTCAGGGTCCCGGCGGCGTCCCGCACGGGCCCGCGGCGGTCGTGGCGTGCCTGCCGGCTGTGCTGAGGGGTGGCTGCGGCGGGGTGGGCCGGGCGGGCCCTAGGATTGTCTCCTGTGCAGACACGCAGCAATCCCGGGGATTCCCTCAGCCGCCGCCGCAAGCTCCTCTACATTCTGATGCTGGGCGCCCTGACGGCCCTTGGGCCGTTCACGGTGGACCTCTACCTGCCGGCGTTTCCGGCCCTGGAGGCGAGCCTGGGCGTGAGCGAGGCCGCAGTGCAGCTGACTCTGACCGGCACTACGGTCGGTTTCGCGTTGGGCCAGCTGGTGGTAGGGCCGCTAAGTGACAAGTTCGGACGGCGCCTTCCGCTGATCCTGGCCACCGCCGTGCACATCGGGGCCTCACTCGGCGCCGCCTTGTCCACGGACATCGGCACGCTGGGCTTGTTCCGGGTGCTCATGGGTATCGGCGCGGCCGGCGGAGGCGTGGTGGCGATGGCGATGGTGCGGGACCTGTTCAGCGGCTACGCGATGGTCCGGATGTTCTCCCGGATGGCGCTCGTCAACGGCATGGCCCCGATCCTGGCGCCGCTGATCGGGTCCCAGCTGCTGCTGCTGATGCCATGGCCGGGGATCTTCTGGTTCCTGGCCGGCTACGGGAGCTGCGTGATCATCGCGGCCGTGTTCGTGGTGCGCGAGACCCTGCCGCGTGAGCTGCGCGGCACCTCCGGACTGACGGTCCGCCAGCGCTACGGTGTCCTCTTCGCGGACCGGATCTTCGTAGGCATGCTGCTGCTGGCAGGGATGAACTTCGGTGGCCTTTTCACCTACCTCTCCGCATCCCCGTTCCTGTTCCAAAACGTCTACGGCTTCTCGCCGCAGCAGTACGGCCTGCTGTTCGGGATCAACTCGCTGGGGATCGTCGCGGGCGTGCAGACCAGTTCCCGGCTCATCAAACGTGTCCCGCCGCAGTGGATCCTGGCCTGCTCGACGACGTGGATGGTCCTGATGGCCTCGCTGATCGTGGCCTTTGACCAACTCGGCTTCGGGCTGTGGGGCGTGATGGTGCCGCTCTGGCTTTACATCCTCGGGGCCGGGTTCACCTTCCCCTGTGTGCAGGTGCTGGCACTGGCCAAGCACGGCGCGCAGGCCGGGACCGCCGCTTCCCTGCTGGGCGCAGCCACGTTCCTGATGGCCGGCATCATCTCCCCCGTCGTCGGCTGGCTGGGCCTCGGCTCCGCAACGCCGATGGGCGCGGTCCAGGCCGGCTGCATCCTGCTCGCCGCCGCGGCGCTGTGGCTGGTGGTCCGGCCCCGTACCGTGCCGTCCATCCACTGACCCGGGCCCCTTCGGGGACACGCCCAACGCTCGGCGCGGGCGGTGGGCATGCTCGCCAGTCGAGACAACTGGGCGGGCATGCCCACTCCCCTCAGCCAGGAATGGACATAACGGGCATATGTCCACGCTTCGGCGCAGACAAAGGGCATGTCCGCCGCTGGCGGGCACCTAGGAGCATGTCCATCGGCCGGCTTGAGCGAGGGGCATGTCCGGCGGGGACCCGGACCGCGGGGCCGTGCTGCCCTGTTCGCAGCAGACGGCGGGCGATAAAGTTGTTCTGTGCCTGACTGGCAGGACCCTCCTCCCCTACCGGCCACGTGGCAGCGGTGCGACGACGGCATTCTGCCTCTGTGGTGGGAGCGGCTGTGCTCCCAGACGAGCCCGCAGTCGGCGGCACTCTTCGCGGCCGGGCTGTTCACCGAGGACCGGCGCAGGCCGATCGCCCAGTGGTACAACCCCGCCTACGACTCGGCGCTGCTGGTAGCCCCTGAGACCTCCGCGGAATGGCCGGTACAGCGCTTTGGCATCTTCTACGCTCCCCCGCGGGGCGGCTTCACCCGTGTGCACTCCTCCGCCCACGAGTGGCACCCCCGGGAGCCCCGGCAGTCCCCCACGGAGGATGAGGCGTTCCGGGCGGCTGTGGCGGAGGCAGAGCGCTTCCTGCAGGTCGAGATGTTCTTCGTCTAGGCGGGCAGGCACGCACTGGGAAACGCCGCCACCATCCAGGCAAGAAAAAAGGCCCCGCGGCCGGTAGATTACCGGCCGCGGGGCCTGTGCGCTCCTCCTGCTGGACTTGAACCAGCAACCCTTCGATTAACAGTCGAATGCTCTGCCAATTGAGCTAAGGAGGAATGAAGCAGGTACGACATTAGCAAAGGTTTTACCGCTAAGGAAATCGGCGGCCCGGGCCGCCCCGCACCCGCGCCGTGACCCCGCCGGATACCCCCGGCGGGTATACAAAAAGTCCCCGTTCCGGTGACCCGGAACGGGGACTGTGCGCTCCTCCTGCTGGACTTGAACCAGCAACCCTTCGATTAACAGTCGAATGCTCTGCCAATTGAGCTAAGGAGGAATGAAGCGGCTATAAGCCTAGCAAACACCGCGCCGGGAAGTGAAATTGGCCTCCGGCTGGACCCCGCGCGGGAGGCTCAGGAGTCCATCCGGAGCGAGCGCCGCTGCATCTCCAGTTCCATCAGCTCACGGTTCAGCCGCTGGAATTCCTCCGGGTCCGCCGCGGCGTCCAGGCGCTGCAGCTGGCCCATCTTGTCCGCCTTGACGCGGGTGATCTGCAGCTCGAACAGCCGCGCCAGAATGTCGCGGCAGTAGCGCTGGACAGCCTCGGCGGTGCTTGCGGGCAGCGGCACGACGGCGAGCTCGGACACCAGCGGCCGCAGCGGCTCCGGGACCTCCTGCAGCAGCTGCTCGACCCATCGGGCAGGGTCGCCGATGGAACCCTGTCCGGTGGCCCGGATCGCTTCGTGGATGGCGAGGTAGGCCGGGGTGGAGAACCGGGCCTCGGCGAAACGCTGCCAGGTGGCCCCTTCGAGGATTGCCGGCTCCTGCAGCACCACCTCAAGGGCCTGGCGTTCCATCGCGGCCACCGGGTCACGCGGGTCCGGCCGGTTGAAGGCGGGCAGCGCGGGCGACGCCGGCAGGGGCGCCACGCCGGGGGCGGACCCCTGGCCCGGTCCGGCGGAGCGGCCCGGGTTCTGGCCGGGGTTCTGGTTGTAGCCTTGTCCGGCGCCTCCGGACGGTGCCTGGGCGAGGCGTTTGGCTGCGGCGCCGACCGCGCGGCTGACTTCTTCGACCGGCATTCCCAGCCAGCCGGCGAGCTCCCGGGCATAGGCCGGCCGGATGCCGGCGTCCCGGATTTGCGCGACCACGGGGGCCGATTCGCGCAGTGCCGCGATCCTGCCCTCCACCGTGTCCAGGTTGTGCCGACGCAGGGTGGCGCGGATGGCGAATTCGAACAGCGGGCGGCGGGTTCCGATCAGGTCCCGGACGGCCGAGTCGCCCTTGGCCTGGCGCAGCTCGCAGGGGTCGGCTCCGCCGGGTTCCACCGCGACGTAGGTTTGCGCCACGAAGCGCTGGTCCTCTTCGAAGGCGCGCAGGGCGGCCTTCTGACCCGCGGCGTCGCCGTCGAAGGTGAAGATCACCTCTCCCCCGCTGCCGTCGTCGGAGAGCAGCCGGCGGGCGATCTTAATGTGCTCGGTGCCGAACGCGGTGCCGCACGTGGCCACCGCCGTCGTGACCCCGGCCAGGTGGCAGGCCATCACGTCGGTATAGCCCTCCACCACCACCAGCTGGCGTTCCTTGGCGATGTTCCGCTTGGCGAGGTCGATGCCGTAGAGGACCTGGGACTTCTTGTAGAGCGCGGTCTCGGGGGTGTTCAGGTATTTGGGGCCCTGGTCGTCCTCATAGAGTTTGCGGGCGCCGAAGCCGATGGTATCGCCGGCGATGTCGCGGATCGGCCAGATCAGCCGGCCGCGGAAGCGGTCGTAGATCCCCCGGCCGCCTTCCGAAAACATGCCGGTGAGTTTGAGCTCGGGGTCGGTGTAGCCGCGGCCGCGGAGGTGCTTGAGCAACGAGTCCCAGCCCTGCGGGGCGTAGCCAACGCCGAACTGCTCTGCCGCGGCCCGGTCGAAGCCGCGGCCGTAGAGGAAGTTCCGCCCTTCGGTGGCGCCCGGGGTCAGGAGCTGGGCGCGGAAGAATTCGTCGGCGATCTTGTGTGCGTCGAGCAGGCGCTGGCGGCGGCCGATTTCCTCGCGGTTGGGGCCGGATCCGCCGTCCTCGTAACGCAGTTCGTAGCCGATCCGGGCCGCGAGCTTTTCCACGGCTTCGTGGAAGGTGGTGTGGTCCAGTTTCTGCACGAAGGAGATGACGTCGCCATCCTCGCCGCAGCCGAAGCAGTGGTAGCGGCCCACCTGGGGGCGCACGGTGAACGAGGGCGAGCGCTCGTCGTGGAAGGGGCAGAGGCCCTTGAAGGACCCCAGCCCGGCGCCCTTGAGGGTCACATAGCCGTCGACGACTTCCTTGATGTCGGTGCGCTGGCGCACTTCGTCGATATCTTCACGTTTGATCAGGCCGGCCACAGAGCCATCCTAGTACCCGGGTACGACGCCGGACGGCGGCCTATGGCACCCGTCACCAGCGCCGTCACCACAGCGACGGCAGGCTGCCGACGAGCCGTTCGTACATGGCCAGCGCGGAGCCGTCCGTCAGCGAGGCGACCTGGTCGATGACAACGCGCAGCCGGGCGCCGTCGTCCGCCGCGGCGCGCCAGTCGGCGGCGAACATCGGCTCCAGGTGGCGGTCGCCGCTGGCGTTGAGCGCGGTCACCAGCGCGTGCAGGACCTCGCGCTGGCGTTCATAGATCGGCTGCCGGTGTTCGGTGGTCATCACGAAGGTGGTGGCCAGGCCCTTCATCACGGCGATCTCCATCACGGTCTCGTCCGGGACGATGAGTTCGGCGTTGTAGCGGGTGAGGTTCTCCGGACCGTAGACAGCCCGGGTGGTCTCCAGCGCGCTTTGGCAGAACCGGCCGATCAACTGGCTGGTCATGTCCTTCAGGGCCGCCATGGACCGGCGGCTGCCGTCGGCCTCCCGCACCCACACGCTGGTCGCCTCCAGCCGCGCGAGGGCGGCATCGATGGCGGCCGGGTCGTTGTGCGGCAGGTACCACTGCTTGGCGTAGCCCACCACCCGGGCGCGGTGGTCCGGGTTGTCCATCCAGCGCAACTGGAAGTGCCCTGCGACGATCGCGTCCTCGACGTCGTGCACCGAGTAGGAGATGTCGTCAGCGAGGTCCATGACCTGGGCTTCGAGGCAGGAGCGGCGCTCGGGCGCGCCTTCCCGGATCCAGTCGAAAATGGGCAGGTCATCCTGGTAGGCGCCGAACTTGCTGGTGCGCTGGCCATGGATCACCGGGGCGTTGTCCGCCGACCACGGATATTTCGCGGCGGCGTCGAGGCTGGCGCGGGTCAGGTTGAGGCCTGCTGGCGTGCCGTCCGCAGCGAGGACCTTGGGCTCGAGCCGGGTCAGCAGGCGCAGGGTCTGGGCGTTGCCCTCAAAGCCGCCGATCGCGTGGGCTACCTCGTTCAGGGCCGACTCGCCGTTGTGCCCGAACGGGGGGTGGCCAAGATCGTGGCTGAGGCAGGCCGTGTCCACAACGTCGGGGTCGCAGCCCAGGGCGCGGCCGAGTTCGCGGCCCACCTGGGCCACCTCGAGGCTGTGGGTCAGCCGGGTCCGGACGAAGTCGTCCGTGTCCGGGGCGACCACCTGGGTCTTGGCGCCGAGCCGGCGGAGCGCCGAGGAATGCAGCACGCGAGCGCGGTCGCGTTCGAAGTCGGAGCGGTAGGTGCTCTTGGGCGGTTCCTCCACCCAGCGGGCGCAGTCCCGGTCCACGTAGCCGTCCAGCACGGGCGCCGTCGTCCTGGTTTCAGCCACCGGAGACGTCCAGTTCCGCATGGCAGATTTCGCGTGACTGCTCGGCGTCCATGCTGCGGTCCAGCAGCCAGTCCTTGGGCAGGGCGGGCTTCTTGGGCGAGCCCGCGCGGCCGCGGGGGCCCTCGGCGTCGATGCCGGGGTACGGCGAGTCGAGGTCCAGCTGGTCCAGCGTCGCGCGGAGCACTTCGAGGCTGGTCACCATGGCCAGTTTGGTCCGCAGTTCGCTGCCGACCACGTAGCCCTTGAAGTACCAGGCCATGTGCTTGCGGATCTCCCGGAGGGCCTTGCCTTCGTCGTTGCCAAAGGTTTCCACCATCAGCTCGGCATGGCGGTATACGCCTTCGGCGACCTGTCCCAGGCTCGGCTTGTGCCGGACGTCGCTGCCCTCGAAGGCGGCCATCAGGTCGCCGAACAGCCACGGCCGACCCTGGCAGCCTCGTCCCACCACAACGCCGTCGACGCCGGTTTCGCGGACCATGCGGATGGCGTCCTCGGCGGACCAGATGTCGCCGTTGCCGAGGACCGGGATATCCGGGAGCGCTTCGCGCAGGCGGGCGATGGCGGACCAGTCGGCCTGGCCGGAGTAGAACTGCGCGGCGGTGCGGCCGTGCAGGGCGACGGCGGCGACGCCGGAGTCGCGGGCGATCCGTCCGGCGTCCAAGTAGGTGAGGTGGTCATCGTCGATGCCCTTGCGCATCTTGATGGTCAACGGGACGTTGCCCTTGGACGCTTCCTTGACCGCGGTCTGGACGATCGAGGTGAAGAGGTCGGTCTTCCAGGGCAGCGCCGAACCGCCGCCGCGCCGCGTCACCTTGGGCACCGGGCAGCCGAAGTTGAGGTCGATGTGGTCCGCACGGTCCTCCTCGACCAGCATCCGGACCGCCTGCCCGACGGTCACCGGGTCCACGCCGTAGAGCTGCACCGAACGGACTTTCTCGTCCTCGTCGTGCGAGATAATGCGCAGCGATTCCGGCGTGCGTTCGACCAGGGCGCGGGAGGTAACCATCTCCGCGACGTACAAGCCGCCACCGTATTCACGGCACAGCCTGCGGAACGCGGAGTTGGTAATGCCCGCCATCGGGGCCAGGATCACGGGGGTGTCCACCGTGAGGGGGCCCAGCTTCAGGGGCGGCAGTTCCAGCTTGGGGGCGGGAGGCGTTGCTACAACAGTCACCCGACCATTGTCTCAAAGCCGGGCAAATCGGCCGGATCGCGGCCGGCTATGTGGAAACCCCGGCGGGCCGGATGTGCCGGACCGGCCCGTCAGCCGGGGACGGCGGCCCGGCGCCCGCGGCGGCTCTCCGCCGCCGGGCCGGCACCCCCGTCGGAACTGCCGCCGTCGGAACTGCCGCCGTCGGAAGTGCCGCCATCGGAAGTGCCGCCATCGGAAGTGCCTGCGCCGGGCGCGTGCCGGGCGGCGGCCCCGTCAGAAGTGCCGTCGGCGGCCCGGACGACGTCGTCTGCCGTGGCCGCGTCGCCCCTGAGGCCCGTAGCCTTGACCACGAGCACGGCGATCAGCGTGGTGACCGGAATCGCCAGGACGAGCCCGATGGAGCCAACGAGCGTGCGGATGACTTCCTCGGAGAGTTCGGCGCTGGTGAGCGCGTCGCCCAGCGGGCGCTCGTAGAGCATCACGATGATCAGGATGGGCAGCGCCGCCCCTGCGTAGGCGAACGCGATGGTGTACACGGTCGAGGCGATGTGGTCCCGGCCGATCCGCATGGCCGAGGCGAAGAGCTTGCGCGCGGACGTCCCGGGGGCGAGCTCCCAGAGCTCCCACACCGCGGAGGCCTGGGTGATCGTGACGTCGTTCAGCACACCGAGGCCGGAAATGATGAGCCCGCACAGGATGATCCCCGAGATGGAAATGTGGTCCGAGACGTTGGCAAGGGTGGCGGCGTCGTGGTTGCCGACGCCGGCCAGGTTGGCCGCATCGGTGGCCCAGGCGGCGAGCGCAGCGGTGATGCCCAGGCCGAACATGGTGCCCAGCAGCGCCGTCGAGGTCCGGGCGGTGAAGCCGTGGGCGAAGTACAGCACGCCGATCATGATCACCGTGGAGCCGACAAGTGCCAGCAGCAGCGGCGGCTTGCCTTCCACCAGGCCGGGAAGCATAAAGGAGACCAGGACGGCGTAGGCGCCGGCCAGGCCGATGAGGGCGCGCAGCCCGCGCCAGCGGGCCACCGCGATCACCACGACGGCGTACAGGACCGCGAGCAGGATGATCGGCAGCGTCCGGACAAAGTCAACGAACACGTAGGCGGGTGTGCCGCCGGCGTTGGCGCCCTGGGCCTTCGAGAGGTTCAGGTAGCGGATGTTGTCGCCGACCTTGACGCCGTGGGACTTGGCGACGTCGGGGTTGATCACCACCTTCACCGGGTTACCGCCTTTGTCCGGCTCGGTGTAGGCAAAGGTGCACTGTGATCCCTGCCCGACCCCGGCCTCCGGCTGTGCACCGGTCTGGGCGCCCGGCTGCGCACCCGGCTGTGCACCGGGCTGCGCCCCTTGCTGCGGGGCGCCGTCCATGCAGTTTCCAACGACGACACGCTGGATCTTGCCGGTGTCGAAGGTGACGCCCGGGGCGGCCGCATAGGGGCTGGACAGCGTGATGCCTTCCTTGCTGCCCGAGGGCCACAACAGCACCATCGCGGCTATGGTCAGCAGGGTCAGCGGGACCAGGACAGCGGCCAGGATCCAGTTGGCCTTCCGCCGTGCCGCGAGCGCCCGGGGGGTGGGTTCGTGGTGCCCCTGGGGGGTGTGTGAATGTCCGGCGCCCATCAGCAGTTCAACCTCATGCCGAAGACTTTACGGTGTCCGGGCGGGCCGGCGCGCGCGGACGCCTCCGCGCCCGCCAGCCGCGCCCGCCGGCCGCGCACCCATCCGCGCGCGCCACCCGGTCACCCATCCGCCGGCCGCACGGCAGCGAATGCCGTGTGGGTATGCGCGCAGTCAGCACGGGCAGCAACCCGGCGGCAGAATCTGCCGGGAACGCCGGCGGGCAACTTATTGTTGGTAATTGCAGGGACAAGACGATGTTTTGGAGGACACCAGCCGTGGCCAGACGCAAGACCGACGACCGGGAGCACGGGATGGCCGGAGCCGGGCCCGCGGCCCGGGCCGAATTGAGCATCGCCGATGCCGCCGGGAAGACCCGCGGGGTGGCCCTGGTGCTGCACGGCGGACGCTCGGACAGCTTCGAGGCGGTGCGCGCCCGGCATCTCAGCCCGGCCCGGATGCTGCCCTTCGCCCAGTCGCTCCGCAACCAGGGCGGCCCGCACGGCCTGGCCGTCTGGACCCTCCGCAACCGCTACCGGGGCTGGAACGGGCCGGAGATGTCCCCCGTCCAGGACGCACGCTGGGCACTGTCCCAGATCAGCCTCGAGCACCCCGAAGTCCCCATCTACCTGCTGGGCCACTCGATGGGCGGCCTCACGGCTCTCTGCGTCGCGGACCACCCGCAGGTGGAGGCCATCGTCGCGCTGGCCCCGTGGCTGGACGGCTCCACCCCGGTGGACCGGGTCGCCGGACGCCGGATCCTGATTGTGCACGGCAGCGAGGACCGCTGGACCAGCCCGAAGAATTCCCTTGCCTACGCCCGCCGCGCCGAGGGCGTCGCGGCCTCGGTGGACTACGTCTCGCTCACCGGCGCCGGACACTTTATGTTCCGCCGGGTGCGGCTCTGGAACACGCTGGCCAATGGCTTCATCCTGGACGCCTTCGCCGGCAGCGCCGGCACCGAACTGCGCGGCACGGACACACTCCGGCAGGTCCTGCCCGCCGCGGCAGCCCTCCCGGTGGTGCTGTAATGGCCGGCTTCCCGTTGGACGCCTTCCTCGCCAGCCTGCCCTGGGTCGCCGTGGGACTCGTGGCGCTGCTGGCGGGGACGTTCGCCGTGGCCGTGCGGCAGCAACGCCACTCCGTCATCGACACCGTGTGGGGCCTGGGCTTCGTGGTGGCGGCCGCGGTCTCCTGGGCCCTGTCCGCCGGCCACGGCGACGCCGGCCGCCGCCTGCTGCTGCTCGCCCTCGTTGCGGTCTGGGGCATCCGGCTGGCCGTCCATATCGGCCTCCGGGCCCACGGCGGCCATGAGGATCCGCGCTACGTGGACATGCTCTCCTCGGCGCCCGGCTCGCGCAACACCTACGCGCTCCGCCGCGTGTACCTGCCGCAGGGCATCGTGATGTTCTTCGTCTCGCTCACCATCCAGGTCGGCATGTTCAGCACCGGCCCCCTGGGCTGGCTGGCGCTGCTCGGGGTGCTGCTGTGGCTCGTCGGCTTCGTCTTCGAAACCGTCGGCGACTGGCAGCTGGCCCGGTTCAAAGCGGACCCTGCCAAACGCGGCACCGTCCTGAACACCGGGCTCTGGCGCTACACCCGGCACCCGAACTACTTCGGCGATGCCGCCGTGTGGGCCGGTCTGTTCCTGGTCGCGGCCGACTCCTGGCCGGGCGTGCTGACCATCCTCTCCCCCGCCCTGATGATCTGGACGCTGGCGGGCAAAACCGGCAAGCCGCTGACGGAGAAGGCCATGTCGGCTAGGCCCGGATACAAGGAATACGTCGAATCCACCTCCGGTTTCCTTCCCTGGCCGCCCCGCCGGCCGGCGGGGCGCTGAGATGCGCGGTTGCGCATGAGCTGGCGGCCGGCGCCCAGCGACCGCTTCTACCGCGTCATCGTCAGGACCGGTCAGGCGCTCCGCTGGCTGTTCCGGATCCGCGTCATCGTCACCGGACGGGAGCACCTCCCCGCCGCGCTGCCGGAGAATACCCGCGACGGGGCCGCGCAATCTTCGCGGCGCGCCGCCGCGGGTGCCGGCGCCGTCGTGGCGATCACCCACTTCGGCTACCTTGATTTCGCGTTCGCGGAGCTGCTGCTGTGGTGTCACAACCGTGCCCAGATGCGCTTCCTGATCACCCAGGGCGCGGCCGACCACTGGTTCGCAGGTCCCGCCGTCAGCGCCGCCGGCCACGTCGTCGTCGGCTATGACACCGGCGCCCATGCCTATGACGCTGCCGTGCAGAAGCTCCGTGACGGCGAGTACATCGCGATCCTGCCCGAGGCCGGGGTGAGCCGCAGCTTCGAGGTCCGGGAATGCAAAACCGGCGCCGTGCGGATGGCCGCCGAGGCGGGTGTCCCCATCATCCCGGTCTCCGTATGGGGCGCGCACCGGATCATGACCCGGCACCACGGCTTCTCCCCGCGTCGGGCCTGGCGGGCACCGGTGCGCGTTCACGTGGGCGAACCCTTCAGCCCGGACCCCGGGCTGGACGTCCCGGCGGCCACCGAGGCCTTGCGGAGAGCCCTCCAGGCGGGGATCGACGCCGGCATCGCGGACTTCCCGCTGAAACCTGCGCCGGGCGCCTGGTGGATGCCGGCCGCTCTTGGCGGCGGGGCACCAACCGAGCAGGAGCGGCAACGGCTGGACGAAGCCGAGGGGCCGCGGCGCGCACGCGGCAGGCGCCGATAAGCACGACCCCCGCCGCCGTCGTGGCTAAACTCCATCGGGTAGAAAAACGCACTCAATGGAGAGGTACCCCTCTGTGGCAAACACAGTCCTGACTAAAAGCGGCGTCGGCGAAGAACGCGGCCTCGCCCGGATAGCCCAGCGAATGGCGGCGTGGACCGAGAAGTGGTTCCCGGACGCCTACATCTTCGCCCTCGCCGGCGTCATCATCATCGCCCTCGCGGCGCTGGCCATTGGCGCGTCGCCGCAGTCGATCGCCGATTCCTTTGGCAACGGCTTCTGGGACCTGACCGCCTTCACCCTGCAGATGGCCATGGTGGTGCTCACGGGCTACGTTGTGGCCACCTCGCCGCCCGTGGCCCGCCTGATCGGCCGGCTGGCCGTCGTTCCCGCGACCGCCCGCACGGCCGTGAGCTTCGTGGCGCTGATGTCCATGTCGGTGTCCTTCCTCAACTGGGGCCTCAGCCTGATCTTCGGCGGCCTGCTGGCCCGGGCCATCGCCCGCCGCAAGGACCTCACCGTGGACTACCGCGCCCTGGGCGCGGCCGCGTTTATGGGACTGGGCGCCGTCTGGGCGCTTGGCCTGTCCTCCTCCGCCGCGCAGCTGCAGGCGACGGCGGCCTCGCTGCCGCCTGCCCTGCTGAAGATCACCGGCATCCTGGACTTCGGGACCACCATCTTCACCTGGCAGTCGTTGCTGACCCTGGCCATCCTGATGCTGCTGACCACGGTGATCGCACACTTCTCGGCACCGCAGGGCGGCTCGATCCGCACCGCTGAGGACCTCGGCGTCGACCTCGACGACGAACCCAGCGAGCCGGCGCCGCGGTCGCGCCCGGGCGAGTGGCTCGAATACAGCAAGATCCTGCCGATCCTCGCCGGCCTCCTGACCCTGGGCTGGCTGGTTTCGCAGTTCCTCACCAAGCCGTTCTTGACCGTGGTGAGCAGCCTCAACGGCTACTTGCTGGTGTTCCTCATCCTGGGCCTGGTGCTGCACGGCACCCCCCGGAACTTCCTGCAGGCCGTCACGAAGGCCGTCCCGGCGACCGCCGGCATCCTCGTGCAGTTCCCGCTCTACGCGGCGATGGCCGCGATCCTGACCAAGGCCACAGGGCACGGAGGGATGACCATCTCGGCGCACCTGGCCGAGTTCTTCTCGGGCATCGGCAGCGGCGGTGGCTTCGCCGTCGTTATCGCGCTGTACACGGCCGTGCTGGGCTTGCTGGTTCCCTCCGGTGGCGGCAAGTGGCTGGTCGAGGCGCCGTACGTGATGCAGTCCGCCACCGATGTCCAGATGAACCTCGGCTGGACCGTGCAGATCTACAACATCGCCGAGGCGCTGCCGAACCTGGTCAACCCGTTCTTTATGCTCCCGCTGCTCGCGGTGCTGAAGCTGCGCGCCCGCGACCTGGTCGGATTCACCTTCCTGCAGTTCGTCTTCCACCTGCCGGTGGTGCTGCTGCTCGTCTGGCTGCTCGGCATGACGTTCGATTTTGTCCCGCCGGTGATGCCCGCGGGCAAGTAACCGCTTAAACCAACTGACCCGCAAGTTGTTGTCGTTATCACGCATGAAAACGACAACAACTTGCGGGTCACTTGCGTTGGTGGGCTAAGCGGCGTCGGAGACGATCAGGGTGTCCGCGCCGACTTGCCGGGCCTTGCCGCTCTCCAGCAGCGGCTCGACGACGGCGCGCAGCGCCGTCATCGAATCGTCCAGTTCCAGCAGGACCGGGTACTGGTACGCGATCAGCGCCAGCAGGTCCCGCACCGCGGCCCGCGCGTCCTCGGCGGACAGCTCCGGGTCGTGGCCGAGGAACACGTCCGACGGCTCGCCGGCCTTGGAGGCGTGGCCATCTTCCGGGCCGCCCATTTCCGGGCCGCCCTGGGCGTAGCTGACCGCAAACGCCTGCAACCGGCCCTTCTTGCTCGCCGGCACGCCCGCACCGAACGCGCTTGCTTTGGGCGCGCGCAACACAATGGCCCCGTGGGCGCCGCTGAGGTCGTCCAGGAAGAGCCGCTGCACGGTGGCGATGCTGAGTTCGCCGGGGCTGTCCCAGTCGTGCACGGCGGTGTAGTACCGGCCCACGACGTCGCTGAGCTCCACTGAACCGGTGGCCAGGTCCTCCACCTGCTCCGAGGCGGCAGCCTCCGAACCGTCGCCGAAAACCGGCAGCTTCAGGGCACCGGGTTCCACAACGACGAGGCGGGAACGCTGGATCGGGGCGAGTCCGGCGGCCTCGGCGAAGGCGGCGCCGGGTGTGCCCGGCTCCACCTTGGTCCGGAGCCGGGACACTCCCGACGGCGACTGTTCGGCTTCGTGCCGGAGCATGGCCAGCAGCGTGGAGCCGATGCCGGACCGGCGGTGGTCGCGGGAGACTTCGACGTACACCCAGAGGCGCTCCGGGTGCAGCGAGGCCTCATGGACCACACCGGCCGCGACGGGGATGGCGACGCCGTCCACGACGTCCTCGGCCACGATGCAGCGGCGCCACGGGGCGTTGCCCGAGGGGGCCAGGGTGCCGCGGAACTGCCGGGCCTGCTCGGTCTCCGGGCCGCCCCACATTTCCAGCAGCGCGAGGTCGTCGCCGTCGCGCCATTCACGGTATGCGATCGCCATGATCAGGCGCCGATCAGCCGTGCGGCCAGGTAGCCCTCCACCTTGTCCAGGGCGACGCGTTCCTGGCTCATGGTGTCGCGTTCGCGGATGGTCACGGCCTGGTCCTCGAGCGTGTCGAAGTCCACCGTGATGCAGAACGGCGTGCCGATCTCGTCCTGGCGACGGTAGCGGCGGCCGATCGCGCCGGCGTCGTCGAACTCGATGTTCCAGTTCTTGCGCAGCTGAGCGGCGAGGTCCTTGGCCTTGGGCGACAGGTCCTCGTTACGGCTCAGCGGGAGCACGGCAGCCTTGACCGGGGCCAGCCGCGGATCGAGCTTGAGCACGGTGCGGACGTCGACGCCGCCCTTGGCGTTGGGTGCCTCGTCCTCGGTGTAGGCGTCGATCATGAACGCCATGAAGGAGCGGGTGAGGCCGGCGGCGGGTTCGATCACATACGGGGTGTAGCGCTCGTTGGTGGCCTGGTTGAAGTAGCTCAGGTCCGCACCGGAGGCCTTCGAGTGCGTGGACAGGTCAAAGTCGGTGCGGTTGGCGATGCCCTCGAGCTCGCCCCACTCCGAACCGTGGAAGCCGAAGCGGTACTCGATGTCCGTGGTGCCCTTGGAGTAGTGGCTGAGCTTCTCCAGCGGGTGCTCGAAGAAGCGCAGGTTTTCCTCGCGGATGCCCAAGCCGGTGTACCAGGCCATGCGCTCCTTCATCCAGTACTGGTGCCACTGCTCGTCGGTGCCGGGCTCGACGAAGAACTCCATCTCCATCTGCTCGAACTCGCGGGTGCGGAAGATGAAGTTGCCCGGCGTGATCTCGTTGCGGAAGGACTTGCCGATCTGGCCGATGCCGAACGGCGGCTTCTTCCGCGAGGTGGTGAGCACGTTGGAGAAGTTAACGAAGATGCCCTGGGCGGTTTCGGGGCGCAGGTAGTGCAGGCCCTCTTCGCTGGCGACGGGACCCAGATAGGTCTTGAGCAGGCCGGAGAATTCCTGGGGCTCGGTCCATTCACCGCGGGTGCCGCAGTTGGCGCAGGCGATGTCCTTGAGGCCGTTCTCGGCGGGGCGGCCCTTCTTTTCCTCGTACTCCTCCTCGAGGTGGTCCGCGCGGTAGCGCTTGTGGCAGGAGAGGCACTCCACCAGCGGGTCGGAGAAGACCTCGACGTGGCCGGACGCTTCCCAGACCTGGCGCGGCAGGATCACCGAGGAATCCAGGCCGACGACGTCCTCGCGGCCGCGGACCACGGACTGCCACCACTGGCGCTTGATGTTTTCCTTCAGCTCGGCACCGAGGGGACCGTAGTCCCAGGCAGAACGGGAGCCACCGTAGATTTCACCGGCCTGGAAGACGAAACCCCGTCGCTTGGCGAGGGAAATGATCTGGTCGAGTACGGATTTTGCTGCCATGGGAACTCCAGTTTCTGCAGGGCCGCTGGGTGCGGTCCGTGCTGTCAGCCCCGTGCCACCGGCTGGTTGCCGGGCGGGGTGTTGGGGACGGTGTGATGCAAACTCCTAGCCTACCCGGGCTACCGCCGCTTGAGGGTCCCGCGGGACCAGGGCAGGCTGGCCAGGACGATGGCGGCCAGGGTCAGCAGCGTGCCCAACACGGTGGGCAGCGCGACGACGGTTCCCGGTGCGGGCAGCGCCAGGTCGAGGGCCAGGGATCCGAGCAGCTGCCCGGCGATCATGCCGAGCCCGGTGACCAGCACGCCCAGGCTGCGGACCAGGAAGGCGGCGACGGCGATGAACACGCAGCCCATCGGGCCCCCCAGGTAGTACCACCATTCGGCCGGAAGCGCGTGGCCTGGTCCGGCCAGGGCCAGCTTGATCAGCCAGGCGAGCCAGAGCACGATGCTGCCGGCGACGAAGTTGACCAGGGTGGCCGTAATGGGGGTGCGATAGTGCACCGTGGCGGTGCCGTTCATCGCCTGCTGGAAACTCATCAGGAATCCGGCGAGCACCGGGAGCAGCACAGGCAGCACCAGCGCCATGGGGTCGGACCCGCCCGAGCCGCCTGCACCGCCGGACGCGAAGCGCGGCGACACGGCCCACGCCACGGCGGCGACGGTCAGCACGCTGCCGAGGACCCGGATGCCGGTGATGGACCGCTTGCCAGCAGGGCCGATGCCCATCCGGTCCACCAGCAGTCCGCTGAGGGTTTGGCCGGTAACCGCGGCGACGGTGAACAGGGCGACGCCGAGCAGCCCGACGGTGAAGGACTGGGCAAAGACAAAGAGCGCGCCGATGCCGCCGGCCAGCACGTAGTAGCGCGGGAAGCGGCGTTCGCGCAGAGCCGGCAGGACCTCGGCCAGCCCGGCGCGCCCCTTGGGCAGGAGCAGCGAGATGGCGATCATCAGCGCCAGGCCGGTGCTGAAGCTCACCACGGCGGCGGCGAGGCCGTCGGCCAGGGTTGTTCCGAGGGCGCCGTTGATCCGGCCCTGGACGGGGACGAGTAGCCCGGCCGAAACGGCCAGGAGCAGTCCGACGGGCAATGGGAGCCGCGGTGCGTGGGTCATTGGTGCCACCTTTGGTCAGGCATTATTGCTTGTATGAGCAACCCGGAAATCGAAGACATCCCCATCCGCGACGACATGATCCGGCTGGGCCAGCTGCTGAAGCTGGCCAACCTCGTGGAGGACGGGGTGGAGGCTGCGGAACTGATCAACAACGGGCTCGTGAAGGTCAACGGCGAGATCGATGACCGCCGCGGCCGCCAGCTTCACCACGGCGACACCGTCACCGTGAACGGCCAGACCGTGCGGATCAGTACGCCCGCCGGCGGCGGGGCCTAGCGACGGCGGCCGGGGCGCCGCCGCCGTCGTCGGCCCTATTTGGCGAGCACCTCGTGGGTGAGGAACTCGCCGACGTGGCCGATCTCCTGCTGGTTGATGCCGTGCCACATGCCGGTGTAGAGCACCTTGGTGAGCTTCACGTGCTTGCGCACCCAGCCCATGGTGAACTCGATCTTGTCCGGCGTGATCACGGGGTCCTGCTGGTCGCGTCCCCAGAACATCGGCACGGTGCCGTCCAGTTCCGCGTCGCGGAAGCTCGGGTCACCGCCGGCGTCGACGGCAAAGCCTGAGAGCCCGACGACGGCGGCGTACCCGTCCGGCCGCTGCCGCAACAGGGTGGTGGCCATGGCCATGCCCATCGAGAAGCCCAGCAGGGTGACCGAGGGGTGGTTGGCCCGGACGGAGTCGATCCAGTCCTGCACATACGCCGCGGCGTGCTTGACGGCCTCGAGCGAATAATCGATGGATGCCGTCAGCGGGAACCAGGTGAACCCCGGTCCGGAGACGAGAGGTGCGCGCACCGAGGCCACCACAAATTCCTCCGGCAGCATGTCCGCCAGGCTCAGCAGATCCTGTTCGTTGGCCCCGTAGCCGTGCAGCAGCACCAGCAGGGGTTTGCCGGCTCGGGCCTCTTCGGGCCTGGACCAGAGGACGACGGGGTCGGGGAACGCAGCGGGATAGCGAGCGGCTTCAGTCATGGCTCCATTCTTGCAGTTACCAGCCGGTAACAAGCTACGGTGGCGTAGCTTTGCGGGGAGAGTGCAGGATATGAAGGTGAGCGAAACAGAAGCCATGGAGAATTTTCCGGACCGCACCGTCAACCACCCCTGGACCCGCTATGTCGCGATGGGCGACTCCTTCACCGAGGGGATCGGCGACCCGGAACCGGCGAGCCCCGGCGGACACCGCGGCTGGGCGGACCGGGTGGCCGAGGAATTGAGCCGGGGCCGCGACGACTTCGCCTACGCCAACCTCGCGGTCCGGGGCAGGCTCCTGCAGCAGATCGTGGACCAGCAACTGGCGCACTGCCTCTCCCTCAAGCCCGACCTGGTGACCCTGTCAGCCGGCGGGAATGACCTGATCCGGCCCGGCGGCGACCCCGATGTCCTTGCCGAACGGCTGGACTCGGTGGTGCAGATCCTGAGCCTGGGCGGCGCCACCGTGGTGCTCTTCAACGGCCCCGACACCGGCTCCACCGTGCTGGGCCGGATCCGCAGCAAGGTGGCGATCTACAACGAGAACCTGCGCACCGTGGCGGCCCGGCACGACGCCATCATCGCCGACATGTGGTCCCTGCGCCAGCTCAACGACCCGCAGATGTGGGACGTGGACCGGCTGCATTTCTCGCCGCTGGGCCACCACACCATCGCGGCCATGGTGCTGGATTCGCTGAATGTGCAGCACACCCTCGAGCCCCTCGCCCCCAAGCCGCTGCCCCAGCGCAACTGGCGGGAGGCCCGCACCGGGGACCTCATCTGGGCCCGCGAGCACTTCGTCCCGTGGGTGGTCCGCCGGCTCCGGCACCGTTCCTCCGGCGACGGCATCACTGCCAAACGCCCGCTGGCCGGTCCGGTGTTCGGTCCAGGGGTGCCGCTGGGCTCGGGCGAGGGACCTCCCGGCTCGGGCGAGGGCCTGCCCGGCGCCGAGGACGCCCTGCGCTCCTGAGCAAGCGGTCCGGTCCGGCACCCTTGGCGGTGCGTGCGCGTTAAGCTGGAAGATCATCTTCTGAGAGGCCCGGTACCGTGAGTATTTTCTTCTGGATCATCATCCTGTCCCTGCTGATTCCGGCCGCGATGCGCTACTACCGCCGCTCGGTGCAGAACAAGAGCCAGGGCCAGGATCCTTATCAGGGCACGCCGGGGGGTTTCCCGGGCATGTTCCCGGGCCAGGGTCCCGGGCAGCAGAGCAACCAGCCGCGGGACGGGTTCACCCAGCGGGACTACTATGGCGGGTTCGGCCAGCTGGGCGCCCCGCAGCCGCCGGCCAACCAGCAGTATCCCGTGCCGTACGAGGACAGCCCGGACTACTTGAAGAACCCGCCGCAGGCCGGTTCGCCGCAGCAGTGGCAACCGCAGCCAGCCGCGGCACCGGACGTTCCGCCGGTGCCGCCGGTTCCGTCCGGCCCGCAGGGCTACCGCGCGCGCAAGCTCGCCGAGCTGGACCAGAAGTACAGCAACGGCGAGCTCGCGATGGAGGACTACATGGCCCAGCGCGCGGAGATCATGAAGGGCTAGGCAGGCGGCAGCCTAGTCGACCTGCGGGAAACCGAGGTCGATCACCGAGGTGGACGGGTCCGGCCAGCGCGTCGTGACCACCTTGCCCCGGGTATAGAAGCGGATGCTCTCCGGGCCGTACATGTGGGTGTCTCCGAACAGCGAGTTCTTCCAGCCGCCGAAGGAGAAAGTTCCCACCGGCACCGGGATCGGCACGTTGACGCCCACCATGCCAGCCTCGACGTCGAACTCGAACTGCCGGGCGGCGCCGCCGTCGCGGGTGAAGATTGCCACGCCGTTGCCGAATTCATTGTCGTTGACGAGCTTGACGGCGTCGGCGTAGCTTTCGACCCGGACCACCGAGAGGACTGGCCCGAAGATCTCGTCGTCGTAGACCTTCATGCCGGGCTTGACGTGGTCGATCAGGCTGACGCCGATGAAGAAGCCGTTGGAGTCGAACTCCTGGTCCCGGCCGTCCACCACCACGGAAGCGCCCTCGTCCGCGGCGCCCGCCACGTAGGAGGCGACCTTGTCGCGGTGCTCGGCGGTGATCAGCGGCCCCATCTGGGAGGCCGGGTCGGTGCCGGGGCCGATCTTGAGGGTGGCCATCCGGGTCTTGATCGCGTCCACGAGTTCGTCCGCGATGTTCCCGACGGCGACCAGGACGCTGACGGCCATGCAGCGCTCCCCCGCGGAGCCGTATGCGGCGGAGACGGCTGCGTCGGCGGCCATGTCCAGGTCCGCGTCCGGCAGCACAACCATGTGGTTCTTGGCCCCGCCGAGCGCCTGGACCCGCTTGCCGTGGTCCGCGGCGCGCTTGTAGATCGACTGGGCGATCGGCGTCGAGCCGACGAAGCTGACGGCCTTGACGTCGGGGTGCTCCAGCAGCACGTCGACGGCTTCCTTGTCCCCGTGCACCACGTTGAGCACACCCGCGGGCAGGCCGGCCTCGGCGAAGACCTGGGCGATGAAGACCGCGGAGGACGGATCCTTCTCGCTCGGCTTGAGCAGCACGGTGTTGCCGCACGCCAGGGCGCTGCCGATCATCCACAGCGGCACCATGGCCGGGAAGTTGAACGGCGTGATGCAGGCGACGACGCCGACCGGCTGGCGGACGGAGTGGACGTCGACGCCGCCGGAGACCTGCTCGGACCGTTCGCCCTTGAGCGCGTGGGACAGGCCGGTGGCGAATTCGATGTTTTCCAGGCCGCGGGTGATCTCGCCCTCCGCGTCGGAGAGGACCTTGCCGTGTTCGCTGGTCAGCAGGGCCGCCAGTTCGGGCCGGCGCTGCATCAGCAGTTCGCGGACCTTGAAGAAGATGCTGGTGCGCTTGGCCAGGCTGGTGGCCCGCCAGCCGGGGAGGGCGGCGCGGGCGGCGGCGATGGCCTCCTCGACGCGGGCGGCGGAGGCGAGGGCCACCTCTTTTTCCTGCTCGCCGGTGGCCGGGTTGAAGACGGGGCCGTAGCGCTCGGCGTCGGAGACGAGGGCGCCGTTGATGAAGTGCGGAATGCGTTCCATGGGCAGAATCTCTCTCAAAAAAGTTGGGGCTAAAAAGATGGGGCTACTTGGCGGACTCGAACGAGCCGTCGACGAGCTTGACGATCGCGGAGCAGTCCGTGCCGGACTGGCCGCCGTCGATAAGCCGCTGGAAGAGCTGCTGGACGTGCTCGCCGATTTCGAGCGGGGTGCCGGTGTCCTTGGCGGCGCTGATGGCCAGGCCGATGTCCTTGTTGGCGAGCTCGGCCGTGAAGGTCGGCGCGAAGTCGTTGTTAGAGGCCGCAGTGGGCACGACGCCGGCCACCGGGTACCAGGTGCGCAGCGCCCAGCTGTCGCCGGAGGAGACGGAAGCGATGTCCCAGAAGACCTGCTTGTCCAGGCCCAGGCGGTCGGCGAGCACCGCGCCCTCGGCCGTGGAGGCCAGGTTGATGAACAGCATCAGGTTGTTGCAGATCTTGGCGGCCTGGCCGGTGGTGGCTCCGCCGGTGGGGATGATGTTGGCGGCCATCGGGCGGATGAATTCGGTGGCGTCGGCGACGGCGCCGGCCTCGCCGCCGATCATGAAGGTCAGCGTGGCGGCCTTGGCGCCGCTCATGCCGCCGGAGACGGGCGCGTCGACAAAGCGGAAGCCGGCCTCGGCTGCGGCGTCGTGCAGGGCCTGGGCGGAGGCGATGTCGATCGTGGAGGAGTCCACCAGCAGGGTCCTGGTGTCCGCGTGGGCCAGCACGCCGTCCTCGCCGAGGTAGACGGCGCGGGCGTGCTCGCCCTTGGGGAGCATGGTGAAGACGACGTCGGCGCCCTCAACCGCCTCGGCGATGCTGCCGGCGGGCTTGACTCCCCCGGCTTCGGCGGCCGCCACGGCCTCGGGGTTCAGGTCGAAGCCGCGAACCTCGTTTCCGGCTTTGGCGAGGTTCACCGACATGTACCCGCCCATGTTTCCCAGTCCGATCCAGGCGACAACTGCCATGGCATAAGCTCCTTTGCTTTGCATTGTGTCCGGCGAAAACTACCGGGTTCCGTGTCCAGCATCACACCCTGATACAGTGCAATCAAGGTAAAAAACTACAGACGGTATGTGCATGGATGCACATACCGTCGGCCCAAGGAGTCATCGTGGACTTGAAGCGGCTCCCCAGTCCGGACGACCTGCTGATCCTGCTGACCGTGGCCCGGCTGGGCAGGTTCAACGCCGTCGCGGAGACGTTGGGCACCACGCACACCACCATCTCCCGGAGGATTCTCGCCCTGGACAAGCAGCTCGGCGGCCGGACGCTCGAGCGCAGCCCGCACGGCTGGGAGCTCACCGAGCTGGGGTCCGAGGCGGTGGCGGCGGCGGAGGCCATCGAGGGGACGCTGGGCGCGTTGTCCGGCCGGATCGCCCGGTCGGAGGACGTGCTCTCCGGCCTGGTTCGGATCAGCACGCCGGACGGCTTCGGCGCGGAATTCGTCGCCCCTGCCCTGGTCCGGCTGCAGCAGGAACACCCGCACCTGAACGTGGAAATGCTCAGCGCCACCCGCAAGGTCAGCCAGAACCGGTCAGGGGTGGATTTGGAGGTGGTGGTCGGCAACCTCGACGTCAGTAATGCGCAGACCATTTTCCTGTCCAACTACTTCCTCCGGCTCTACGCGAGCCCACAGTACGCGCGCGAGCACGGCCTTCCGGAAACGCTCGACGACGTCGGGCGGCACGGCTTTGTCTCGTACGTCGAGTCGGCGCTGCAGGTCGCGGAACTGGGCCACCGCTCCACCCAGCTGCCGATGCCGCGCTCCAGTTTCCAGGCCACGAGTATCTTCGCCCAGCTTGAGGCCGTCCGGCGCGCAGCGGGGATCGGCCTGCTGCCCAACTTCCTGGTTGTTGGGAAGCCGGGGTTCGTGCCGGTCCTGCCGGACGACTTCCAGCGGCAGCTGCCCATCTGGGCGGCGGCCAGGGCGGAGTCGCTGCGTTCGGCCCCGGTGCAGGCCGTGCTGGCTGCCGTCCGGACCGAGATCGCCGAACGCCAGGACGTGCTGGCCGGCTGAGCCGGGCGCTGCTCAGAGCGGCTGCGTCCAGCCCGGTTGATGTCGTCAGGCAGCCGGCGCGGCCGCGGCCTTCTTCCCGAGGGCTTGGGCAGCTTTCTGGATCCGGGCGCCGTATCCGCCGTCCAGCGCGGTCTCCTTGATCTTGTTGGCCTGGGTGTCCAGATCGGCCGGCGCAGCCCCCTTGAGGGCCTTCAGGTCTGCCTGCAGGTTGGCCGGAAGCTTGGCGAACAGCTTCGGGTGGCTGATGACTTGGTCAGCGATCTTCTGCAGCCCTGCCCCCGGGTTGGCCGAGGTGAAGACCGTCCGCAGTTCCTGGCGCAGACCGGCGGCCTCGGTCGCGGTCTTCACCAGCTGCTCGGCGCGCTTCTGGACCTCAACGCCGTAGCCGCCTGACAGGGCCGTGGTCTTGATCTTGTAGGCATCCTGCACGCGTTCAGCCGGAGCGGCATCCTTGAGCGCCTTCACGTCGGTCTGCAGCGCCGGCGGGAGTTTGGCGAAAAGCTTCGGGTGGTTCACCAAGGCTGCCGCTGCCTTCGCGGCCCGGTCCCCGACTGCCTGCGGACTGTCCGCCTTGAGCTGCAGGAAAACCCCGAGCCAGCGCACACCTGCATGAGCGCCTGTCTTGGCTCCGGCAGGCGGGGCCGCCGTCGAGGTCGCCGCCGGGGAGGGGGAAGAGGGGGATGCAGAGGCGGCGGCGACGCCCACGGCGGCCATGGCGCCAGCGGCCAGAACCGCTGCTGCTCCCACACCTAGACGAGTCTTCAATGATGGAGTTGTCGGCATTGCTACCTGGTCCCTTCCGCTGGAATTTAGTGACCGGGTCGGCCTGCCCGGCCCAAAGTGTGGTTCCACTCTAGAAGCCGACGCTGGGGAGAAGCTGAATATCGGCCCAGAAATGAGACGCGCCGGCAGGCACCACGACAGCAGCCCCCGTCCCCGCACTGCGGGGACGGGGGCTGCCTGTTTCAGGGTTGTGCGACTGCCTGCCGGTTAGCGCTTGCTTGCGGCAAGGAGGTCGGCAGTGCCCTGGGCGTCGGCGGCGTCGACGTCGTGGAGCGAGATGCCGCGGGTTTCCTTGAGGAAGAACACGGCGACGGCCGTGATGGCGCAGGCGATCAGCAGGTAGATGGCCACCGGAACGGAGGACTTGTACTGGCCCAGCAGCGCAACGGCGATGATCGGCGCCAGCGAACCGGCCACGATCGAGGTCACCTGGTAGCCGAGGGAGACGCCGGAGTAGCGCATCCGAGTCGGGAACATCTCGGCCATGATGGCCGGCTGTCCGGCGTACATCAGGGCGTGGAACAGCAGGCCGATGATGACCGAAGCCAGGATGATGAAGTCGTTTCCGGTGTCCATCATCGGGAAGGCGAAGAAGCCCCAGGTGGCACCCAGGACGGCGCCGGCCATGTAGACGGGCTTGCGGCCGAACCGGTCCGAGAGACGGCCGACCACCGGAACCACGGCGAAGTGGATAGCGTGCGCCACGAGCAGCAGGAGCAGGATCTTGGCGGTGTCGGCGTGGACCACGGTCTTCAGGTAGGTGATCGAGAAGGTGACTACGAGGTAGTACAGGATGTTCTCCGCGAAGCGCAGGCCCATGGCAGTGAAGACGCCGCGGGGGTAGCGGCGGAAGACCTCGGCGACGCCGTAACCCTTGTGGCCCGCCTCGACTTCCTTGCGCGCCTCAAGGAAGATCGGGGCGTCGCTGACCTTGGTGCGGATGTAGTAGCCGATCAGGACGATCACGGCGGACAGCCAGAAGGCGACGCGCCAGCCCCAGCCCAGGAAGTCCGCGGAGGACAGCACCGAGGAGAGGATGAACAGCACGGCGGTGGCGAAGAGGTTGCCCAGCGGAACTGCGGACTGCGGCCAGCTGGCCCAGAAACCGCGGGACTTGCTGGGGCTGTGCTCGGCGACGAGCAGGACGGCGCCGCCCCATTCACCGCCGACGGCGAAGCCCTGGGCGAAGCGCAGGAAGACCAGGAGGGCCGGAGCCCAGTAGCCGATCTGCGCGAAGGTCGGGAGGCAGCCCATCAGGAAGGTGGAGACGCCAACCAGGATGATGCTGAGCTGCAGCAGCTGCTTGCGGCCGAACTTGTCGCCGAAGTGGCCGAAGACGATGCCGCCGATCGGGCGGGCCACGAAGCCCACCGCGTAGGTGAGGAACGCCGCGAGGATGCCGTCAAGCTCGGTCTGCGAATTGGGGAAGAAGGCCTTCCCGAAGACCAGGGTGGCGGCGGAAGCGTAGAGGAAGAATTCGTACCATTCCACCACGGTGCCGGCCATGGAGGCCGCCACTACCTTCTTAAGACCGGACGCCTTGACGTCGGTCTCGTCTGCGCGCCTTGCGGCGGCGTTTTCCGTGCTCATGAGAACTCCTTCGGTGTCGCCTTCGACACCCTGTGGACCATTAAGGTTGACAACGCGTGTGTGAGTTGGGACACACGGCGTCATTCTCCACGAGTATGGACGTCCCGCGGCGCAGGCTCAACGACTAATCGCGCAGAGCGTGTCTGCAAAAATGCACAAAGCGCGGTCGCGGCTAGGCGAAGAAGTTGCCCCGGAGTTGCTCGCTGAGCTGGCCGATTTCGGTGAGGAAACCGTCGTGGCCGATCGGGGCCTCGATGACGTGCACCGGGACCTCCCCCGGCAGGGCGTCGGCGAGTGCATGGGACTGGGCGGGGAAGTACAGCCGGTCCGAGTCCACGGCCGCGACGAAAAACTCCGCCGTTGCCCGCGAAACGGCCTGCTCAAGGCTGCCGCGGCCGCGGGTGACGTCGTGGCTCATCAGCGCCTCGGTGATCGCGATGTAGCTGTTGGCATCGAAGCGGCGGACCAGTTTATTGCCCTGATGGTCCAGGTAGCTCTCCACCTGGTAGCGGCCCCGTCCGGCCAGCGACCCTGCTTCCAGCGGGGCCTCGGCCGCCTGCGCGTTCCGTCCGAAGCGGCCGTCCAGCTCGGCGGCGGAGCGGTAGGTGATGTGCGCGATCCGGCGGGCCAGGGCCAGACCGGCGTCCGGCTCCGGGCCGCCGTAGTAGTCGCCGCCCTTGAAGTTTGGGTCCTGGCGGATGGCGAGCGTCTGGGCCTGGGCGAAGGCGATCTGCTCCGCGGTGCTGCTGGCACCCACGGAGATGACGGCGCAGCGCCGGACCCGGTCCGGGTAGCTGACTGCCCATTCCAGGGCGCGCGCTCCGCCAAGGGAGCCGCCGAGCACGGCGTACCAGCTCCCGATCCCCAGGGCATCGGCGAGACGGGCTTCTGCGGCGGTGCTGTCCCGGAGGGTCACCAGCGGGAAGCGCGAGCCCCAGGGCCGGCCGTCCGGGCCGGGCGTCGAGGGGCCGGTGGAGCCGTAGCAGCCGCCGAGGATGTTGATGGAGACGACGAAATACCTGTCCGTGTCCACCGGAGCGCCCGGTCCGGCCAGTTGCTCCCACCACCCGGGCTCCTCGCCGGCGCCCCGGGTGACGTGGGTGTCTCCCGTGAGGGCGTGTTCGATCAGCACGGCGTTGGAGGCGTCCGCGTTGAGGGTGCCCCAGGTCTCGTAGGCGAGGGTGACCTCCGGCAGGGTGGCGCCGGATTCCAGCGCCAGTGAACCGATCGGCAGGTACTGTACCGTCCCGTCGGGGACGGTGGAGGACTTGTTTTCGGGTACTCCCGTGCGGGAGACGGCAATCGTCATGTGTGGACCTAACCTCGCGCTTGCCCGCCGCCAGCTGACCGGCAGGCCAGGTCTTCACCCGGGGCACCCCGCCGCGGAAGGAGGGTTGCCGGCCAGCAAGCCGGGGCTGTCACTGGCACTCATGACCTGCGTCGATTCTACGAAACCCGGCGGCGCAATGGCGAAGATTGTGACGGCCGTGTGACAGCCGCATCCTTACTCACCGCAGTTTCCCCACGTTTGAAGGCCGTGTCCGGCGGGTCGCCCCTAAATGTCGGTGCGTCCCGCCGTCGTGCCCGCAAAGGTGGGGAAATTCGGCGCCGTGCGACCTCAGGCGTCCTTGGCCGCCCGGAAGCCGGCGTCGAGGTCGGCGATGATGTCGTCGATGTGTTCAAGTCCCACCGACAGCCGCACCAGTCCGGGATTGACGCCGGCCACCGCCTGCTGTTCCGGCGAGAGCTGGCTGTGGGTGGTCGACGCCGGGTGGATCACCAGCGAGCGCACGTCACCGATGTTCGCCACGTGCGAGTGCAGTTCGAGGGCGTCGACGAAGCGCTTGCCGGCCTCCGCTCCCCCGGCGAGGTTGAAGGAAACGACGGCGCCGGTCCCCTTCGGACCGTACTTGCGGCCGCGCTCGTACCACGGGCTGGACGGCAGCCCAGCGTAGGCAACGGATTCGACGTCGTCCCTGGCTTCCAGCCATTCGGCAACCTTGACGGCGTTGGCGACGTGCCGCTCCACCCGCAGGCTCAGCGTCTCGATGCCCTGGGCGATGAGGAAGGCGTTGAACGGGGAGACGGCGGAGCCGAGGTCGCGCAGCAGCTGGACCCGGGCTTTGAGGATGAAGGACAGGTTTGCCCCCAGCGCTCCGTCCGCCCCGAGGTCTCGGGCATAGACCAGGCCGTTGTAGGTGGGATCCGGGGTGTTGAAGCCGGGGAAGCGCTCCGGGTCCTTGCCGAAGTCGAAGTTGCCGGAATCCACAATCACGCCGGCGATCGCGGCGCCGTGGCCGCCCAGGTACTTGGTGGCCGAGTGGACCACGATGTCGGCGCCCCACTCGATCGGCCGGATCAGGTACGGGGTGGAGAGGGTGTTGTCCACGATCAGTGGCACCCCGGCCCGGTGCGCCACGTCCGCGACGCCCTCGATATCCAGCACGTCCTGGCGGGGGTTGGAGACCACCTCGCCGAAGAAGAGTTTGGTGTTCGGCTGCACGGCGTCGCGCCACTGCTGCAGGTTGTCCGGGTCTTCCACGAACGTCACGGAGATGCCGAACTTCTTCAGCGTGTGGGCCAGCAGGTTGTAGGTGCCGCCGTACAGGCTGGGGCTGGCGACGACGTGGTCTCCGGCCTCGGCGATGTTCAGGATCGCGAAGGTCTCGGCGGCCTGGCCGGAGCTCAGCAGGAGGGCCCCGAGGCCGCCCTCGAGGCTCGCCACCCGCTGCTCCACCGCGTCCTGGGTGGGGTTGCCGATCCGGGTGTAGATGGGGGCGAGTTCGGCGAGCGCGAACCGGTTGGCGGCGCTTTCGGCGCTGGGGAAGACGAACGACGTCGTCTGGTAGATCGGCAGCGACCGGGCGCCGGTGGCGGAGTCCGGCTGCTGGCCGGCGTGGATCTGACGGGTTTCAAAGGACCAGGCGTTGGACATTGGAGAGCTCCTGTGTGACTGGGCACAGGCCGCCCTGGCCTCCTGGGGCCGGACCGGCTCTGGCGCCGCGCTTGCCTTCCGGCGGTTGCCGGAGGGCCAGGTCTTCACCCGGGGCACCCCACCGCGCAAGGAGGGTTGCCGGCCAGCAAGCCGGGGCTTGATGCTGGCGCTCATGACCTGGCTTCAGTCTAGGAAGGCGCCCCGGCGGCTGGATAGCTTTGTGACGAATATGAATTTGTCCCCCCGGCCCGCCGCAGGGCGTTCGCGGGCAGGCGGCCGACCCCGGGAAACCGCCGCGTTTCCGGGCGGATTTGCCGCACGGCCGACAGGCAACCTGGACATCCTATGATGGTTAGGAGAGCCTAAGCTGAGAGCTCCATCACAAAGTGCCAAGATGAGGGCATGCGCATGGATCACGTCTCTTACGCCTGTGAACAAGATGGCCTCGCGGCCACCACCGAACGTATTGCGTCTGCCCTCGGCGTCGAAGCCGTCAAGGGCGGAGTACACCCCCGATTCGGGACCCGCAACATGATCATCCCGCTCGCCGGGCACAAGTACCTGGAGGTTGTGGAGGTCCTAGACCACCCCGCCTCGGACAAGGCGCCGTTTGGCCAGGCCGTGCGTGCCCGCTCGGCTGCCGGCGGCGGCTGGATGGGCTGGTGCGTCGAGGTGGACGACCTGGCTCCCTTCGAGGAGCGCCTGGGCCGGTCCGCCGTCAACGGCAACCGCAAGTTCCCGGACGGCCGCGAACTGGTCTGGAAGCAGATCGGGATCCTGGGCCTGATCGCGGACCCGCAGGTCCCCTACATGCTCAAGTGGGAGGGCGACCCGGCCCTGCACCCGTCCAACGCCTACGCGAGCAACGTCAAGATGTCCGCGCTCACCATCGCCGGCTCGGCCGAGCGCGTCACCGAGTGGCTGGGCGAACCGGTGGAGAAGCCGCTGGAGGATGTGGACGTGAACTGGCTGGCCCCGCACGGGACGCCGGGAATCCTGTCCGTCACCTTCGAAACCGATTCCGGAGCCGTCACCATCTGACGTTTCCGGTCCGAAAAACTTCGGCCGCCAGCAGCGGGTGCCAATGATGCCACCCACCGCTGGCGGCCGAATTTCGTTAAGCCGCCCATGGCTAAGACGGCAGCCGGGCCCCTGGGTCAGGGCGGCCGCCGTCAGCCCCCGAGCAGGTCCGGGTGGTGGGCTTCGACGACGTTGGGGTGGGCGCGCAGCCGGTAGCGCAGGGCGTTGTCCCCGTAGGTCTCCAGGATCGGGCTGTTGCTCGGGTCGACCGACAGCCCGCGGGCCTTGGCCTGGAACTCCGGGCTCACTGCGAGCCGGGGCATGGTCGCATCCAGCGCCGGGTTGTAGAAGAACGGAAGGGAAATCCGGTCCGTGCCGCGCAGGGGGGAGATCACCCGGTGCAGGGTCGCCTTCAGATAGCCGTCGGTGGCCAACTCAAGCATTTCGCCGATGTTGACCACGAAGGTCCCGGGTACCTGGGGCGCGTCGATCCATTTCCCCTGGTACTCGACCTGGAGTCCGCCCTTGCCGGGCTCGACCAGGAGAAGGGTCAGGACCCCGCCGTCACGGTGGGATCCGACGCCCTGCTTGGGTTCCGGATCGGACTCCCCCGGATACCGCACGATCTTGAGCAGCGGGAAGGCCCGCGCGGCGAACGCGGCATCGAAGGTGTCCTCGGGCGCCCCGAGGGACACGGCGAGGGCCCGCAGCAGGTCCAGGGAGATGGCGCTGAGCCGCTCAGTCCACTCGGAGACGATTCCCCGCATCTCGGGCAGCGCCTCCGGCCAGAGGTTAGGCCCCTCCAGCCGCCAGTAGTCGGCGACGCCGGGTCCGGGCTCCACGGCGGCGCGCTCGACGCCGATGTCGATCTGTTCGCGCCAGTCCACCGCGCCGTCCGTAATTTCGCCGCCTACGCGGGTGTAGCCGCGGAACTGCGGGCTATGGACGTTCTCGATCGCGAGCTTCTGGTCTTCGGGCAGTTCGAAGAAGCGGCGGGAGACGTCAAGCATGGCGTCGGTGAGCTCCTGCGGGATGCCGTGGCCAGCCAGGTAGATGAAGCCGACCTCCCGCATGGCGTCGCGCAACTCGGCCCGGAACCGGGAGGCCTCTTCAGGGCCTGCGCTCAGGCGGGAGAAATCCAACACGGGCAATGATTCGAGCGTCAACGTCGCATAGTCCTTCGCAGCGGGTTTGGCAAGCCGAGGCTTGTAATAGCTCCAATGTTACGGACCCGGCCGCGGTTGGGAGAGTCCCGTGTCGAAATAAGTCCTTCGGCTTGCAGCACCCCGGGCGGGGCCTGTTTTGGACCAACGCGTGCGGCGCTAGCCCAGGCCGATCGCCTTGCCGAACAGGCTGAAGCCGACGAACGCGACGATGTCCAGCAGCGCATGTGCGATCACCAGGGGCATCACCCGGCGCGTCCTGGTGTAGATAAGCGCGAAGATGACGCCCATGATGGCGTTGCCGATGAAGGGTCCGAAGCCCTGGTACAGGTGGTAGCTCCCGCGCAGCATGGAACTGGCGAAGATGGCCAGCGGCATGCCCCAGCCGAACTTGCCCAGCCGGTCCAGCAGGTAGCCCACCACAATCACTTCCTCCACGATCCCGTGCCGGATCGCGGACAGGATGAGGACCGGCACCGTCCACCAGTAGGAGTCCAGCGCGCTGGGGATGATCGCCGTCGTGATCCCCAGCGCCCGGCCGGCCGCGTAGAGGCCCAGCGACGGGATCCCGATCAGCGCGGCCAGGCCCAGGCCCTGGAGCAGGTCCTTGCCGGGCCGGGCGAAGTTGAAGCCCAGTTTCCGGAACGCCGAGGTGCCGGTGCTGCCCCTCAAAGCGCCGCCGGCCGGGCCGGCGGGCCGGTGTTCGGTGAGGAAGTAGATCACCAGCACCACGGGGACCAGGGCGAAAATGATGTCCAGCAGCTGGTAGGTCAGGTCAAAGTACTCGCGGCTGCTCTGCGAGCGGTTCAGCGTCGAGGTCCCCTGGGCCAGCGGGGCCCTGGTCATCTTGTCCAGCAGCTGAACCACCGAGTACACCGCCGACTGTCCGAGGGACAGCCCCAGGACAATCCAGACTTCAAGCCGCAGCCGACGGCGGGAGGGAACCAACATGCTTCTATCTTGCCTGCCGTTCCCGGAAGTTG
The DNA here is from genome assembly GCF_005937985.2 of Arthrobacter sp. KBS0702. NCBI lineage: Bacteria > Bacillati > Actinomycetota > Actinomycetes > Micrococcales > Micrococcaceae > Arthrobacter > Arthrobacter sp. KBS0702. The sequence goes on along the minus strand of NZ_CP042172.1, from coordinate 1,152,600 downwards.
GCTGCACGTGCCTATGCTGGGGCTGTGAGCGCGCCCGGGAGAATCTTCATGGTCCGGCATGGCCAGTCCGCAGCCAATGCCGACACTTCCATCTACAACCGGGTGCCCGACTACCGCATCCCGTTGACCCCGCTCGGCGTTGAGCAGGCCGCGGCCGCCGGCGAGCAGCTGCGGCGCCAGCTGGACGGCCAGCAGGTCTGCGTCTATGTCTCCCCCTACCTGCGTGCCTACCAGACCCTCGAGGCGCTGAAGCTGGGCCCGCTCACCGAGCGCGTGATCGAGGAGCCGCGGCTGCGCGAACAGGACTGGGCGAACTTCCAGATCGCCGGCGACATCGAGGACCAGAAGGAGCTCCGCAACGCCTACGGGCACTTCTTCTACCGCTTCCGCGAGGGCGAGTCCGGTTCCGACGTCTACGACCGGATTTCCTCGTTCATGGAGACCCTGTACCGCCACTGGTCCAAGCCGGACTACGCGCCGAACGCCCTGTTCGTAACCCACGGCCTGACCATGCGGCTGTTCTGCATGCGCTGGTTCCACTGGTCGGTGGAGTACTTCGAGTCCCTGAATAACCCGGACAACGCCGAGATCCGCACCCTGCTGCGCTCCGCCGAGGGCAAGTACGAGCTGGACAAGCCGTTCAGCCAGTGGGAACAGCGCGAGGTGGACGAGACCGTGCTGGATGCGCCGCCGATGGTCTTCTAGACCCAGGGCCGCCTAAGCGACGGGCGGCTCTTTCAGGGCGATCACCTGGTGGAACTTTCCGCTGGCGCCGCCCTGTTCCGGGGCTTCCTCCGCACGGACCAGCTCCACGTTCGCCAGGCCCTGGCCGGCCAGGAAGCCGGCCAGCTTCGCCGCAACGTCCTGCCACACCTCGTCCGCCGCGGCGCCGGGCTCCGGCTGGAGTCGGACCCGCAGTGTCGCTGGGCCGGTCTGGACCAGCTGGCAGCGGTGGACCCCCGGCGCATCGTCGACGGGGGCGGTGATGGCCAGCGGCAGCACGCTCACGGTGGCGCCGTGGCCGTTGTCCAGGTGGAGAACGTCGTCGTGCCGGCCGGCCACCCGGATGGCGGGCAGCGGGTTGCCGCATTCGCAGGGGCCGGGCTTGGCGACGACGGAGTCGCCGAGGTCGTAGCGGATCAGCGGCTGGACCCGGTTGGCGAGGTTGGTCAGCAGCACCGTGTGCGACGGTTGCCCGGCGGGCGTTGGACGGTAGTCCGCCTCGACCGGCTCGAGGATGACCCAGTCGCTGTTGACGTGCAGCCAGCCGCGGGGACAGTCCAGGGCGATCGGGGTGAACTCGGAGGCGGCGTAGACGTTGTGCACCGCGCCGCCCAGCGCCGCGGCCAGGCGCTCCCGGTCCCCGACGGATTCGCCGCTGGACTCCACGATCACCGGACGGATGTGCAGCCGGCCCTCGTCCTGTTCCTCGGCCAGCAGTTCGAGGGCGCTGGGGTAGCCCACCACAAGGGCCGGGTCGAAGGCGTTGAGCGCCTGCACCAGCCGGTCCAGCGGTTGCTGCACGGAGAACAGGCGGTAGGCGCGGCGGCGGCCCCGGCTGCGGCGCCGTTCGGACTCGAGCCAGACGACGCCGGCGAAGTGCCCGCCCGTGCCCACCACGACGGCGGCGCGGATTCCCCGCCGCAGCATCGCGAGCAGCCGGCGGGCATCGAGCACGGTCCCGACGATCCGTACGCCCTGGGCCCGGTAGCAGCTGACCGCGGCCTGGTCATGCACGAACAATCCGGGGTGGCCCGTGGTTCCGGAGCTGGTGCAGGCGAAATAGCGGCCCCGGTAGCGGGTGCCGACCAGGGAAGGGTCGGCGACGAAGGCCTCGAGGTCCGCGCGGGTGATGGCCGGATCGGTGACCCAGTCGTCAAAGTGCGCCATCAGCTGCGGCTTCGTGACCGGCGGCAGGTCCCGGAGCGGCACGTCCTCGGCCGGGAGGCCGCGGTAGAGCGCCCGGTAGAACGGCGAGCAGGCGCGGGCGTGGGCCACGAGGGCGGCCAGCCGGGCGTCCCGGCGCCAGGCCAAGGCCTGCGCCCCGCCGTGCTTGGCCCGCACCAGATCGATCATGATGGCGAGTTCCCTGGCAAAGCCGGCCATGGCGTTCCTCCCTGGTCTCCGGTGCGGGCGGGTCAGCGGGCGCGGACTCCTGCGCGCCAGACGGCGTGCGTGAGCGGCATCCCCGGCCGATACGCCAGGTGCGTGGCGGACGGGGCGTTGAGCAGGTGCAGGTCCGCCCGGTGACCCACCGCGATCGAGCCCACCGCCCGCCCGCCGTCCACGTCGTTCCCGGTCTCCCGGCCCAGCGCCAGGGCACCGCCGTAGGTCGCCGCGCGGACGGCTTCGTGCACGCTGAGCCGCATCTGCAGCACGGCAGTGGTGACGCAGAATGCCATCGAGCTGGTGTAGGAGGTGCCTGGGTTGCAGTTGGAGGCCAGGGCCAGCTGGACGCCGGCGTCGAGCAGTTCACGGCCGGGTGCCAGCGGCTGCCGGGTGGACAGGTCGCAGGCAGGCAGGCAGGTTGCCACCGTGCCCCGTTCGCCCGCGCCGGCCGCAGCCTCCCAGCCGGACCAGCTGTCGGCGAGGACGTGGACGTCCGCGCGGGAAAGGTAGTTGACGTGGTCCACGCTCGCCGCACCGAACTCCACCGCCAGCCGCACGCCCGGGCCCTCGCCCAACTGGTTGCCGTGCACGCGCAGGCCCAGTCCCGCATCCCGGCAGGCCTGGAGCACGCGGCGGGACTGTTCCTCGTTGAAAGCGCCCCGCTCGCAAAAAACGTCGGCCCAGCGGACGTACGGCCGGACGGCGGAAAGCATCGGTCCGCAGACCAGGTCCGTATAGTCCTCTGCGTCCAGGCCGTCCGGGACCACGTGCGCTCCGAGGTAGGTCACCTCGTCCGCGACGGTGGACGCGATCCGGGCGCTGCGGGCCTCGTTGTCCACGTCCAGGCCATAGCCGGTCTTGGTCTCCAGGTAGGTGGTGCCCTGCGCGACGGCCTCCGCGACACGGCCCAGCGCGAGCCTGGTCAGGTCGAAGTCGCCGGTGCTCCGGGTGGCGCCGGTGGTGACCGCGATGCCGCCTGCACCGTAGGCCTCCCCCGCCATCCGGGCCTCGAACTCCGCGGTCCGGTCGCCGGCGAAGATCAGGTGCGTATGCGAATCCACCCAGCCGGGCAGGAGCACGCGGCCAGCGGCGTCGACGGCGTCGTCGGCCGCCGGGGCATCGGCGGCGGCACCGATCCAGGCGATGCGTTCGCCCTCGATCACGATGGCCGCATCCTTGAGGACCCGGTGCTCCGTGTCCTGGGTCATCAGTTCGGCGATGTTGGTGATCAGGGTGCTCATGGGTCCATTCTTCAGCCCCGGATCGACATCCGCGTCGCGGCCAGCGCCGCGGCTGTCCGGGATGCCGGACTGTCGGCCGGGAACGGCGCGCCGGAGCCCTGCCCGGCGAGGATCAGTTCCGAGGCCAGCTCTGCGATGCCGGAGGAGGTCTGGAAGCCGTAGCCGCCTTGGCCGGCAAGCCAGAAGAAGCCGGCGGCCTCGGCGTCGAACCCCACCACGGGGATGCCGTCGGCGGCCTCGGTCCGCAGCCCGGTCCAGGCCCGGCTGACGCCGCGGATTCCCATCGTGGTGACGCTGTTGAGCCGGGTGATCAGGGCCTCGACGTCGCCGGGGTACGGCTGGGCGTCCTCGGGGCCGCTCGGCACGGTTTCGGACGGCGAAATAAGCACCTGCCGCCGCCCGTCCGGCCGGAAGTAGAAGCTGCTGGACGCCACCATCGGGCACCCCTGCGGGAGCGGGTGTTCGACGTCGACGATCGCCGCGGTGCGGCGGTAGGGCTGGAGTCCGAGCTTCTCGACGCCGCTAAGCACGGCGAACTCGTCGGCCCAGGCGCCCGCGGCATTGACCACGACGGCGGCCTCGAGGCCTTCCTGCCCGGCGCCGAGCTCCCAGCCGGAGCCGAGGCGCTGCGCCGAGTGGACCCGGGCGCCGGTGATAATGTCCACGCCGCCTTCGACGGCCCGTTCCCGGTGGTCTTCCAGCAGCAGGGACGCGTTGCAGGCAAAGGATCCGGAATCCAGGCCGGCCGCCGTGAAGGAGTCCGGCTTGAGCGCGGGGCAGATCGCCAGGGCCTCGGCGTGGCTGATGAGGTGCATAAAGCCGCTGGCCTGCTGCCGGACGGTTTCCTCGTCCCCGATCAGCATGAAGCGGCGCGGGGAGAGCACCGGTTCGGGCCGGGTGCCCTCGTGCGTTCCGATGAGTTCCAGGGTGCGCATGGTCAGCTCCTGGACCACGGGCGGGCCGTAACTGGGGATCAGCTGCCGGGCCGAGCGCGAGGAGGTGTGGTAGCCCAGCGACTGCTCGGCTTCGACCAGGGCCACGCTGCATTTGCCGGCGAGGGCGGAAGCAAGGGACAGGCCGGCAATGCCGCCGCCCACGATCACAACATCGTAATTAGCTGACATGCCTCCATCCTTGCACCCGGCAGGAGGTCACGTCAGTAGTTTCCGACCCCTAGCCGGCGGCGGCCACCGTCTCGCGGCTGCGGACAAAGGCCTGGACGCAGCGCTCGACGTCGTCCGTGCTGTGCGCGGCGGAGAGCTGGACGCGGATGCGGGCGGCGCCCTTGGGTACCACGGGGTAGCTGAAGGCCGTGACGAAGACGCCGTTGGCGAGCATCGCGTCCGCGACCTTGGCCGCCATCACGGCGTCGCCGAACATCACCGGGACGATCGCGTGTTCCCCGTCGAGCAGGTCGAAGCCTTCCTCGGCCATCCGGCGGCGGAAGAGTTCGGCGTTGGCGAAGAGCTTGCTGCGCAGTTCGCCCGAGTTCTCCACGAGGTCCAGGGCCTTGAGCGTGGCGGCGACGATGGCCGGTGCCAGCGAGTTGGAGAACAGGTAGGGGCGGGCCTTCTGCCGGAGCATGGCGATGACCTCGCGCCGGCCGGAGACGTAGCCGCCGGAGGCACCGCCGAGGGCCTTGCCGAAGGTGCCGGTATAGATGTCCACCCGGTCCGAGACTCCGGCGTGCTCCGGGGTGCCGGCTCCGGTAGCGCCCATAAATCCGACCGCGTGCGAGTCATCCACCATGACCATGGCGTCGTACTTCTCCGCGAGGTCGCAGATCGCCTCGAGCGGGGCCAGGAAGCCGTCCATCGAGAAGACACCGTCGGTGACGATGATCTTGCGGCGGGCCGGGTTTTCCTGTGTGGTGGCCTCGATCAGCCGGGCCTCGAGGTCGGCCATGTCCTGGTTGGCGTAGCGGAACCGCTGGGCCTTGCAGAGCCGGATGCCGTCGATGATCGACGCGTGGTTCAGGGCGTCGGAGATGACGGCGTCCTCCGGGCCGAAGAGTGACTCGAAGACGCCGCCGTTGGCGTCGAAGCAGCTGGAGAACAGGATGGTGTCCTCGGTGCCGAGGAACTTCGAGACGCGTTCTTCCAGGGCCAGGTGCAGGTCCTGGGTGCCGCAGATGAAGCGCACGCTGGCCATGCCGAAGCCGCGGGAGTCCATGGCGTCCTTGGCGGCGGCGATGATGTCCGGGTGGTCGGCGAGGCCCAGGTAGTTGTTGGCGCAGAAGTTCAGCACGTCCGCGCTGCCCTGGCCGAACTGGCCCGCCTTGATGTGGCTGGCCTGCGGCGAGTCGATGTGCCGCTCGGTCTTGAACAGGCCGGCGGCGCGGATCTCGTCGAGTTCGTGCTGCAGCTGGTCCTTGATGGCTGAATACATGTGCGTTGTGCTCCTCAGCTGGGGTGAATTTTTGTACGGTACCGGAAAACGGGCGGGGCCTAGAAACAGGTCCAGTCGAGCACGACCTTGCCGCCCACGCCGGCGCGGGCGATTTCGAAGCCCTTTTCCCAGTCCGAGGCGGGAAGGGTGTCCGTAACGACGGCGGAGATGTTGGCGTGCAGCACGGGGTTGGAGGACAGCATGGCGCTCATGGCGTACCAGGTCTCGAACATCTCGCGGCCGTAGATGCCCTTCATGGTCAGCATGTGCGTGACCACCTTGCCCCAGTCGATGTCGATGGACTGGCTGGGCAGCCCCAGCATCGCGATCCGGCCGCCGTGGTTCATGTTGTCGATCATCTCAGGCAGGGCGGTGGGGTGGCCGGACATTTCCATGCCGATGTCGAAGCCTTCGCGCATGCCAAGTTCGCGCTGGGCGTCCTTGACCCGCATCTTGGAGACGTCGATCGCGAGGTCGACGCCGAGGCTGCGGGCCAGTTCCAGGCGCGGGGCGGAGACGTCGGTGATGGCGATTTTCCGGGCACCGGCGTGGCGGGCGACGGCGATCGCCATCAGGCCGATGGGTCCGGCGCCGGTGATCAGCACGTCCTCGCCGACCAGCGGGAAGCTCAGGGCGGTGTGCACGGCGTTGCCGAACGGGTCGAAGATGGCGCCGAGCTCCGGGGTCACGGACGGGTCGTGGTGGACCCAGACGTTGGTTTCCGGGATGACGACGTACTCGGCGAACGCGCCGTCGCGCTGGACGCCGACGCTGACGGTGTTGATGCACATCTGCTTGCGGCCGGCCCGGCAGTTGCGGCAGATTCCGCAGACGATGTGGCCCTCGCCGGAAACCCGGTCGCCGACCTTGACGTCCAGGACGTCCTCGCCGATCTCCACGACTTCACCGAAGAATTCGTGGCCCGCGATCAGCGGGGCGTTGATGATCCCCTGGGCCCAGGCGTCCCACGACTGGATGTGCAGGTCCGTGCCGCAGATTCCGGTGGTGACCACGCGGATCTTGACGTCCCCGGCACCGGTCTCCGGCTCGGGGCGGTCGACGAGTTCGAATCCCGCGTGGGCGCCGGACTTGTAGAGAGCCTTCATGGGCCTGCCTAACTGTGTGGGTTGCTATGGTGTGGGTCGCACCAGTGCGGGGCGATTGTGTGGGGCAACTCACCTCATTAGACCGGGCGGAAAGCATTAGCACAACCGAGTTTTTCTCAATCGACGATTTAGGAATGTCTTACCTCTAGGATGAGGGACATGGAAATCCACCAGCTCGAAATGCTCCGCGAACTCGGGGCCCTGGGCAGCGTCAAGGCCGTCGCGGAGACGCTGCTAGTCACCCCGTCGGCGGTGTCGCAGCAGCTGGCCGCCCTGCAGCGGTCCGTCGAGGTCCCGCTGACCCGGAAGGAGGGCCGCAACCTGGTCCTCACCGAGGCGGGCCAGGTGCTCGCGGATGCCGGGGCCGCCGTCGTGAGCGCAATGGCGGATGCGCGGACGGCGATCGGCGCGTACCACGGCTCGCCGGTGGCGCCCGTGACCCTGAGCGGGTTCCACAGCGCCGGCCAGGCGTTGTTCGCGCCGCTCGCCCGGCTGCTGGCGCAACCCGGGCAGCCGCGGATCCAGCTCTCCGACGAGGACGTGGCCCAGCAGGACTTCCCGGCGCTGACCGCGCGCTATGACCTGGTCCTCGCGCACCGGATGGATCACAGCCCGCGGTGGCCGGTGGAACGGGTGGCCGTGGTCCCGCTGGCGCACGAACCACTGGACGTGGCGCTGCCGGCCGGGCACCGGCTCGCCGGCCAGCGGGCGGTGACCGCGGACGACGTCGTCGGCGAGCCCTGGGTGACCAGCCACACCGGCTATTCCCCCGCGGACGTGCTCTCCGCCGTGGCCGCAGTGGCCAGCCGCGAGCTGAACATCGTGCACCGGATCAACGACTACTCCACGGTGGCGGCCCTCGTCGCCACCGGCAGTGTGATCGGGCTGCTGCCGCGGCACACCGCGCGGCCCGTGCTGAACCCGTCGATTGTGCTGAAGCCGCTGGAGGGGATCAGTACCCGGCGCCGGATCGACATCCTGGCCCGGCCGGAGAACCTTAAACGCACATCGGTCATGATGGTCTGCGAGGCGCTGCAGACCATCATGACCGATTTGGTGGGTGGCTAGGGCTAGCCTTCGACGCCGAGGCGCTCCAGGATCAGCTCCTTGACGCGGCCGGCGTCGGCCTGGCCGCGGGTGGCCTTCATCACGCCGCCGACGATCGCGCCGATCGCCTGCAGCTTGCCGCCGCGGATCTTGTCCGCGACGCCGGGCTGCGCGGCGAGGGCCGCGTCGATGGCTTCGAGCAGCGGGCCGTCGTCGGAGACCACGGCGAGGCCGCGCTTCTCGACGATTTCCGCCGGGGTGCCCTCGCCGGCGAGCACGCCGTCCAGGACCTCGGAGGCCATCTTGTTGTTGATCTTGCCGTCCTCGACCATCTGGTTCAGTTCCACGATGGTCGCCGGGGCGACGCCGAGCTGGCCGGGGTCGACGTCGGCGTTCTTGGCGCGTCCGACGATCTCGCCCATCCACCACTTGCGGGCCACCGTGGCGGTGGCGCCGGCGGCGATGGTTTCCTCGATCTCGTCCATCACGCCGGCGTTGACGACGTCGCGGAACTCAAGGTCCGAGTAGCCCCAGTCGGCCTGCAGGCGCTTGCGGCGGGCGGCCGGCGGCTCGGGCAGCGTGGCCCGGAGCTCTTCGACCCACTCGCGCGAGGCGACCACGGGGACCAGGTCCGGTTCCGGGAAGTAGCGGTAGTCGTCCGCGTCGGACTTCGGCCGGCCCGAGGTGGTGGAGCGGGTGTCCTCGTGCCAGTGCCGGGTCTCCTGGATGACCGGCTGGCCGGACTCCAGCACGGCGGCGTGCCGCTGGATTTCGTAGCGGACGGCGTGTTCGACGGCGCGCAGCGAGTTGACGTTCTTGGTCTCGGAGCGGATGCCGAAGCGTTCGCGGCCGTGCGGGCGCAGCGAGACGTTGGCGTCGCAGCGGACGTTGCCGCGTTCCATCTTGGCGTCGGAGACGCCGAGGTTCTTGACGATCTCGCGGACCGCGGCCACGTAGGCCTTGGCCAGTTCAGGCGCGCGGCTGCCGGCGCCCTCGATCGGCTTGGTGACGATCTCGACCAGCGGTACGCCGGAACGGTTGTAGTCCACGAGCGAGTAGTCCGCGCCCTGGATGCGGCCGGCGGCGCCGCCCATGTGGGTGAGCTTGCCGGCGTCCTCCTCCATGTGGGCGCGTTCGATCTCGACGCGGAACACGGTGCCGTCGGAGAGCTCGATGTCCAGGTAGCCGTCATACGCGATCGGCTCGTCGTACTGGGAGGTCTGGAAGTTCTTCGGGGTGTCCGGGTAGAAGTAGTTCTTCCGGGCGAAGCGGCAGGTCTCGGCGATCTTGCAGTTCAGCGCCAGGCCGATCTTGATCGAGGACTCAATCGCGGTCTTGTTCACCACGGGCAGCACGCCGGGCATACCGAGGTCCACCTCGTTGACGTTGGTGTTCGGCTCGTCGCCGAAGACGTTCGGCGCGGAGGAGAACATCTTGGTATTGGTGTTGAGCTCCACGTGGACCTCGAAGCCCAGGACGGGATCGTACTTCTCCATCGCTTCTTCGAAGCTGAGGGTTGCGTCAGTCATTAGTGTGAACCTCCGTGGCTCGAAGCGGCAGCCTCAACCGCCGGTGCGGAATCGGTCAAAGAAGGAGCCGTCAATGAAGGAGCCTTGTCCAGCAGCGGTCCGCCCCACTGCGCCTCGAGCAGGGATTCGAGCACGGCGCCGACCCGGTAGAGCCGGGCGTCCTGGCGGGCCGGGGCCAGCAGCTGGACGCCGACGGGCAGGCCATCCTCATCGGCGAGGCCGCCGGGCAGCGACAGCCCCGGGACCCCTGCCATGTTGGCCGGGATGGTGGCGACGTCGTTGAGGTACATCGCCAGCGGGTCGTTCAGCTTCTCGCCGAGCTTGAACGCCGTGGTCGGCGCCGTCGGGGAGATCAGCACGTCGGCCTGGGCGAACGCGGCGTCGAAGTCGCGCTGGATCAGGGTGCGCACCTTCTGGGCCGAGCCGTAGTAGGCGTCGTAGTAGCCCGCGCTCAGGGCGTACGTGCCCAGGATGATGCGGCGCTTGACCTCGTCGCCGAAGCCCGCGGCGCGGGTGGCGCCCATCACGCGTTCGATCGTCAGCGGACCCTCTTCGGGCAGCACCCGCAGGCCGAACCGGACGCCGTCGAACTTGGCCAGGTTGGAGGAGGCCTCCGAGGGCATGATCAGGTAGTACGCGCCGAGGGCGTACTTGAAGTTGGGGCAGGAGACCTCGACGATCTCGGCGCCGGCGCCCTTGAGCAGTTCCAGGGCCTCGTTGAAGCGGTTTTCGACGCCGGCCTGGTAGCCCTCGCCGTGGAGCTCCTTGATGATGCCGATCTTCATGCCCTCGACGTTGCCGGTCCGGGCCGCGGCCACGAGGTCCTCGAGCGGGTCCGGCAGCGAGGTGGAGTCACGCGGGTCGTGGCCGCCGATCACCTGGTGCAGCAGGGCCGAGTCCAGCACGGTGCGGGAGACCGGGCCGATCTGGTCCAGCGAGGAGGCCATTGCGATGGCGCCGTAGCGGGAGACGCCGCCGTAGGTGGGCTTGACGCCGACCGTGCCGGTGACGGCGCCGGGCTGGCGGATGGAACCGCCGGTGTCCGTCCCGAGGGCCAGCGGGGCCTCGAAGGCCGCGACGGCGGCAGCCGAGCCGCCGCCCGAGCCGCCGGGGATGCGGTCGAGGTCCCACGGGTTGTGGGTGGGCCCGAACGCGGAGTGCTCGGTGGAGGAGCCCATGGCGAACTCGTCCAGGTTGGTCTTGCCCAGGATCGGCATCTTGGCGGCGCGGAGGCGCTCCACCACGGTGGCGTCGTAGGGGCTGTGCCAGCCTTCGAGGATCTTGGAGCCGGCCGTGGTCGGCTGGCCGATCGTGACGATGAGGTCCTTGACGGCGATCGGGACGCCGGCGAGTACGTGGAGTTCCTCGGCGGCGGCGCCTCCCGCTGCGCGGATGGCATCCACCTCCGCGGCGACGGCGAGGGCTTCCTCGGCGTTGACGTGCAGGAAGGCGTTGACCTTGCCGTCGACGGCGGCAATCCGGTCCAGGTACGCCTGGGTAACCTCGACGGCGGTGACCTCGCGCGCGGCGAGCTTCTCGGCGAGCGCGGCGGCGGAGAGGCGGATCAGCTCTGTGTTCTCAGTCATGGGTCTTAGTCCTCATCCAGGATTGCCGGGACCTTGAAGCGGCCCTCATATGCGTCGGGGGCTCCGGAGAGTGCCTGCTCGGCCGTGAAGGTGTGGCCCACCACGTCCTCGCGGAACACGTTCGTCAGCGGGATCGGGTGCGACGTGGCCGGGACGTCATCACCGGCGGCTTCACTAACGGACTTAACCGACTCCACGATGACGGCGAGTTCGCCGGCCATCCTGTCCAGCTCTTCAGCACTCATCTCGATGTGCGCGAGACGCGCGAGGTGCGCGACGTCGTCGCGGTTGATCGCAGCCATGGATCTCCCCTGCAAGGTACGGATTATTTTCCGTCCCAGTCTACGTGTCTACACGGCCTGCCGCCGTCCGACGCCAGGCCGGCGGTGGTCGCCTTTCGGCGGCGGGCCGGACGATCCTCCGCGTGCTCGCTCGTCCCTCGCTTAGACGCACGCTTCCGGATGTCCGTCCCGTCGCCGATGTGCCTCCGTCACCCCTCGCCGTCGTCCCTTAAACCAACCGAGACTGTCGGGTCCGGAAAATCTCCGAACCCGACAGTCTCGTTGTTTTGTTCTTGTGGTGTCTGTTGGTTTCTTAGCCGATGCCGATGGCTCCGGTGAGGACTCCTACGGCGAGCATAACCAGGGAGATGACGGCGGTGCGCCAGAGGACCTTCTTGTGGTGGTCGCCCAGTTCCACCTTGGCGAGGGAGACCAGGAGCAGGATGGCCGGGACCAGCGGGCTCTGCAGGTGGAAGGGCTGGCCGGTGATGGAGGCGCGGGCCATGTCCGCGGCGCTGACGCCGTAGTGGCCTGCGGTTTCGCTGAGCACCGGCAGGACGCCGAAGTAGAAGGCGTCGTTGCTCATGAAGAACGTCATCGGGATGCTCAGCACGCCGGTGATGACGGCCATGAAGGGTCCCATGTCCGCCGGGATGATCTGGACCAGCCACTCCGACATCGCCTTGACCATGCCGGTGCCGTTGAGGACACCGGTCAGGACGGCCGCCGCCATGACCATGCTGACGACGGCGACGATCGACGGTGCGTGGGCGATCAGCTGGGCGCCCTGGTCCTTGACCTTCGGGAAGTTGACCAGCAGGGCGATCGCGGAGGCGACCATAAAGACGAACGGGAGCGGGATGATGTTGGCGACCAGCGTCACCATGACGGCAACCGTCAGGCCCAGGTTGAACCAGAACAGCTTCGGACGGAGGGTCCTGCGGTTCGGGTCCAGGGCGGTGTCCGCCATCGCGGAGTCACGGTCGTCGACAAGGTCCTCGGTGCGCTCCAGGACGGCGACGGAGGACCCTCCGCCGACGGGGCCGGGGCCCTTGCGTCCGAAGCCGAAGCGGCCGGTGCCGCCGGTTCCCCCGGTGGAGGATCCGCCGTCGAACTCTTCGACTGAACCCGGGGCGGCCCAGATTTCGGGGGCCACGGTGCGCAGCCGGTTGCGTTCCTGCAGGCCCAGCAGCCAGGCGAAGACAAACACGACGACGAGGCCGGCGATCAGCGAGGGGACCATCGGGACGAAGACATCGTTGACATCGATTTTGAGTGCGGAGGCGGCGCGGGCGGTGGGGCCGCCCCAGGGCAGGATGTTCATGGTGCCGTTGGCGAGGCCGGCCACGCAGGTCAGGACCACGGGGCTCATTTTCAGCCGCAGGTAGACCGGGAGCATGGCGGCGGTGGTGAGGATGAAGGTGGTGGAGCCGTCGCCGTCGAGCGAAACGGCGGCGGCCAGGATGGCGGTGCCCAGGACAACCTTGGCGGGGTCGTTGCCGAGCTTGCGCAGGATGAACCGGACCAGCGGGTCAAAGAGTCCGACGTCGATCATCAGGCCGAAGTAGATGATGGCGAACATCAGCAAAGCGGCGGTGGAGGTCATCGACTTCATCGAGTCGAGCACCATGGGCCCGATGCCCAGGCCCGCACCGGCAAAAAGTCCGAAGACGGTGGGGACGATGATGAGCGCCAGCACCGGCGTCAGCTTCTTCGTCATGATCAGCACCATGAAGACCGCAATCATGGCGAATCCAAGTAATACCAGCACGGCCGGCTCCTTCTTCTGTGTTCCGCACCACTCCACTGTGATGCGCACTACAGACGTTAGGGTGGGCTGCGTCACGGGAGTGCCTTTGCCTCAATTGATTGGCATACTGCTTGTTGGACGCATTTTGCGCATTTAGCTCACCGGCCGCTGCTGCCGCCGGATCACCGAAGGAGGGCCGCCGTGGGAGCCCTCGCACGCCGTACTCCGTTGAGGTTCACGACGCAGACGCTGCTGCTGCAGCTCGGGGTGGTGGCGCTCGTGGTGTTGCTCAGCAGCGCCGTCCACGCCTGGCTGACGTACGAGCGGCTGGGGCGCGAGGCGGAGAACCAGGCGCTGACCTTGGCCCGCACGGTGGCCTCGGACCCGGCGGTCCGGGCCGAAGTCCAGCAGATCAGCGCGCAGCCCGGCACTCCCCCGCCGGCGGAGCTGCTTGCGGGCCCGCTGATGGCCGCCGCGGAGGGCGCCAGGGCCCGCACGGGTGCGTTGTTCGTCGTCGTCACCGATGAGACCGGACTGCGGCTGGCCCACCCCGACGCCGACCGGCTGGGCGAGCGGGTCAGCACCGATCCCTCCGAAGCCCTCTCCGGCCGGGAAGTCACCACGAGGAATACCGGAACCCTGGGCCCCTCGGCCGGCGCCAAGGTCCCGGTGTTCGCGCCGGGGTCCTCGACCGTGGTGGGCGAGGTCAGCGTGGGCTACTCCACCGAATCCATCGGCCAGAGCCTCGCCCGGGACATCGTTCCGATCGCCCTGACCGCAGCCGGCGCGCTGTTGGCCGGCGTCCTGGTCTCCTTCCTGCTGCGGCACCGCCTCCGGCGCCTGACCCTGGGCTTGGAGCCGGAAGAGATCAGCACCCTGGTGCACGACCAGGTGGCGGTGCTGCAGGGCGTGGACGACGGCGTGATCGGCGTTTCCGCCGACGGCCGGATCAGCGTCTTCAACGCCGCGGCCCGGCGGATGCTGGATCAGCCGGACCTGGCCGGCACTGCCTGGGCAGCGGCGCCGGTGCCGGCGCCGCTGCGGGACCTGACCCGGCCGGACGCCACCGAGGGGGACGCCGTGGAGTTCCTGGCCGGCGGCCGCGTTCTGGTGGCGAGCGCCCGCAAGGCCCTGCACGGCCGGGATGACCTGGGCTGGGTGGTCATGCTCCGGGACCGTACCGAGCTCCAACAGCTCACCCGCCAGCTCGACGCCGTGGGCACCATGTCCACCGCCCTGCGCGCCCAGCGCCACGAGTTCGCCAACCAGCTGCATACCATCGCCGGCTTCATGAGCATCGGGCAGCACCAGCAGGCACGCGACTACCTGGCCAGGCTGGCGGCGACGGGGCCGTTGAAGTTCCCGGTGGACCAGGCTGAGCTGTTGCAGGATCCCTACCTCCAGGCCTTCCTCGGCGCCAAGGGCGTAGAGGCCGACGAACGCGGTGTCAGCCTGCGGCTCGGTCCCGAAACCCTGGTCCGCGGCGTCGTCATCGAACCGCACGAGGTGACCACGGTGCTGGGAAACCTGATCGACAACGCCGTCAACGCCGCCGTCGCCGGCTCCGCGCCGGACCGCTGGGTGGAGGTCGAGGTGCTCGACGAACCGGGCGCCGTGGGCGACGCCGGCACCCTGCACATCCTGGTGGGCGACTCCGGCGACGGCCTGCCGGCCGGAGCCGGCGGGGATGAACCCGGCGGCACGGAGGGTGTCTTCGCGGAGGGGTTCACCACCGGCGGGCCCCCGCCGTCCCCGGGCCCCGCCCGGGCCGGTGCCGGTCAGGGCCTGGGGCTGGCGCTGGCCCGGCAACTCGCGCGCCGCCGGGGCGGCGACGTGAGGGTGCTGGAGCGGGGCACGCCGGGCGGCCCGGGCGCGGTATTCATGGCGACCCTCCCCGGAACCATCGCCGGCGCCACAGAAGACGCCACTGACAACCCCACAGAAGACAAGTCCGAGAACTTGGCAGAAGGAGACAACGTTGTCTGACGATTTCCGGGTCCTGATCGTGGACGACGATTTCCACGTCGCCAAGCTGCATGCGGCCTATGTGGACTCCGTGGCCGGCTTCCTGGCACTCGCTCCCGCCGGCTCGGCGTCGCAGGCCCTGCAGTCCATCCACAGCCTCCGGCCGGACCTGGTGCTGCTGGACGTGTACCTGCCGGACGCCTCCGGACTTGACCTGCTGCGCCAGCTGGACGTGGACACCATGATCCTCAGCGCCGCCTCGGATGCGGCGTCCGTCCGGTTGGCCTTCCGCCGCGGGGCCCTGGGCTACCTGCTCAAACCCTTTACCGCCGAGTCCCTATCCCAGCAACTGCGCTCCTACGCCCGCTACCGGCGGATCCTGGCCCAGGCCGGGAACCTCACGCAGGACACGGTGGAACGGGCCAAGCGCGCCCTGATCCCCGGCGACGTCGCGTCCTCGGCGCGTCCGCGGTCCGCGACCGAGGCTGCGGTGCTGGAGTCGCTCGAGCCGGGCGAACAGTACTCGGCGGCGGAAGTCGCCACCCGGGTGGGTGTTTCCCGGGCCACCGCGCAGCGCTACTTGTCCTCGCTCGCGGACGACGGCGCCGTCGACATCCAGCTGCGCTATGGCACCACCGGCCGGCCCGAACACCGCTACGGCGTGCCCCCGGACGCCCGAAGTTAGGCGGTTCCGGCTCGTCGACCCCGCCGCAACGCATCGCGGGGTCACCAACGGCCCATTCGGGGCCCCGGGACGGACCGTAAGTGACCCCGCGTTGGTGTTAGCTGACGCTCTTCTGCGCGACGAGTTCGACCTCGACCAGCATCTTGGGATCCAGGAACGGGAGCACGTGGACCAGGGCCAGCGTGGGGCGGATCTCGCCGAAGACTTCGCCGTGGGCGCGCCCGGCTTCCTCCCACTGGCTGATGTCCGTCAGGTACAGCTTGGACTGCACCACGTCCGCGTAGCCGAAGCCGGCGTCGGCCAGGACGCTGCCGAGCTTGTCCAGGATGAAGCGGGTCTGAGTGTAGAAGTCCTCGCCCACGATCCCGTCCTCGCCGCTGGCGGCGGTGGCGGAGATGTAGAGGGTGTTGTCCACCTGGACCGCCCGGGAGTAGCCGACCTTCTGTTCCCAGACGGAACCGGTGCCGAATGTCTTGCGCATGGAAGTGCCTTTCACCGTGGGGCGTGGAGTCGGCACCACTTTAGGGCGGCATAAGCCAGGGCGGGTAAACCGGTGGAAATGTGTCGGGCGGGCGGGTTTTTGCCGGGCTGCGTGCCGGCCGCCGAGGCTTTCCCCGCCCTGGGGCTGCGCTCCGGGGGCACTTTGGCACGGACACGCCGTCAACTAGGGCGCCGACGTCGAACATCGCGCCCAAAGTGCCCCCGGACGGTTGCTGCACGGCATCAAGCGGCCTGGTGTTACAACTCCAGGCGGTAGACCAGGAGTTTGATGTCGGTGTCCGGCACGAACCAGTCGCGTTCGGGGACGCGCTGGAAGCCGGTCTTCCGGTACAGGCCGTGGGCGCTTTCCCAGGTCATCCCGGTGGTCAGGGCCACGCCCGTGATGCCGGGCAGCGACCTTGCGTGTTCGATGATGGCGTGCACCATGGCCTTGCCGGCGCCGCTGCGCTGGACCGCCGGGTCCACCACGAGCATCCGGAATTCCAGCTCGTCGGGCCGGGCGATGTCCGCGTACGGCTCCCCCGCGACGGCGAGGGTCACGGAACCCACAACCTGGCCGGCGCGTTCGGCCACCCAGATGGTCGCGTTCTCGTGCCGCCGGGCGACCTGCTGGATTTGCTGCATATAGGGGTGGTCCGCGTCCTCGAAGTGGCCGGCGGCCAGGTAGGCGTCCCGGGTGATGCGGGCGACGGCGTCGTAGTCGGCCGGGACGGCGGGACGAATGAGGATCTGCGAATGCACTTGTCTATGTTACGGGCGCACGGGCGGGCCCGGACGCCAGCGGGCGGTTTCCGTGATGGAACTATCAGAGCGGGAACTTCCCGGAGAGCTCCAGGGGTCCCGCACAGGTCCAGGCCGCGAGCCGCTCCTCGTCGGAGGGGCCGCCGTCGAGCACGCTGGTGAGCCGGGGACGCCGCACCCAGCAGCCGGCCTCCTCCGCGATCAGGGCGCCGGCGGCGAAGTCGTGTTCGTTCAGGCCGCGTTCGCCGTAGGCGTCGTGGGTGCCGTCGGCCACGAGGCAGAGGTCCAGCGCTGCCGATCCGAGCCGGCGGACGTCCGCGAACCCCTCCATCAGTCCGGCCAGCCCGGACGCCTGCTCGGCCCGGACGGACGGGTCGTAGCTGAAGCCCGTCGCCAGGATCTGCCCGGTCCGGCCGGGCACCGGCCCGTTGAGCGGCGTGCGCCGCCCGTTGTCCTCGACCCAGGCGCCGTGGCCGCGCGAGGCGTAGTAGACCCGTCCCAGCGCCGGGGCGTGGACGACGCCGGCCAGCCACGCGCCGTCCGGGCCGGCCACCGCCACCGATGTGCCGTAGTAGACGATGTTGCGGATGAAGTTGGTGGTGCCGTCGAGCGGGTCAACCGACCAGCGGAAGCCGCTGACGGTCTCGGGCAGCACGGTGCCGCCCTCCTCCCCGGTGATCGTGTCCTCGGGCCGGGTGCGGGTGATGACCTCGCGGACGGCGGCCTCCGCTGCAAGATCGAAGGCCGTCACCCAGTCCCCCGAATCGCCCTTGTTGCTGACGTCCAGGGCGCCGGCGCTCCGGCCGGCCAACACCGCGGCACCGGCGGCGGCGGCCTCCCGGGCCAGCTCCAGGAACGCGGACGCCTCCGGGAACTCGGCCGGTCCGGAGGTCACTCGGCCGCCTCCTGGTGGTCCTCGCCGTCCTCGGCGTCGGCGGCGTCAGCGTCGCCGTCGGCGGCTCCGACTCCGGCGTTGTCGAGGCCGGCCGGCCCGTACGCGAGCAGCGCGCGGAAGCCGTCCTCATCCAGCACCGGCAGGCCCAATTGCTCGGCTTTGTCCAGCTTGGTGCCCGCGTTTTCGCCGGCCACCACGTAACTCGTGTTCTTGGAAACGGAGCCGGCCGCCTTGCCGCCGCGGACCAGGATCGCTTCCTTGGCTTCGTCCCTGCTGAAACCTTCAAGGCTGCCGGTAACCACCACGGTGAGGCCCTCGAGGGTGCGCGGGGTGGACTCATCGCGTTCGTCCTCCATCCGGACGCCGTCGGCCGCCCAGCTGTCCACGATGTCGCGGTGCCAGTCCTCGGCGAACCATTCCTTGAGCGCCACGGCAATCACCGGGCCCACCCCGTCGACGCCGGCGAGCTCCTCCTCCGAGGCCTGCCGGATGGCGTCCATGGTCCCGAAAGCGGTGGCCAGGGCGCGCGACGCCCGCGGCCCCACGTGCCGGATGGATAGGGCCACAAGGACGCGCCAGAGCGGCTGGGTCTTGGCCTTTTCAAGCTCACTGAAGAGCTTCTCCGTGGTGGCCGTCGGCTTGGACGGGACCTTGGCGGTGCCCTTGGTGTAGAAGTAGGGCACGAGTTCGAACTCGCCGGTCGGCACGCCCTTGGAGCGCTTTTCGCGGCGGATCCGGACGTCGGCCAGGTCCTCGGGCGTGAGCCGGAACAGGTTCGCCTCGGTGGTGAGCGGGGCGACCTTGGGCTCGGCCGGCTGGGTCAGGGCGATGGCCGCTTCCCAGCCGAGCGCCTCGATGTCGAAGGCGCCGCGGCCGGCGAGGTGGAAGACGCGTTCGCGCAGCTGCGCCGGGCAGGACCGGGCGTTGGGGCAGCGGATGTCGACGTCGCCCTCCTTGGCCGGCGCCAGCGGGGTGCCGCAGGCGGGGCATTCGGTGGGCATCACGAAGTCGCGCACCGGCGGATCCTGGGCGTCCCGGAGGGCCAGCACGGGTCCGACGATTTCCGGGATGACGTCCCCCGCCTTGCGCAGCACCACGATGTCCCCGATCTTGACGCCCTTGGCCTTGACGACCTCCTGGTTGTGCAGGGTGGCCATCTCCACCGTGGATCCGGCGACCTTGACCGGCACCATCACGCCGTACGGGGTGACGCGGCCGGTGCGGCCGACGTTGACGGCGATGTCCAGCAGCTTGGTGTTGACCTCCTCCGGCGGGTACTTGTAGGCCACGGCCCAGCGCGGCACGCGGGAGGTGTAGCCGAGGGCCCGCTGGGTGGCGAAGTCGTCCACCTTGACCACGATGCCGTCAATCTCGTGGCTGAGGCTGTGCCGCTTGTCACCGTAGCGCCGGATGAAGTCCAGCACCTCTTTCAGGCCCGGGAGTACCTCAAAGTAGGGGCTCGTGGGCAGGCCCCAGTCGGCGAGCTGGCGGTAGGTGTCCGACTGGCTGCCGGTCTCCAGGCCTTCGCGGGCGCCGATGCCGTGCACGTACATCTTCAGCGGCCGCTTGGCGGTCTCCGCCGGGTCCTTCTGGCGCAGCGAGCCCGCGGCGGCGTTGCGCGGGTTGGCCAGCGGCGCCTTGCCGGCCGCGATCAGCGCCTCGTTGAACTCCGCGAACGCCCTGGACGGGATAAAGACCTCGCCGCGGATTTCCATCTCGGCCGGGAAGTTGCCGCCTTTGAGCTGCTGCGGTATTTCCTTGATGGTCAGGACGTTGTGGGTGATGTCCTCCCCGGTGAAGCCGTCGCCGCGGGTGGCCGCCCGCACCAGGACGCCGTCGCGGTAGAGCAGGTTCACGGCCAGTCCGTCGATCTTGAGTTCGGTGAGCCACGACGGCGGGGTGCCGCCGTTGCCGAGCTTGGCGATGCCGGCCTCGGCTTTGAGGATCCAGGCCTCCAGTTCCTCGAGCGAGAACACGTCCTCCAGGCTGTACATCCGGGTCAGGTGCTCGACGGCGGCGAAGGCGGCCGACACTTCACCGCCGACCTCCTGGGTGGGGGAATCGTTGGCCACCAGTTCGGGGTGCATGGCCTCGATGGTCTCCAGCCGCCGGAAGAGCTCGTCGAACTCGGCGTCGGAGATGATCGGGGCGTCCTCCTGGTAGTACGCGAAGCGGTGCTTGCGGACTTGCTCGACCAGTTCCTCGTACTCTTCGCGCACGGCCGCGGACGGGACCAGTTCCCCGTCAGGGCTGTGGGTGTCGGTTTCTGTTGCAGTCTTCCCTGTACTCACAGACCTATCCTGCCCTAGATCACCGGCGTTGTCCGGTCATCGGCGTGACTGTCCGGCAGCGCTATCAGCGTCGGCCGCGTTGCTCGCGTCCACCACGATGCAGGTCACGTTGTCGCGGCCGCCGCTGCGCAGGGCGGCCTGGATCAGCTGGTCCACGGCGGCCTGCGGGTCCGGTTCGGCGCCCAGGACCCGGGCGATGTGCTCGTCGTCGAGCTCGCCGTTGAGGCCGTCCGAGCAGACCAGGATCCGGTCGCCGTCCTCGACGGGCATCAGCCAGTAGTCGGCTTCCGTCTCGTCGCCGGTGCCGAGGGCACGGGTGACCACGTGGCGGCGCGGGTGCACCGCAGCCTCGGCCGTGGTGATCTCGCCGGCGTTCACCAGTTCCTGCACCTCGGAGTGGTCCACGCTGACCTGGCTGAGCTGGCCCTGGCTGAGGCGGTAGGTGCGCGAATCGCCGATGTTCATCACCAGCCAGTTCGGGATGCCCATTTGCTCCACAACGACGACGCCGGAAAGAGTGGTGCCCGCACGGGACCCGGTCGCCTCGCGGATGTCGGCGTCGGCCTTCAGCAGGGCCTGCTGGACGATCGCCGCGGTGGCGCCCCGTTCCCCCGTGGCGAGCTGGGGAACCTCGGCGAGGGTGCGCACGCAAATGCCGCTAGCGATCTCGCCGGCCTCGTGGCCACCCATGCCGTCGGCGACAGCGAAGACCGGGTCTACGGCGATGAAGGAATCCTCGTTCATCTCACGGCGCAGGCCGCGGTCAGTGCCGTAGCCGGAGTTGAGCCGGAGGCTGGGGGCACCCTTGGGCGCGGTTCCGGATGGAGCTGCAGAAGCCCCGGCTGGAGGAACGGAAGACGGTTGGGATGTCATACCTGTCCTAGGTCGAAGGAACGGCCACCGAAATGCACGGTGAATCCGGGGCGCACGGGGGTGGGTTCCCCGTGCGCCGGTGCGGCGCGGAGGGCCTCCACGCGGAACGCGCTACCGGGATAGTACCGGGTTCAGAGCCTCCACGGCGGGTTGCGCGCCGCAGGGTCACCACGGTGTGGAACCGCCCTAGTCCAGGACCAGGCCCTTTCCGCTGCCGCGCTGCAGCTCCACGGGGTGGATCTCGCCGAATCCGCGCACGTTCTCGGCGTCCCGCGGAAGCAGCACAAAGCGTTCGTCGTGTTCCAGCGCGGAGGCCGTCATGGAGTCCACCAGCACCGTGCCGGGGTCGGCCAGCGCCGTGAGCCTGGCGGCCAGGTTCACGGTGGGACCGTAGATATCGCCCAGCCGGGAGAGGATGCGGCCCCAGACCATCGCGACGCGGGCCTGCGGCAGGATCTCGTCCTCGTTGAACGCCTGGGCGAGGGCCAGCGAGATCTCGGCCCCGGCCGCGGGAGTCTCGGCAATGTAGAGCACTTCGTCGCCCACCGTCTTCACCAGGCGCCCACCGCCGACGGAGATGATTTCGGCGCACTTGTTTTCGAAGCGCTGCACCAGCTGGGCGAGTGTCTTTTCGTTCATCCGGCGGGAGAGGCTGGTGTAGGAGACCAGGTCCGCGAAGCCCACGGCGCGGGCGAGCGGCAGCGGCGCGTCGTCCTCGTCCCCTTCGCGGCCCTCCTCGCTGGAGGCGAGGCCCGCCTCGGCACGAACGGCGAGCCGCTGCACGCCGGCGTTGAGCTGGCGGCGCCAGGAGTAGACCAGCATTTCCTCGAGCGCGTCCACGAGGGACGGCAGCTCGGCGACCAGCCGCTTGCGGGCCACGGCGTCGGTGACCCCCTGCTGGTGGACCATGTCCTCGACCAGGGCCTCGATCTGCCAGACCACCATGCGGTCCGTCATCTGGCCGATGGCGCGGGTGACCGAGATGGCCGCTTCCTCGGTGAGCTTGCCGGCGCGGACCAGGTCCACCACCGTGCTCAGGGCTGCCTGGTCCCTTTCGGTGAACGCCACGTCCTCGTCACCCAGGTTGGGGAAGCCCAGGGCGCGCCAGAGTTTCCGGGCGGACAGCAGCGACAGTCCGGCGCCGGCGGCCACCTCGCGGCGGCGCAGCTTGCGTTCGCCGCCCAGCAGCCGTTGCTCCAGGGCCTTGGTGGCGAGGCGTTCGGCGGACATGGTGCCGGTGGCGGGCGCCGCGGCTGCGGCGCCGTCGGGGGCGGATTCGGCGGCGTCGGGGGCGGCGTCGGCGTCGTCGGCGGACAGGGAGGAGTCGTCTGCTGCGGCTGCCTCGGCGGCTGCGGAGTCCAGCACGGCCACTTCGAGGGCGGAGACGTCGACGACAGCTTCGGGGACGTCCGACGGCTCGGGGGCCAGGAGTCCGGTGTCCGGGTGCGCGTTCTCAGCGTTCATCTCTTCCACCTTCCCTCATGTCCCGTGGCCAATCGCCGGTGTCGCGCATCGTGTCGTCGGCCTCAATCAGTTCACCCTCCGGAATTTCGTCAATCGCGTCGAGGATGAAGTTCCGGAACGTCATGACCTCGGGGACATCCGGAATCACCGTGCGTGCGGGGTACCCGGTTTCCAAGGATATATTCCCCGAGCGCAATGACCGCTGGAGCAGGGTCTGTTCGATGACCACATTACGGACTGCGGCCAGCGGAACCTGCTGGTCGCGCCGTCGCAACATGCCGTAACGGGCAATCAGGCGGCGGCTGGTCAGGGTGTAGCGGCTGGCGTGCCAGGTCACCACCTTGGGCAGGCAGTAGGCAACCAGGACCCATGCTCCCAGTGCGAGGCTGGCGCCGAGCAGCCATGGCGTCCAGGCCGGGGTGACGAGCGGGACGAGCTTGGCCGGCCCGCCCTTCACGATCCAGGCGCAGGCGAAGGCGGTGAGGGCGCAGACCAGAATGAACACCAGGGCCGGACCAATCAGCATCCGGGGCTGGGGGCGGGTAACAACAATCACTTGCTCGCCCGGGAGGAGCTCCTTACGCATAGCCGCTTTCGCCGCGGGCCTCGCCGGGAGGGGTCCAGGGGCGCAGGTGCACAACGTCGCCGGCGGTCACCAGGTGCTCGTGTCCACCGGCATCGACCACCAGCAGGGAACCGTAGTCGTCCAGCCGGGAGGCGTGGCCGATGATCTCGTGGTCACCGGGGAGCTGGGCCCGGACCTGCTTGCCGAGCGTGGTCAGCACGTGCTCCACCCGCTTGTGCAGCGAAGGTCCGCCCGCCATTCCCGCGGCGGGGTCGCCGTCGGCGTTGCAGAAGCTGCGGTAGAGCGTGGCGAAACGGGAGAGGTAGCTCTTGAGCAGCGCGGTCCGGTCCACAGTGGCGGGCTGTTCCAGCAGCACCGACGTGGCGGTGGGCACGGGCAGCTCGGACGCGGTGAGAGTGACGTTCAGGCCGGTTCCCAGCACCACGGGGGGCACGGCGCCGTCGCCCAGCGGGCCCAGTTGCGCGAGGATGCCGGCGATCTTCTTGCCGCGGACCAGCACGTCGTTGGGCCACTTGAGCTCGGCCGGGATCCCTGCCGTCTCCAGCAGGGCCTCCCGCAGTGCCAGGGCGGCCAACAGCGAGAGCCAGGAGTAGCTCTGGGTGGGCAGCGGCCGGCCCTCGGCGTTGACCGGCCGGAGCACGATCGAGACGGACACGGAACTGCGGGCGGGTGCTTCCCAGTGCCGGTCGAGGCGGCCGCGGGCGGCGCTCTGGTACTCGGCGGCGAGCACGGAGAGGTCGGGCCACGCTTGGGGATCCACGGTCACGCCGTGCAGCAGATCCGCGTTGGTGGAGCCGGTGGACTCCACCACGCTCAGCTGCGGAATGCCATTGGCCGAGAGGAACGCGGCGTCGCCGAGGGCGCCCCGGTCCAGGGGTGGACGGTCCGGTGTCTCCTGAGCGGCTTCCATGCTTGAATCCTACCGAGTTACCGCTCCGCCGGCGCCGGGCCAGTCACCGCGGAACGTCCCCATGTTTGGACGCCGCCGCCGGCGGGTTGGGCCGAAACGCCGCGGACTTACGGCGTCGAACCCGCAAAGATGGGGAGTTTCGGCGGCCGCGGTCCACGCCCGGGCCGTGGGAAACCGCCGGAAACTCAGAGGAAAATGTCAGGGACCAGCCGGTCTTCAGGCGCACCCAGGCTGTACGGCGCGAAGTCGGTCACGCCGGCCGCGGCCAGGACCTGTTCGTCGGTGTAGAAGTTGCCGCTCCAGCTGCCGGATTCGGGGACCGCGTTGCTGGCAGTCAGCACCGCGTGCGCCGCGTCGGCCATGATCTGCGGGCCGCGGGCACCGCGGACGATCTGCTCGCCGCCGGGCATGTTGCGGATGGCTGCCGTGTCAATCAGGGTGCAGGGCCACAGCGAGTTCACGCTGATGCCGTCCACCTTGAGCTCCTCGGCCAGGCCCAGGGTGGTCAGGCTCATGCCATACTTCGCCATGGTGTAGGCCAGGTGCATCCCGGCCCACTTGGGATCCAGGTTCAGCGGCGGTGAAAGCGTCAGGATCTGCCCGGCGTCGGAGTCGCGCAGCGCGGGCAGGGCGAGCTTGCTGAGCAGGAACGTGCCGCGGACGTTGATGTCCTGCATCAGGTCGTAGCGCTTCATGTCCAAGGCATCGGTCTTGGACAGGTCGATCGCCGAGGCGTTGTTGATCACGATGTCGATCCCGCCGAAGCGTTCGACCGCGGCGGCGACGGCGCCGGCGACGTCGGCGTCGTTGCGCACATCGCCGACCAGCGGCAGCGC
Source organism: Arthrobacter sp. KBS0702 (assembly GCF_005937985.2). Lineage (NCBI taxonomy): Bacteria > Bacillati > Actinomycetota > Actinomycetes > Micrococcales > Micrococcaceae > Arthrobacter > Arthrobacter sp. KBS0702. Next base: position 1,127,816 of record NZ_CP042172.1, on the reverse strand, counting down.
CTGCCCCCCGGCCGCCTCAATCTGCTCGGCGGCGGAGTACACGGTGCCCTCGAGCTTGGCGTGCGGCTGGCCCGTCTTGGCCAGCAGCACGATGTTGGCGCCGTCCCGGGCGGCCCGGGTGGCGATCGCCAGGCCGATCCCGCGGCTGCCGCCGGACATCACGATGGTGCGGCCCTGGAGGGAACCCGAGGCCTGATAGGGGCTCTGCTGCTGCGGGGAGGTGCCGGAAGCGTCGTTGCTTGAAGTCATAGGGACACTTTAGCCGATGTTACTGACCAGTAACATCCCCATTTGCGGGCCGGGCGCGACGCTCCCGCCCGGTTACTCCCGCCGTGGCGGCCGAAATGCGGCGCGCGCCCGCGGCATTCCGGGGACCCGCCCCGGTGCAACTCCGGACAACTGGGCTGGAACGGAGCGGGCGGCAGTGAGGGGTTGAAGTGAGGGGTTGGAACGAAAATTGTAGGTTTTCTACAGCGGCGTGCGCGAATACCGTCACTAGACTTGCCAGCACGGCCATGTTTTTGTGTGGAATCCACTTAAGCGCCACACGGGCCAGCTACTGCAAAGACCAACAGAGCCGGAGACACTTGATGAGCCACGATCTGACCACGACCGCGGGAAAGATTGCCGATTTCCGCGACCGCCAGGCCCGTGCCGAGCAGCCCTCCGGCCCGGAAGCGATCGAGAAGCAGCACGCCCGTGGCAAGAACACCGCCCGCGAGCGCATCGACCTGCTGCTCGACGCCGGTTCCTTCGTGGAGTTCGACGCCCTCGCCGTGCACCGCTCCACCGCGTTCGGCATGGAAAAGAAGAAGCCGCTGGGCGACGGCCTGGTCTCCGGCTACGGCACCGTGGACGGCCGCCCCGTGGCTGTCTACAGCCAGGACTTCTCCGTCTACGGCGGCTCGCTCAGCCAGGTCAACGGCGAGAAGATCGTCAAGGTCCAGGAGTTCGCGCTGCGGAACGGCTGCCCCGTCGTCGGCATCCTCGACGGCGGCGGCGCCCGCATCCAGGAAGGCGTCGCCTCGCTGGCCATGTTCGCGGACATCTTCCGCAACAACGTGCACGCTTCCGGCGTCGTCCCGCAGATCTCGCTCATCATGGGCCCGTCCGCCGGCGGCGCCGCCTACTCCCCCGCCCTGACCGACTACGTGGTGATGGTGGACAAGACCTCGCACATGTTCATCACCGGCCCGGACGTGATCAAGACCGTCACCGGCGAAGACGTGGACATGGAAACCCTGGGCGGGGCGCGGCAGCACAACGCGAACACCGGCACCTCCACCTACCTCGCCGCCGACGAGGCGGACGCGGTGGAGTTCGTCCGCGAACTCCTGGACTTCCTGCCCTCCAACAACCTCGCCGAGGCCCCGGTGCTGGAGCACTCCCAGGAGCTGGAGCTCGACGACGACGACCTCGCCCTCGACGTGCTGATCCCGGACTCCGCCAATCAGCCCTACGACATGCGCAAGGTGATCGAGCAGATCGTCGACGACGCGCACTTCCTGGAGATGCAGTCGCTTTACGCGCCGAACGTCATCATCGGCTACGGCCGCGTTGAGGGCCACACCGTGGGCATCGTTGCCAACCAGCCGATGCAGTTCGCCGGCACCCTGGACATCGCCGCCTCGGAGAAGGCCGCCCGCTTCGTCCGGCACTGCGACGCCTTCAACATCCCGATCATCACGCTGGTGGACGTGCCGGGCTTCCTGCCGGGCAAGGACCAGGAGTTCCAGGGCATCATCCGCCGCGGCGCCAAGCTGCTCTACGCCTACGCGGAGGCCACCGTGCCGAAGCTGACCGTGATCACCCGCAAGGCCTACGGCGGGGCGTACATCGTGATGGGCTCCAAGAAGCTCGGCGCCGACCTCAACCTGGCCTGGCCCACCGCGCAGATCGGCGTGATGGGCGCCCAGGGCGCGGTGAACATCCTGTACCGCCGCGAACTCGCCGCGGTCGCGGAGGCCGGGGGCGACGTCGAAGCCAAGCGCGCCGAGGTCATCCGGCAGTACGAGGAGGAACTGCTCAACCCGTACCAGGCCGCCCAGCTGGGCTACGTTGACGCGGTCATTGCCCCGTCCGAGACGCGCCTGCAGATCATCAAGGGCCTGCGCGCGCTGCGGGACAAGCGGGCCAGCCTGCCCGCCAAGAAGCACGGGAACATCCCGCTGTGACCGGGTCCGAGCCTGTGGAACCCGCCGAGCAGCCGGCCCCGGCCGAAAGCCTGCTGTCCGTCGTGAAGGGCGAGCCGACGGCGGAGGAACTGGCGGCGCTGACCGCTGTCGTCCTCTCCCTGGGCAGCGGCGAGCCGGCCGCGCCGGAGAAGCCCGGCGCACGGCACTGGATCCGGCGGCAGCAGCTGCAGCTGGCGCCCAAGCCCGGCCCCGGTTCGTGGAAGCGCAGCCGCGGCTAATAAAAGTTCAGTAACCCTTTCATAACTGGCGCTGCCCGGCTAGTCTCGTTCGGGTGACTACCGAAACGACTGAGAACACCACGCCCGACAACCCGGTGCCGCCGCGCCCGCAGACCGCGATCGACGCCGTCGCCGACGCCTTCACGGACACCCTGATCCGGCTTAATCCGAGCTTCGCCACCGAACTTGGCCTGCCCGGCCACGAAACCGAGTACCCGGACTTCTCGCCGGCCGGGCACGACGAGTTCGCCGCGGCCGCGCGGGAGGCCCTCGCCGCGCTGGAGGGGCTCGAGCCCGCGGACGACGTCGACGCTGTCACCCTGGACGCCATGCGGGAGCGCCTCGGCCTGCAGCTGGAAATCCACGAATCCGGCTGGGACCTCGCCGAGCTGAACAACATCGCGTCCCCGCCCCAGGAGATCCGCGCGATCTTCGACCTGATGCCGACCGACACCGCCGCGCAGTGGGACCACATCGCGGGCCGGGCGCACAATGTCCCCGCCGCCCTGGACGGCTACATCGTGTCCCTGCGCGCCGCCAAGGAGGCCGGCAGGGTCGCCGCCGCCCGGCAGGTGCGGATCGTGATCGAGCAGGCCACCAAGCACACCGCGGAGGACGGATTCTTCGCGAAACTGGCCGCCGAGGCAAAGACCGCCGAGGGCGCGCTGCCCGCGGACGTGCAGGCCAAGCTCGATGCCGGTGCCGCCGCCGCCCGCGCCGCCTACGCCCGGCTGTCCGGCTTCCTCGAATCCGAGCTGCTCCCGGCCGCCCCGGAGAAGGACGCCGTGGGCCGCGAGCGCTACGCCCTGGCCTCACGCTCCTTCCTCGGCGCCACGGTGGACCTCGAGGAGACCTACGCCTGGGGCGTGCAGGAACTCGACCGACTGATCGCCGAACAGGAGCGCGTGGCCAACCAGATCCGCCCCGGCGCCACGGTGGAGGAGGCCAAGGAGATCCTGAACAGCGATCCGGCCCGCCAGCTCAAGGGCACCGACGCCCTCCGGGCCTGGATGCAGGAGCTCTCCGACAAGGCCGTGGCCGACCTCGCCGGCGTGCACTTCGACATCCCAGACCCCATGAAGACCCTCGAATGCAAGATTGCCCCCACCCAGGAAGGCGGCATCTACTACACCGGCCCCTCGGACGACTTCAGCCGCCCGGGCCGGATGTGGTGGTCCGTGCCGCCGGGTGAGGACACCTTCACCACCTGGGCCGAAACCACCACGGTCTACCACGAGGGCGTTCCGGGCCACCACCTGCAGGTCGCCACCGCCACCTACCGGCGCGAACTGCTGAACAAGTGGCGGCGCAATGTCTGCTGGACCTCGGGCCACGGCGAGGGCTGGGCCCTGTATGCGGAAAAGCTCATGCAGGAGCTGGGCTATCTGAAGGATCCGGGCGACCACATGGGCATGCTCGACATGCAGCGCATGCGGGCGGCCCGGGTGGTGTTCGACATTGGCGTACATCTGGAGTTGGAGGTGCCCGAGCGTTGGGGGTCGGGCACCTGGACTCCGGACACGGGGTACGAGTTCCTGAAGCAGAACCTTGCGATCAGCGAGGGCCAGCTGAAGTTCGAGTTCACCCGCTACCTCGGCTGGCCGGGGCAGGCGCCGTCGTACAAGGTGGGCCAGCGGCTCTGGGAGCAGATCCGTGCCGAGCTCGAGTCCCGGCCGGGCTTCGACCTCAAGGCCTTCCACACCAAGGCGCTCAACATGGGGTCCGTGGGGCTGGACACGCTGAAGCGGGCGCTGCTGGGGTAGATCTCGCTGCCCGGGAAGGCGGCCGTGCAGCGGCACGGCCGCCTTCCCACCCGATCCACGCGCGAACGGACACTTGAGGCCCCGCGCCAACGCGCGAACGGACAGTTGAGGCCCCGCGACGGTCCGACGGGGAGAGACAATCGCCACACTGTGCGCTGGAATATCTTCACAAACGGGTGGTCTTTCGGCGTCTTTGCGGGGATCTTGTGGGCGCCGACAAAACGGCGCCGCGTAATATTTCTCAACGTTCGTTCGTCGTGTTATGGGCGGCGGTCCTAGCGTGTTCGAGTGACCACTCAGACAAGCACCCCCGCAACCGCAGGAAAGCCCGGTTTCCAGCTGCCCAAATGGGCCGGCTCTTTTGGCTTCCAAATCATCGCCGCGCTGATCGTCGGACTGGGCCTCGGCCTGCTCGCAAAGTACACGGGCAGCACCAAGACCAACCCGAACGCCCTCGGCGCCACGCTGCAGACCATCGGCTCGAGCTACGTCTCGCTCCTGCAGACCGCCGTCGTGCCCCTCATCTTCACCGCCGTCGTCAGCTCCATCTCCAACCTGCGCGCCGTCTCCAACGCGGCCCGGCTGGCTTGGAACACGCTGCTCTGGTTCGCGATCACCTCGCTGATCGCCGTGCTGATCGGCATCGGCCTGGGCGTGCTGCTGCAGCCGGGCGCCGGCACCGGCATCACCCAGCAGGCCAAGTACGCCGGCAAGTCCGGTGACTGGTGGGCCTTCCTGATCGGCCTGTTCCCGAAGAACTTCCTGGGCCTCGGGGCGAGCACCACCGTCACCGACGGCGTCGCCACCACCGCCGTAAGCTTCAACGTCCTGCAGATCCTCGTGATCGCGATCGCCGTCGGCATCGCCGCGCTGAAGGTAGGCAAGGCCGCCGAGCCGTTCCTGAACCTCAACGCCTCCGCCCTGGCCGTGATCCAGAAGGTTCTCTGGTGGATCATCCGGATTGCCCCGCTCGGCACCGTGGGCCTGATCGGCAACGCCGTGGCCGTCTACGGCTGGGACACCATCGGCTCCCTGGGCAAATTCGCCTTTGCCATCTACGTGGGCCTGGCCCTCGTGCTGTTCGTGGTCTACCCGATCCTGGTCCGCAGCCACGGCCTCTCCATCAAGCAGTACTTCTCCGGCGTTTGGCCCGCCGTGCAGCTGGCCTTCGTGTCCCGTTCCTCGGTGGGCACCCTGCCGCTGACCCAGCGCGTGACCGAGCGCTCCCTGGGTGTACCCCGCGCCTACGCCTCCTTCGCCGTGCCGCTGGGCGCCACCACCAAGATGGACGGCTGCGCCGCAATCTACCCGGCCGTCTCCGCAATCTTCGTGGCGCAGTTCTTCGGCATCCAGCTGGACATCACCCAGTACCTGCTGATCGCCCTCGTCTCCGTGCTGGGCTCCGCCGCGACTGCCGGCACCACGGGCGCTGTCGTGATGCTGACCCTGACGCTCTCCACGCTGGGACTGCCCCTGGCCGGCGTCGGGCTCCTGCTGGCGATCGACCCGATCCTGGACATGGGCCGCACCGCGGTCAACGTGGCCGGCCAGGCTCTGGTCCCCACCATCGTGGCCAAGCGCCAGGGCATCCTGGACGAGGCGCTCTACAACGCCCCGCGCAACGGCGACCCGTTCAGCGACGACGTCGTTGACGCCCCGGCCGCCGCCGCTCCGGTTGACGCCGACGCCAACGCCCCGGCTGCCGACGGGCGCGAACTGGCCGGCGCGAAGGCCTAGGCAAAAAGGCCCGGGCATTTGCCCAGGCACCGAACACAAAAGTAGTCCCCGGGAATTCCCGGGGACTACTTTTTTGCCTCTGGCCGGGCGGGGCTAGTGGCCGCCTCCGCCGATGACGCCCTTCTCCACGGCCTTGGTGACCGCGTCGGCCTCGGCCTGGGTCAGGGTGCCGTCGCTGACAGCCTTGTCCAGCCGGGTCTTCAGCGCCGCAGCGTGCTCCGACTGTTCGGCGGTCCGGAGCTCCTCGAGGGCCGCGGTGACCTTGGCCTCGTCGATGCCGAGCGACGCGGCGAGGGACTTCGCCAGCTCCGCCTCCATCGCGGCGCGGTCCGGCTTGGTGCCTTCGGCCGGCGGGGTGGTCGGTTTGTGCGCGTCGCGGAAGGCCTTCAGGGCCGCGGTGACCTTGGCCTCGTCGACGCCGAGCTTGGTGGCCAGCTCGGAGGCCTTCGCACCGCCGAAGCCGCCGCGTTCGCCGCGTTCGCCGCCGTGGCCGTGGCCGCCACGCATGCCCACGCCGTCACCGGGCATGGTGCTGCCGTCCGTCGGGGCGCTGGAGCTGGCACTGGGGGCGGGGGTCGGCGTCGTGGTGGCGGAAGCCATCCCGGCCAGTCCGAGGCCGGCGCCCAGGGCGATGGCCGTGGCCGAAACGCCGAGCGTGATTCTCTTGGTACGTGACATCTGATGTCTCCTGGATCTGCCGCGCGGTGACGGCTCGGTTCTGTTTTGCTGCGCTGTCTTTTTCAAGACGTGAGTTCATTCTGCTCCGGCGGCCTCGGCTGGAGCTGTCCGCAACCTTTCATCTTCCTGTGAAAGATTCCGGCCGGACTTTTTCGTTGCCTCGGCCGGCAAAGTGGCTAGGCTCAGGACATGCTGATTGTCACCTCGAATGACATCCCCGGCCACCGGATCGACGCCGTCTTCGGCGAGGTCATGGGGCTCACCGTCCGCGCGCGGGACATCGGCGGCCAGGTGGCGGCGGGGCTGCGGTCGCTGGCCGGCGGCGAGCTCCGGGAATTGACCCAGGTCCTCTACGAGAGCCGGCAGGAGGTCATGGCGCGGATGGTCGCAGAGGCGGCACAGCGCGGCGCCAACGCCATCGTCGCAATGCGGTTCGACACGGCGCGCATGGCCAATAACTGGACGGAAATCTGCGCCTACGGCACGGCCGTGTTCGCGATCCCCCTGGGTGAGGGCGAGGCCGGCGCCACCGGCCAGTCCCTGCAGTTGGCCCGGCGATCCGACGGCGGCTCCGTCGTCAGCGAATAAAGTTGCCCGGAGTGCAAACATGCACATAGTGTAAGTGCATGCCCACCCCTGCCCTTTCCGAGCCCGACGTCGCTGCCGGGTCCGCTGCTCCCGGGTCCGCTGCTGCCGGACCGGCCGCCCCGTCGCGGCGCGAGCTCAACAAGGCGGCCACCCGCCATGCCATCACGGAGGCGGCCCTCGGCCTGCTCCGCTCCAACGGCCCGGGCAACTTCACCGTGGAGGACATCGCCGACGCCGCCGGCATCTCCCGGAGGACCTTCTTCAACTACTTCAGCAGCACCGAGGCGGTCATCGCCTCGGTGACCCACGGCTTCCTGGACACGGCGCTACAGCAGTTCCGGCTACGTCCGGCCGACGAGCCGATCCTGGAATCCGCCCGCGCCGCACTGGTTGAACTCGCGGACCCGATGACGGTGGCGCCGCTGGCCGAGCTCTACAGTCTGGGCCAGTCCAACCCGCAGCTGAACCGCTCCGAGCTGGAAGCCTGGGACCACTGCACGGCGGAAATCATTGACGCCGCCCGGGTGCGCTTCGCCCAGGGCGCCGGCGTCGAGGTCGACGAACTGTACCTCAGGGCCCTCGCCGGCTCGGTGATCTCCTGCGGCAAAGCCGCCATGGATCTCTGGTTCGCCCGCTGCGAGGGTTCCCTCTCCCCCGCCTCGCTCTCTACCCTGCGCCAACTCCTGATCGACTCCATGAGCCTGCTCGGCTCCGGATTCTCCTCTCCGGCAGCCGCTCCCGCCGCCACCGCCGCCCCTTCCCCAGATCGGTTCTGACATGGCACTTCTGCTGTACCGCCTCGGCAAATTCTCCTACCGCCACCGCTGGCTCGTCATCTCGCTGTGGCTCGCCGTCATGGTCGCCGTCGGCGGTGCCGCGGCCGCCTTCCACGGCACCCTGTCCAACAACTTCCAGATCCCGGGCACCGAAACCCAGCAGATGGCGGACAAGCTCAAGAAGGAGCTCCCGGCGTCCTCGGGCGGCTCGGCGAGCATCGTCTTCGAGGCCAACGACGCGCGGTTCAGCCAGGCCGGCCAGGAGGCCGTGTCCGCCGCCCTGGCGAAGCTGAAGACCATACCCGACGTGCAGGGGACCGTTGACCCGTTCGCAACCCAGGCGCAGCTGGACAAAGCCGCCACGGACCTCGCCGCCGGCGAGCAGCAGGCGGCGGCCGGCAAGGCCCAGCTGGACAAGGCCGCCGCTGAGCTCGCCGCCGGAAAGGGCCAGCTGGCAGCTGCCGAACAGCAGATGACGGCCGCCGGTCTGCCGCCGGCTGCCATCGACGCCCAGCTCGGCCAGCAGAAGGCAGCCCTCGCGGCAGGCCAGGCCAAGCTCGACGCGGGGACCAAGGACCTTGAAGCCGGCGACGCCAAGCTGGCCCTCGGAAAGCGCCAGCTGGAGGCTTCCCGCGGCCTGCGCTTCGTCTCCGAGGACGGCAGGGCTGCCATTGCCCAGGTCCAGTTCAAGACCTCGATCAACGGCCTGAAGCCCGAGGTGCGGCAGGAAGTCCAGGACATCGTCAAAGAGGTGTCCGACGCCAACGTGACCGCGCTGCCCAGCAAGGAGATCAGCGAGGACATCTCGGAGATCTTCGGCACCGCAGAGATCATCGGCATCGCCGTCGCGGCTCTGGTCCTGGTGGTGATGCTCGGCACGCTGATTGCCGCCGGGCTTCCCCTGCTGATGGCAATCGTCGGAGTGGCTGTCGGCGTCGGCGGAACCATCGCACTCAGCGGTGCCGTGGACATGAGCTCCATCTCCCCGATGCTCGCCCTGATGCTCGGCCTCGCCGTCGGGATCGACTACTCCCTGTTCATCGTCAACCGGCACCGCGGCCAGCTGCTCGCCGGGATGGACCCCGAGGAGTCGGTGGCACTGGCCACCGGCACCTCCGGCAATGCCGTGCTCTTCGCCGGCCTCACCGTGATCATCGCCCTCGCCGCCCTCGTGGTGCCGGGCCTACCCTTCCTGGCGGTGATGGGCCTCTCGGCCGCCGCCACGGTGGCTGTCGCCGTCGTCGTCGCCCTGACGCTGACGCCCGCGATCCTGTCGCTGGTGGGCCGCAGGCTCGTGTCCAGGCGGGCATGGGCCAAGGCGGAGCGGCGCAACGCCGCGCCGGACCATGCCACCGCGGACCTGGCCAAGGACGAGTACCGCAGCAGCCACGGCTGGGGCGGCGTCGTCACCCGACATCCCTGGCTGGCCCTGCTGGCCGGTGTGGCGCTGCTGGGCGTGGTGGCGCTGCCCGCCAGCCAGCTCCGGCTCGCCCTGCCCGACGCCAGCTCCGAGCCCGTGGCCTCGCAGGCCTTCCAGGCCTACGACGTCACCAAGCGCAGCTTCGGTGAGGGCATGACCGGGCCGATCATCGTCGTCGGCGACCTGCCTGCGGGGTTGAGCGAGGCCGACGCCAAGGCCAAGCAGTTCGATGTGGCGGACATCCTGCGCAGCACGAACAACGTTGCCGCCGCCGTGCCGCTGGCCCTCAGCGAGGACCGCCGCACCGCCGTCTTCCAGGTCCTCCCGAAGGAGGGCCCGGCCAGCGCCAGCACAGTCAAGGTGGTGGCCGAGCTGCGCGCCGAGAAGGCCCAGATCAAGGACTCCACCGGGGTCGGCATCGGGCTCACCGGACAGACCGCCGGGAACGTGGACGTGTCCACCAAGCTCGGCGACGCGCTGCCGCCGTACCTGGCGATTGTCGTCGGGCTCTCGCTGATCCTGCTGCTACTGGTGTTCCGCTCCATCGTGGTCCCGCTGCTGGCCACCGGCGGCTTCCTGCTCTCGCTCGCCGCAGCCTTCGGCGGCGTCGTCGCGGTGTACCAGTGGGGCTGGCTGGGTAGCGTGTTCGGCGTCGAGAACCCGGGCGCGGTGCTGAGCTTCCTGCCGATCATCCTGATCGGCGTGCTGTTCGGCCTGGCCATGGACTACCAGGTGTTCATCGCCTCCGGCATGCGCGAGTCCTACATGCACGGCGAAACCGCCAAGCACGCGGTCCGCTCCGGCTTCAGCCATGCGGCCGCCGTAGTCGCCGCCGCCGCGATCATCATGGTCAGCGTGTTCTCCGGCTTCATCTTCTCGCACCTGAACATGGTGCGGCCGCTGGGCTTCGCAATGGCCTTCGGTGTGCTGGTCGACGCGTTCGTGGTCCGGATGACGATCGTCCCGGCCGTGATGTACCTGCTGGGCAGCAAGGCCTGGTGGCTGCCGCGCTGGCTGGACCGCATCCTGCCTGACGTCGACGTCGAGGGCGCCAAGCTCCGCAAGCCGGCGGCGGACGCTGCAGCCGACTCAGCTGCCGAGCCCGAAGGTGAGCCGGAGCAGGTGGGCGCCCGCTGACGTCACCCGTCCCACGGACGCCGCCACTTAGGCCGCGAGCGCCCGGAAGTAACGGGTGCGTTTAACGGTCTTGGCGTGATGCCGTAGTTCGCGGCGGTGATGGCCTGCGTCCGTGGCCGGTCCGGCTGCGTTGGGCAACGGCGCGCCAGTGGGACAGGTGCCCGGCAGCGGCGGTGCCATCGAACGGTACCTGTAACCGACAGGGGTTGTGGTTTCGATTGTGTGCCGGGGGCCGGGTCGGGGCCTAACGCTCCAGCCCGGTGTTTCTTTCGTGTGGTTGCACGCTTCGCAGAGCCCGGCGCCGTTGCCGGAGGTAGTCGCCCCTCCGCTGCGCCAGGGGATGATGTGGTCCAGGTGCCGGATCGGGGCGTCGCAGTACGGCGTGCGGCAGGTTTCGTCGCGGACTTGTATGAACCGGCGCAGCCCGGCCGGGAAGAGCCGGGCGCGGGAGTCCGTCGAGAGGAGTTCCCCGGTGGCGGGGTCGGTGAAGAGCCGGCGGAGCCAGATCCTGAACGCGGGGCTTGCGTCAGTGTCGCTGCCCGCATCCGTTCCTTGGCCGGCGCCGGTCGTGTCTCCGGCCCCGACCAACAGCTGCCGCGCCCAGCCTGCCGGGACGACGCCATAGCCCGGGAGCCGAGCGGGTTCGCTGTCGCCCTGCAATAAGCTGCGGTCGGTCATGACCAGCTGGATCTCGACGCCGCTGATCCCGCCAGCCTTCCCGGTGGTGCGTTCGACCAGGGCGTCGGCCATTAGCTGGCCACGGGAGCGGGGATCACCGGAGCTGCGGACCGAATCGGCATGCCGGGTCAGGGCCGCCTGCACGGCGACACCGGCCGCGACCGGCAGCAGTGCGGTGAGGTAGCACATGGTGTCCGGCGCCGGGCGGAGACTGACGTGGCATTCGGTCGCGGCATGAGCCGCGCGCTGGGTGACCGATCGCGGGTCCCGGCGGTACGCTGCGGCCCGGGCGGCGGAGATGATGCGGCGGTCTCCGGCGCCGTCGAACGTCCCGGTATCGGCCGCGAGTTCCTCGTCGACGGCAGCCCGGTCCTCCGCGGACAGGCATGCCGTTTCCCGCACCAGCAGCGTGGCGCGCCATTCGTTGAGCTGCCCGGTCTCGAGCGCGGCGAGGGTGTGGGGCATCTCCGTCACCAAGGCCTTCGCCAAGCCTAAAAGCCGGCCGCCCTTGGCCGGTGATTCCCGCCGGGCCAGTGCGATCTGCGCCGCAACCCCGACGCCCAACTCGTCGACCGGGAGACCGGCAAGGGACTGATCACGGCGCTGGGACAGGTCGAAGGCGACGGCATTCCGTGCCTGCCGGGCCGCCAGGGCGGACTTCAGGTCCTCCAGCTCGCGAGTCTCACCGATGAGCGCGGCTGCGCCGGCCGGGGCCGGGAGGCCGGCCACGATCCGGACCAGGTCCGCGACCGTCATGCCTGCCATCTGAACCACTTCGGGCCTCTGATTGCCGTCCATGGAAGAAGCCTACAGAGCACCCCTGACATTCATTGCCGAGCCATCTGCCGCTCCCAGATGCCGCCGCCACCAGGGTCGGCCGAAGCAACGCCGGGCCACGTTTTGCCGATAAATCCGCTCAGCGGTTCCGATAGTAGTCCTTCCAGATCAGGCGATGAACGGGGAGCCTCCGGGGCAGCGACCGCAGACCGGGGATGAACGGCAGCAGCGTCAGCAACGCGGTCAACACCACCATTGTGAACACCGCAAGGGCGTCGACGCTGGGTGAGGACTTGAACGGCTCCACCTGGTAGAGGAGCGAGAAGAGCCACAGCCAGGACTGCCCGGGGGTGTCGCCGGTCTCATTCATCACGCCCCATTGGTCTCCGGAGAGATGTTGGCTTGCCGCAAGGTCCGGAAAATAGCTGCCGTCGCCGAGGAACAGGAGGCTGCGGGTGTAGTCCATGCTGTAGAAATTTCCGCCGCCCTGGAGCACTCCGTCCAGGGCTCCGCTGCGTGCAGCCGCCCTGGAGCACGCCGTCCAGGGCTCCGCTGCGTGCCATCTCCAACAATGAGCCGGTGAGCCCGGGGACCGGGCCATACGCCCCGGCTGCCACCTTGGTCGGGTCATTGTCGGGGGCTGCGGCGAGGGCGTCGGAGTAGGCGGCGGCCCAGTCGGAGCGCTGTTGGTCGGTAGCGGCCTTCCACTCGGCCAATGCGGCCGGTGGCGACGGCAGGGCCTCCAGCGGGCCGACCACGAAGTCGTTGGCGGTATCGACCGGGAGCCGGACGCCGGCGAGACTTTGGAGATCCACCGGGCCGATTTTCTGTGACGCGTCCGGAGTGGCGTTATAGGGCGGCCCGTACCCCGCGGTGTCCGATGTTCCGGCGAGCTCCTTGGCCGCCGTTGCGACGAAATCTGCCGGGGCGGCGCTGGCCCACGTCTTGAGACTCACGCTGGGCTCGTCCGGGGAGCCGAAGACGGCGGACAAACCGAGTACCAGCAGGCCCACCACCACGATGCCAATGGTGAGCTCCTTGAGGAGGTCGTATTCGCGGACCCGGCCTGTCCACGGCCGGCCGGCAAGGTCGTCCGCCTTCCGCCACGACGTGCTGCTGCGTTCCCGGCCGGCCTTCACGCTGCGCCGCCGCCTTTGGTGGATTCCTGGGCAGTAGCGGGCGGCAAAGTGCCGCCGGGCGCCGGGCCACTGTCATGCAACTGGGCATCACTCCCGGCGGCCTCCAGCGGCGGCACCACACCGTGGACCCGGACCAGCAGGACATGCAGGACCACTCCCGCGCCGACGGCCAAGGGCAGCAGGGTGATGTGCCAAACGAAGATCTGTCCGACGTTTGCCACGTTGAACCAGCCGCCCACTCCCACGGCGTTCAGGGCGTCCTTGGCCTCGAAGGCAATCCACTGGGAATCGAAGTTCGTCTGGAGCAGGTACCCGGTGAATGCCGCCACGATGGAAACGACGAAGGAGACCATTCCCGTGATCCAGGTCAGTGCCCGGCCACCGCGCCAGGCCGCCATCCAGAATTTGAGCCAGAGGTGCACCACCATGAACATGAAGAAGAGTTCGACGCTCCACAAGTGAGTGCTGTTGATGAAGCTGCCAAGGGCGGAAACGTGATACCACAGCGGTCCGTTCAGCCCCAGCACGGCCCCGGAAACGATGATCCAGAGCAGCGAAGCGATAGCGCCCATGCCGAAGACATAGGCCCAGGACATGACATAGCTTGGCTGGTCTTCGGGCAGGAGCTTGTCCGGAGGCAGCTTCGCCAGCATCCACCGCCGGGCTTTGCCGGTCCAGGTGTGGGCGTCATCGTCCTGCGTTTGCACGCCGTACGCCGGTTTCGTCCGGGCGGTCATTTCCGCCCCTTTCCGCCGGGAAAGGGCAGGACGAGGGCCAGGACAAAGAGGACGAGCATCGCGACGATCACCATCAGGTTTCCCAATTGAATGGTGAAGCCGTCCCAGCCAAGATACGTTCCGGCGCCCACCGTGGCGACGCCTGCTACGAGCCAACCAGCCATGGAATCCTCGCTTCCCTATGGGATTCTGGCTCCACCACACCACGGCAAAAAATCCGCAGCCAGAGGCTTTCGCCCCGCCAGGTGAGCGCCCCGCGGCGCACGCAAGGGCAACGCGGGGTCAACTAGGCTGGTTCCGTGACCCGCCTCATTCTTGCTTCCCAGTCCCCCGCCCGCACCAAGCTGCTCAGCAACGCCGGCATCGCCCACGAAGTCCTCGTCTCCGACGTCGATGAGGACGCCGTCCAGGCCCGCTACGGCGTAACCGACCCGCATGACACCGCCCTGCTGCTGGCCCGCGCCAAGGCCGAGGCGGTCGCGTCGCTGCCGGAAGCCGAGGGCGCCCTGGTGATCGGCTGCGACTCGGTCTTCGAGTTCGACGGCGAGGCCCACGGCAAGCCGTACACCGCCGAGGTCGCCAAGGAGCGGATGCTCCGGATGAGCGGCGGGATGGGCGTGCTGCACACCGGCCACTGGCTGGTGGACTGCCGCGACACCGACCCGGACAGCGACGGCGGCACCGGCGCGACGCTCGGCTCCGTGAACTCCGCGGAGGTGCACTTCCTGGAGATGAGCGAGGACGAAATCGACAGCTACATCGCCACCGGCGAACCGCTGCAGTGTGCCGGCTCCTTCACCATCGACGGCTACGGCGGGGCGTTCATCCGCAAGGTCGACGGCGACCCGCACACCGTCGTCGGGCTCTCCATCTCCACCCTCCGGGCCCTGCTGGGCCAGGCCAGGGTGGGCGTCACCGAGCTCTGGACGGGCGGGGCCGCCAACCCCGCCGACATCCGCGCCGAGTGAGCCATTTCGCACGGCCTTGTAGGAACCCCACAAAGGATGGGCCGTTTACGCGCGGGATCCGCAAGTAATATCGGCGGAACCCACAAAACCGCGCTAGGCTCCCTGAAGGAAAGAAGGAGACGCCTTGTCAGCAAATTCGGAGCAGTCCGCAACGCCAGTGCCCGCCACCACCACGCCGGGCACCCGCCCCCTGAGCAAGGTGCTGATCGCCAACCGCGGCGAAATCGCTGTGCGCATCATCCGCGCCGCCCGCGATGAAGGCATCGCCTCCGTGGCCGTCTACGCGGATCCGGACCGCGACGCACTGCACGTCAAGCTCGCCGACGAGGCGTACGCCCTGGGCGGCAACACCGCCGCCGAGTCCTACCTCGTGATGGACAAACTGATCGAGGTGGCCCAGCGTGCGGGCGCCGACGCCGTCCACCCCGGCTACGGCTTCCTCGCCGAGAACGCCGAATTCGCCGCCAAGGTGATCGAGGCCGGCATCACCTGGATCGGCCCCTCCCCCGAGGCCATCTCCGCCCTCGGCGACAAGGTCCAGGCCCGCCACATCGCCGAGAAGGTCGGCGCCCCGCAGGTCCCCGGCACCGCCGACCCGGTCGAATCCGCCGAGGAAATCCTCGAATTCGTGGACAAGTTCGGCCTGCCGGTCGCCATCAAGGCAGCCTTCGGCGGCGGCGGACGCGGCATCAAGGTGGCCCGCACCCGCGAGGAAATCCCCGAGCTCTTCGAATCCGCCGTGCGCGAGGCCACCGCCGCCTTCGGCCGTGGCGAATGCTTCATCGAGCGCTTCCTGGACGCCCCCCGCCACGTCGAGACCCAGTGCCTCGCCGACGCGCACGGCAACGTCGTCGTGGTCTCCACCCGCGACTGCTCGCTGCAGCGCCGCAACCAGAAGCTCGTCGAAGAGGCCCCCGCCCCGTTCCTCACCGCAGAACAGAACCAGCGGCTCTACGACTCCTCCAAGGCCATCCTGAAGGAAGCCGGCTACCTCGGCGCCGGCACCTGCGAGTTCCTCGTCGGCCAGGACGGCACCATCTCCTTCCTCGAGGTCAACACCCGCCTCCAGGTGGAGCACTGCGTCTCCGAGGAAGTCACCGGAATCGACCTGGTCCGCGAGCAGTTCCGGCTGGCCCGCGGCGAGGAGCTCGGCTACGGCGACCCGGAGGTCCGCGGCCACTCGATCGAGTTCCGCATCACCGGCGAGGATCCGGGCCGCAACTTCATGCCCGCCCCCGGCACCATCACCAAACTGTTGAACCCCACCGGCCCCGGCGTTCGGATCGACTCCGGCGTGGAACAGGGGGACGTCATCAGCGGCAACTTCGACTCGATGCTCTCCAAGCTGATTGTCACCGGCGCCACCCGCACCCAGGCCCTGCAGCGCTCCCGCCGGGCCCTCGAGGAAATGGTGGTGGAGGGCATCCCCACCGTCATCCCGTTCGACCTCGCCGTCGTCACCAACCCCGACTTCGCTCCCGCCGAAGGCCCGTTCAAGGTGCACACCCGCTGGATCGAGACCTCCTTCGTTAACGACATCCCCGCCTGGACGCCGACCGGTGCGGGGGCCGAAACGCCCGACGCCGGCGACCGCCAGCGCGTCGTCGTCGAGGTTGGCGGCAAGCGGCTCGAGGTGGTGCTGCCGGCGTCCCTGGGCACCGTCTCCGGCGGCGGCAAGCCGGCGAAGGTCAAGAAGCGCTCCCGCAGCGCCGGCACGGCGGCTCCGGCCGGCGGCAACGCCCTGACCTCCCCCATGCAGGGCACCATCGTGAAGGTGGCGGTCGCCGAGGGCGAGCGGGTTTCCGAGGGTGACCTCGTCGTCGTGCTGGAGGCCATGAAGATGGAACAGCCGCTCACCGCGCACCGAGCCGGCATCGTGATTGGGCTCTCCGCGTCGGCCGGGGAAACCGTCTCCGCGGGCGCCGTCATCGCGATGATCGAGGACGGCGAGACGGCCGAATAGCGGCAGCGGGCGGCGGGAGGCAGACTTAGTTACGTGAAGCCCTTCCTGCTGCTCGCCTCCCGCGCCGAGGACGCCGCCGCCGACGACGAATACCTCGCCTACCTGCGCTACACCGGGCTGGCCGAGGCCCAGCTGCACCGGATCAGGATGGAGGCCGCGCCGCTGCCCCAGCTGGAGCTCAGCGAGTACTCCGGCGTGATCGTGGGCGGCAGCCCCTTCACTTCCAGCGACCCTGCAGAGCACAAGAGCGAGGTCCAGCACCGGGTGGAGCGCGAGCTGTTCGCCTTGCTGGACCGGATCGTGGCCGAGGACTTCCCGTTCCTGGGCGCCTGCTACGGCGTCGGCACGCTGGGCCTGCACCAGGGCGCCGTGATCGACCGGACCTACGGCGAAGGGCTCGGCGGCGTCACCGTCAGCATGACCAACGCCGGGCAGCAGGACCCGCTCCTGCGCGGGCTGCCGGAACGGTTCACGGCGTTTGTGGGCCACAAGGAGGCGTGCACCGTGTTGCCCGGCGGCGCGGTGCTGCTGGCCAGCTCCGAGACCTGCCCGGTGCAGATGTTCCGGATCCGTACCAACCTCTACGCCACCCAGTTCCACCCGGAGCTCGACGTCGAGGGCCTGACGACCCGGATCGACATCTACCGCCATGCCGGGTACTTCCCGCCCGACTCGGCCGAGGAGCTGATGGCCCAGGCCCGCCAGCACAACGTCACCGAGCCGATGGCCATCCTGCGCAACTTCGTGGAGCGCTACGCGCGGTAACCCCGCCGCGCCGGTGCGGGCGGCCGCCGTCGCGGGGCCGCCGCCGTCGCCTTCCCGCCCAGTTACTCAGCCGCCACCGCCCCGCGACACGGAAATGCCCGGCGTGTTCACCGAACACACCGGGCATTTCAGCCAGTAACCGGGCTGGAGCGTCAGGCGACGTTGTTCTCGTAATCCAGGTCGCGGGTTTCCTTGCTCACGAACAGGGCGATCAGCGTTAGCACTGCCATGGACGTGAGGTACACGCCCACCAGCACCGGGCTGCCCTTCGCCATTTCCCAGAGCCAGACGGCGATGAACGGTGCCACGGCCGCGCCCAGGATCGACGAGACGTTGTAGCTGATGGCCGACCCGGTGTACCGGACGTTGGTCGGGAACAGCTCGGGCAGCAGCGCACCCATCGGACCGAAGGTCAGGCCCATCAGCGAGAAGCCGATGATCAGCAGGCCCATGGTGCCTGCGAAGCCGGCGCTGAAGAGCGGGACGAAAAGCAGGCCGAAGACGAAGATGCCGGCGGTGACCGCGATCAGCATCTTGCGGCGGCCGTACTTCTCGGCCAGCGGGCCGGAGACCAGGGTGAAGATGCCGAAGAACACGACGCCGGCAATCAGCATCCAGAGGAAGTCGTTGCGGGTGTAGCCCAGGCCCGGGACAAACGCGGCGGCTGCGGCTTCGCTCATCGGCTTGCCGGCCTTCTCGGCGGCGGCCTGCGCGCCGGCCAGCGTCGGCTTGGTGCCGTAGGTCAGCGTGAACGTGGTCATCAGGTAGAACAGCACGTAGGTGGCCAGCATGATGAAGGTGCCCAGGATCAGCGGGCGCCAGCTGGTCTTGAAGACGCGGCCCAGCGGCAGCTTGGCAACCTCGTTGGACTCCAGGACCTTGGTGAAGGCGGGGGTTTCGATCAGCTTGAGCCGGACGTAGAGACCGATGATGACCATCACGGCGCTGACCAGGAACGGCACGCGCCAGCCCCACTCGGCGAAGGCCTGGGGAGCCAGCGTGTAGCTGAAGACCAGGAACAGCACGTTGGCGATGATGAAGCCGATGGGGGCGCCCAGCTGCGGGAACGTGCCATAGATGGCGCGCTTGTTGGCAGGCGCGTTCTCGGTGGCCAGCAGGGCCGCGCCGCTCCACTCGCCGCCGAGGGCCAGACCCTGGGCGAAGCGCATGACGACGAGCAGGGCCGGCGCCCAGAACTCCCAGCCCGGGACCAGGGCGGTGGGGAGGCAGCCGATCAGGAAGGTGGCGATACCCATGGTCAGCAGCGACGCCACGAGGGTGCCCTTGCGGCCGAACTTGTCACCGAAGTGGCCGAAGACGATCGAGCCGAGCGGGCGGGCGATAAACGCGACGCCGAAGACAGCGAAGGAGCTCAGCAGCTGGGTGGTCTCGTTCTGGCCCGGGAAGAAGAGCTTCGGGAAGACGAGGACGGCGGCCGTGGCGTAGACATAGAAGTCGTAGAACTCAACGGTGGTGCCGATCAGGCTGGCGACGATCACGCGGCCGCGCGAGTTCACCTGCTGGGCAGACCCTTGCTCCGCTGAAGTGGCAGTGGATGACATGTAGTAACGCTTTCATGAAGACCGGACCGCCCTGCGGAGGGAGGCCGGCTAAGGAATGTATATAAGTCCGATAATAGTTCCTCGCGTCCACCCAATGGACAAATGTTCCACTATTTGGACGCTGTGTGTCGGTCCGACTTGCGTCTCGCGTCGGCGGCTAAAAGCCCAGCGGGGAACGCAACTGAAGACAAATTGCCTGAAGACAAAATTGCCTGAATACATGCACGGATGTACTTTGGGCAGATGGATACCCTGACACATGCCCCGGTGTTGGCCCGGTTCGGCTACGCGGTCTCCGACCCCACCCGGGCGCGGATTCTGCTGGCTTTGGCGGAGGCGGCCGCGTACCCCTCGGAGCTCGCTGATTCCCTGGGGGTCTCCCGGCAGAGCATGTCCAACCATCTGACGTGCCTTCGTGGCTGCGGCCTGGTGGTGGCCGCCCCGGACGGCCGGCGGACGCGGTATGAGCTGGCCGACGACCGGCTGGGCGACGCGCTCAGGGACCTGCTCGGCGTCGTTCTGGCCGTTGACCCGGCCTGCTGCGCCCCTGACGGGACGTGCCTGGCATGACCACGACAAGGCAGTCCGCCCCTACCGCCGCCCGCCGCGCCGCGCTGAGCCGGCGCATCCGGCTGTTCGCGGCCGCGACCATCAGTTACAACATCGTTGAGGCCGTCGTCGCGCTCTGGGCCGGCAACGTCGCGGACTCCTCCGCCCTCATCGGCTTTGGACTTGATTCGGTGATCGAGGTCGCCTCCGCGGTCGCCCTGTCTTGGCAGTTTTCCGCGAAAGACCCGGAACGGCGCGAGCACCTGACCCTGCGGATCATCTCGATCTCCTTCTTTGCCCTGGCACTGTTCGTCTCCGTGGACTCCGTCCGCTCGCTGACCGGAGGCGGCGAGGCGCAGCATTCCACCCCGGGAATCGTCCTCGCTGCCCTGAGCCTGGCTGTCATGCCGGTCCTGTCGTGGCTGCAACGCCGGGCCGGCCGGGAACTCGGCTCCAGGACCGCGGTGGCCGATTCCAAACAGACGCTGCTGTGCACCTACCTCTCCGCGGTCCTGCTGCTCGGTCTCGTCCTGAACAGCACGCTGGGATGGTGGTGGGCTGACGCCGGCGCGGCACTGGTCATCGCCGGGATCGCCGTCCGCGAAGGCATCAACGCCTGGAAGGGCGACGTCTGCTGCGCCGTCCCCCATGCCGCAGTTCCCCACCCCGTCGTAGGCGAAGACGACGGCGACACCTCAGGCGGCGCCGACGGCGGTGCTACGGGCTGCAGCGAGGGTTGCGGATGCGGTCCCGGACCGGAAGTTATCACCCTCTCCATACCGCCACGGCACGGCTGAGCATGAAAATTGAACTGCTCCACATCGCTGACTGCCCCAACACGGTGCGTGCGCTCGAAAGGGTCGAAGCGGCCCTGGCCGCCCTGGGGCGTGACGACGTCGCGGTCCATTTGCGGCTGATCGAGTCTGCGGCAGACACCGCCGGAACCGGATTCGCCGGTTCGCCCACGATCACGGCAGACGGCGCCGATCTCTTCCCCGGCGGGGCGCCCAGCGTCGAACTCGCCTGCCGGATCTACCCCACGCCCGGCGGCCACGCGGGCGCGCCCACCGTCGAGCAGGTCATCGAAGCGCTGAAGAGCCGCGGCCTCACGCCGTCACAAAGGCGCCGATAGGCAAACGTCACAGCACGTTAACAAAGCACGAGGGTCCCGGAAACGCGGCGTCCCTAGTTTTGAGGGACACCCCGAAGGAGGTCCCCGTGACTGAACGCATTGCCGACGCCATTACCGGCGTTTCCCCGAACCACGACGCCGACACCGCACCCACGGCGCCCGACCGCACAGCACCCGTCGCTCGCACCGCCGTCGGCGGCCCGGCGTTGGAATACCGCCCGGGCCGCTGGATCGCCAACTGGGACGCCGAGAACAAGGAACAGTGGGAGTCCCTGGGCCGCGGCATCGCCCGCCGGAACCTGAACTGGTCCATCTTCGCGGAGTTCCTGGGCTTTGTGGTCTGGCAGCTCTGGTCGATTGTGGTGGTCCAGCTCCCCTCGGCCGGCTTCCGCTTCTCCACGAACGAGATCTTCTGGCTGATCTCGATGCCCAGCCTGGTCGGCGCGACGCTCCGGATCCCCTACACCTTTATGGTCCCGCGCTTCGGCGGCCGGAACTGGACCATCGTCTCGGCCCTGCTGCTGCTGGTCCCCTCGACCGGGCTGGCCCTGTGCGTGGGGAACCCCGGCACCCCGTTCGGCGTCATGCTGCTCGTGGCCGCCCTGGCCGGCTTCGGCGGCGGCAACTTCGCCAGCTCGATGGCCAACATCACCTTCTTCTACCCGGCCCGCGAAAAGGGCTGGGCGCTGGGACTGAACGCCGCCGGCGGGAACCTCGGCGCCGCCGTCGCCCAGCTCGCCGTCCCGATCGCCGTCACGCTGCTCGCCGCGGGTGCCGTTAACCTGCCCGTGGCCGGCCTGATGTGGATCCCCCTGATCCTGCTGGCCGCATTCGGTGCTTGGAAGTACATGGACAACCTCACCAGCGCCAAGGGCGACGTCGCCGGCTCGCTCGCCGCCGTCAAGGAACCCCATCTGTGGGTCATGGCGCTGCTCTACATCGGCACCTTCGGCTCCTTCATCGGCTTCGCCGGCGTGTTCCCGAAGCTGATCAAGGACTACTTCCCGGCGTTCTCCTCGATCGGCGTCGGCACCGTGGCGTTGTCGCTGGCGTTCCTGGGCCCGCTGGTCGGCTCGCTGGCCCGGCCCTTCGGCGGCAGGATGGCGGACCTGCTCGGCGGGGCGCGGATGACCGTCACCGCGTTCGCCGCAATGGCCGTGATCACCCTGACCATGGTCTGGACGCTGCCACTGGGGAACTTCTGGCTCTTCCTCACCCTCTTCCTGGCGCTGTTCACGGCCAGCGGCTTCGGCAACGGGGCCACCTACCGGATGATCCCGGTGATCTTCGCCCTGCACAGCCGCGCGGCCCGTTCCGGTGCCAGCACCGTGGCCACCCAGCGTCTGGCGTCCTCCGCGCTGGGCCTGATTTCCGCGATCGGTGCCTACGGCGGCTTCGTCATCCCGCAGGTCCTCAACGCCTCCAACACCGCCAGCGGCTCCTACACCCCGGCCTTCTACGGTTTCGTCGCCGCCTACCTCGTGATGCTGGCCGTCTGCTGGGCCTGCTACCTGCGCCCCGCCACCCGCCACGGAAAAGGACACGTCTAAATGACCGACGGCGCCGCCACGCACTGCCCCTACTGCGCGCTCCAGTGCGCCATGACGCTGACCGCTCCGGCAAGGGCTGCCGCTCCGCTGGAAGCGGCCCCGTTGGAGGTGGCCGGCCGCGACTTCCCCACCAACCGCGGCGGGCTGTGCCGCAAGGGCTGGACCTCGGCGTCGTTGCTGGAGCACCCGGGGCGCGTCACCGAGCCGCTGCTCAGGGGCGCCGACGGCGTGCACCGCCCGGTTAGCTGGGACGAGGCCCTGGAACGCATCGTCACCGCGGTGAAGGCCACCCGCGCCCGCTACGGCCCGGACGCCGTCGGCGTGTTCGGCGGCGGCGGGCTCACCAACGAGAAGGCCTACCAGCTGGGCAAATTCGCCCGGCTGGCCCTCGGCACCTCACGGATCGACTACAACGGCCGGTTCTGCATGTCCTCCGCCGCCGCGGCCGGCATGCGCGCCTTCGGCTTGGACCGCGGCCTCCCCTTCCCGCTCGCGGACCTCGACGCCGCCAGCACCATCCTGCTGCTGGGGTCCAACGTGGCCGAGACCATGCCGCCGTTTGTCCAGCACCTGCAGGGCGCACGCGACGCCGGCGGCCTGATCGTCGTCGACCCCCGCCGCTCCGCCACCGCGGCGTTCACCGCCGACGGCGGCGGCCTGCACCTGCAGCCACTGCCCGGCACCGACCTGGCCCTGCTGCTGGGCCTGGCGCACGTGGTCATCCACGAAGGGCTGGCGGACAGCGGCTACATCGCGGAGCGCACCACCGGCTACGCGGCGCTGGCCCGCAGCGCCGCCGGCTACTGGCCCGAGCGGGTGCAGACCCTCACCGGCGTCCCGGCCGGGCTGATCCGTGACACCGCCCGCCGGCTGGCCGACGGTGCCCGCCGGGGCGGCAGCTACATCCTGACCGGCCGCGGCGTCGAACAGCATGTGGACGGCACGGACACCGCCACCGCCGCCATCAACCTCGCCCTGCTGCTGGGCCTGCCGGGCTCGGCACGCAGCGGCTACGGCACCCTCACCGGCCAGGGCAACGGTCAGGGCGGCCGCGAACACGGCCAGAAGGCGGACCAGCTCCCCGGCTACCGCAAGATCACCGACCCCGCCGCCCGCGCCCACGTCGCATCCGTCTGGGGCGTGCCGGAGTCCTCGATCCCCGGCCCCGGCCTCCCCGCCGTCGAACTGCTCAGGTCGCTGGGACAGCCCGACGGCGTCCGCTGCCTGTTCGTGCACGGCGCCAACGTGGCGGTCTCCGCACCGGACGCGAACGCCGTGATCGCCGGGCTGCGCAGCCTGGACTTCCTGGTGGTCTGCGACTTCTTCGTATCCGAGACGGCGGCCGAGGCGGACCTGATCCTGCCGGTCACCCAGTGGGCCGAGGAAGAAGGCACGCTGACCAACCTCGAAGGCCGGGTGCTCCGCCGGCGCCGGGCCATCGCTCCCCCGCCCGGGGTGCGCAGCGAACTGTGGATCATGGCCCGGCTGGCCAGGCTGCTGGATGCGCCGTCGACCTTCAGCGAAGATCCGGAGACGGTGTTCGAGGAACTCCGCCGCGCCTCCGCCGGCGGGCTCGCCGACTACTCGGGAATCGACTACGCCCTGCTGGACCGCGGCGAGGAAGCCTACTGGCCCTACCCGGCCGGCAGCACCGGGACGCCGCGGCTGTTCCGGGACTCCTTTGCCCATCCGGACGGCCGGGCGGTGTTCACCCCGGTGACGCCCCGCGGCCGGACATTTGCCGCGGTTCCGGAGGCCGCGGGCACGCCGATGACCCTGGTCACCGGGCGCCTGCTGGAGCACTACCAGTCCGGTACCCAGACCCGCCGGGTGGCCGCCCTTTCCGCGGCACGCCCCGAGGCCCGGCTGCAGCTGCACCCGGCGTCCGCCGCGGCGCAGGGCATCGCCGAGGGCGACGTCGTCGCCGTCGCGAACGGGCGCGGCGAGGTCCTCTGCCGGGCCGAGCTCAGCGCGGCGATCCGGCCGGAGACCGTGTTCCTGCCGTTCCACTTCCCCGGGCTGGAGAGCGCCAACCGGCTCACCGAGGCGGCCACGGACCCGCTCTCCGGGATGCCCGAGTTCAAGACCAGCAAGGTGTGGGTAAGGCCGGCTTCGGCCGGCGCCCGCGCGGAGGTACTGCAGATGGAGAGTGCGCCATGACGGAGCGGATTGTGGTGGTGGGCTTCGGCCCGGTGGCAGCGCGGCTGATCGACGAGCTGCTGCCGGCGGTGCGGAGCGGGCTGGTACACCTGACCGTCGTCGGTGAGGAAGCGGAGGCAGCGTACAACCGCGTGCTGGTGGCCGACCTCGGCGTCGGCCGGACTACGGCGGGCGCCCTGGCGCTGGCCGACGCGGCCGCACTGGTTGCCGACGGCGTGGACGTCCGGCTGGGGGTCCGGGTCCGCCGGGTGGACCGGGCCCGGCAGCGGGTCCTGCTGGGCGACGGCAGCTCCCCCGGCTACGACCGGCTGGTCTTCGCCACCGGGTCACGCCCGGTGATCCCCAACCTCACCGGGCTGAACCCGGATCCGGCCGCCCCGGTGCTGCCCGCCGGTGTGACGGCGCTGCGGGACCTGGCGGACGCTTCGGCGTTGCAGGCGGCGGTGGCGGGCGGTAAGCGCGTGGTGGTCCTGGGCGGCGGCGTGCTGGGCCTGGAGACGGCGCTGGCCGCGGCCGAGGAGGGCGCCACCGTGACCGTGGTACACAATGGCCCGCACCCGTTGGGCCGCAATATCGACCGCGGTGGCGGTGCCGTGCTCGCGGCGTCCCTGCGGAACTGCGGTGTGCGGGTGGCCGGCAACGCCCGCTCGGTCGCCGTGGAGACCGGGGACGACGGCGGCTTCACCGCGCTGCTGCTGGACGACGGTTCCGCGATCGACGGCGAGCTGCTGGTGCTCTCCTGCGGTGTGCGGCCGCGGACGGAGCTGGCGGAGGGCTGCGGACTGTCGACGGCGGCAGGAATCCTCGTGGACCACCGTTTGAGGGCGCACCACGAACCCCACATTTTCGCGATCGGCGACTGCGCCGAGGTCCGCTGCCCCGACCCGGACTGCCTGGCCTGCCGGAGCGCCCGTGGGCCGGCCGGGCTGGTAGGCCCGGGCTGGCGGCAAGCCGAATGGCTGGCCGGGTACCTGACCCTGCTGGCGTCCCGCTCTGATGCCGAGGCTGAAGCCGTGCCGCCGCTGCCGGCGGAACAGCCGAGTGTCTTGGTGCTCAAGGCCCGCGGCCTGACTATGGCCGTGGCCGGCGATGTGTCCGCCGAGCCCTGGGACGAGGAGGCTTTGACCGCCGGGGCCGTGGGTGGGCGGGCGCGGCTGCAGGTGGCCCAGTGGTCCGACCCCGAGCACGGCCGCTACGTCAAGATGACCACCCGGGCCGGCGTGCTCGAGGGCCTGGTGGCGGTGGGCATGCCCCGCACCGGGGCCGAACTGGTGCAGCTCTTCGAACGCGGCGCCGAGCTGCCGGCGGACCGGTCGCTGCTGCTGCGGCTGGACGGCCCGGACCAGGCTCCTTCTACTGCCGCTGATCCCGAGCGGACCGTGTGCCGCTGCGCCGGGGTCAGCGGAACCGCCATTGCCGCCGCGGTGACCGGCGGCTGCGGGACGGTGGCCGAGGTCTCCAGGGAGACCCGCGCCGGCACCGGCTGCGGCGGCTGCCACGAGGACATCAAGGGGCTCATCGAGAGGCACTACCAGGGGGCGGGGGTTTGAGGACTTGGCGGCAGTGCGTTGCTAGACCACGCTGTCGAAGCGCTTCTGCCAGTCGTCATGCTCGCGATCAGAGTGAAACCGGCGGGCGGCGGTCCATCTGGGCAGGTAGTCCGGTGACGGCAACTCACGGGCCGGAGTGGTCTTGGGCCTGACCGGCGCGTCCGCGACACCCTTGGCTACTGGCCTGGTCCGGACGGGCTGGGGCCTCTGTGGCCGTTGCTTCTTTTGCGTCCCATACGGGTGGGCGTCCTTGCTGATGTAGACCCACAGTATCCGGAAGAATGCGCAGAGGATGATTCCGAACACGATCCACTGCCAGAAGGCGACCACCAGCGAGACGACGATCAGCGCGAAGACAAGGCCGCCGGACGCTCCGTGATTTTTGCGGGACTTCCCCATGGCGGACACTATGCCAAATGTACCGCCGCCGGAGGTAGGGGACTTTATCCCTGATCGCCCACCCCTTCCGAGGGACGGCGGGGCCTTTCTCCCCTTGGCCCGCCCACTCTCACAGACTTCAATGGACACAGGTTCTCACCGTCTCCAGGAGGCAACTGTGTCCGTCCCCATCATCCTGGCGGTGGCCGCCGTCGTCGTGGTCGCCGTCGTGCTGGGGGTTGTCACTAAACGGCAGACGGACCCGCAGCGGCGGTCCGCGGCCCTGGTAAAAACTGGCGCGGCACTGATGGCGGTCTTCACCGTGTTCGGCGGGGCGTTCATCGGCGGTTACGCCATGGACGAGCCGGGCGGCACCGCCGGGGTGCTGATGATCCTGGCCTGGGCGGCGCCGATGCTGATCCTCGCGGCCCTCGCCTGGTTCTGGCCGGCCGGGACCGCTCCCCTGCTGCTGGCGCTGACCGCGGCATTCGTCGCCATCTGTGTGTGGTTCGCCCTCGACCCGGCCACGGCGCGCAGCTTCCAGGACGCCAACGGGCCGGTGCTCGCCGTCGGCGTCGTGGCACTGGCGTTCCCGGCGGCCGTCCTCGGGCTGAAGCGCACCGGGCTGGCCGGCTGGCTGCTCCTGGCCCTGGGTGCGCTGCCGCTCCTGATCACGATCGTCGGCAGGTCCGGCCCGGCGGCCTCGCTGGCCGCGGCAAGCGTGGTCCCGTTGATCACCGGGGCCGTCTACCTGGTGGCGGCCCGGATGGCCCGCGGGAGTTCGACGCCGGACAACGTGCGGGCCGCAGCGGCCTAAGTGTCCGCGGCGGGCAAACCGGCCAGGAAATCCTCGGCGAAACGGCGGACGCCGTCCCACTCGGTGTAGACGTAGTCGCGGGACAGGTCCGTGTCCGGTGAGCCTTTGCTGCTGGTGATTCTCTTCATCATGTGCCGTTTGAGGAAGCCGTACTGGGTGTAGGGCAGCGCGCCGGCGAAGAGGCCGACGTGCGCCGGCCGCCAGCCGGTTTCCTCCTCGAACTTCTCCACATAGCCTTCCGCGCTCTCCTCGTCCCCATGGGCGGCGAGGCTGACCGAGAACAGCGCCGAGGGCAGCCGCTCCAGCGCCGCCCTGTTCGCGCGGACGAAATCCGTGACAAACCCCTCGTGCTTGCCCATGTGGACCGAGGCGCCGACGATGACGCCGTCGCAGTCGTCCGGGAGGTCATCGCCGGCGCTCTGCAGGTCGACCGCCCGGGCCTCGTGGCCGTGCTCGCGAATCACGTAGGCGATGTACTCGGCGATCCGGGCCGTCTGGCCCTCGACGGTCCCGAAGGGAATGTAAATGTTGGCCATGGTCCACCGTGCCCGCCACCCGCGGCCCGGGGCTAGGGTCCAATGTCACCGGACGGGGTTGAAAATGGGCGGGTCTTGACGGCGACGGCGGCGCGGCATGTGATGGACGGGGCCGCACCCTTCGCATTCGGGTGTGGACAGACGCCGCACGCCCAAGGCAGCACCACGATGAAAGGACAGGACATGTCCCTGCTCGACTCCGCCCTCTGGGAGGGCAAGATCTACCTCAACGGCTGGCGCGCCGGCGGCGGCGGAACCGGCACCAGCGTCGAGCCTGCCACCGGCGAGACCCTGGGCAGCTACGGCGTCGCCTCCGTAGCGGACGTCCGCGAAGCTTCCACCACCGCCGCGAAAGCGCAGAAGGAGTGGGCCGCCCGCAATCCCGAGGAACGGGCCGCTGTGCTACGCCGCGCCGGCCAGCTCTGGGAGGAGCACGGCGCTGAAGTCCAGGACTGGATCGTCCGTGAATCCGGCGGCATCCCGCCCAAGGCCGGGCTGGAGACGCACATCGCCGCCAACGAATGCTATGACGCCTCCGCGCTGCCCTCGCTGCCGGCCGGGGACGTGCTCACCTCGAACGAGAACCGCTGGTCCTTCGCCCGGCGCCGGCCGGTGGGCGTGGTCTCCGTGATCGCGCCGTTCAACTTCCCGCTGATCCTCTCCATCCGCGCGGTCGCCCCGGCCCTGGCCCTCGGCAACGCCGTACTGCTCAAGCCGGACCCCCGCACAGCGGTGTGCGGCGGCGTAAGCGTGATGCGGATCTTCGAGGAGGCCGGACTCCCGCCGGGGCTGCTCTCGCTGCTGCCCGGCGGCGCGGACGTCGGCGCCGCCGTCGTCGAAGCCCCCGAAGTCCGCGTGATTGCTTTTACCGGCTCGACGGCGGCCGGCCGGAAGGTCGGCGAAGCGGCCGGGCGGCTGCTCAAGCGCGCCCACCTGGAACTCGGCGGCAACAACGCGCTGATCGTGCTGCCCGGCGCGGACCTGGCCAAGGCGGCGTCCGCGGCGGCGTTTGGATCGTTTATGCACCAGGGCCAGATCTGCATGGCGGCCGGTCGGCACATTGTGCACGAGGACATCTACGAGGACTACGTCGCCGCCCTGTCCGAGAAAGCCGGTCATCTTCCGGTGGGAGATCCGAAGAGCGGCACCGTGGCGCTGGGCCCGGTGATCGATGAACGGCAGCTGCAGCGGGTGGACGGCATCGTGCAGGACGCGGTGCAGGCCGGGGCCCGGCTGGCCGCCGGCGGCACCCACGACGGCCGCTTCTACCAGCCCACGGTGCTGGTGGACCTGGCCCAGGACAGCCCGGCCTGGAAGGACGAGATCTTCGGCCCGGTGGCGCCCGTGATGAAGTTCTCCACCCTCGATGAGGCGGTGGCGCTGGCCAACGACAACGAATACGGCCTCTCCATCGGCATATTGGGCGACGTCGGCATGGCCATGACCATCGCGGACCGGCTGGACTCCGGCAAGGTCCACATCAACGAACAGACCGTCTCCGACGAGGCGAACTCACCCTTTGGCGGGGTGAAGAACTCCGGCAACGGCTCACGGATCGGCGGGCACCACGCCAACATGGAGTCCTTCACCGAGATCCAGTGGCTCACGATGCGCCCGGACATCGCGCCCTACCCGTTCTAGGACCGGGGCGCCCGCGATCCGGCGGTCTGCACGAGGGCCTCCAACCAGTGCTGGTGCTGCTTTTCGATGCTGCGCTTCACCAGCGGTCCCAGCAGCCGCGCGATGATTCCGCCTTGGACCTCCTCGGTGACGATCAGGGTGCCGCCGTCGGCCGTGCGCTGCAGATCCCAGCGGTGGTAACCGGTGGACCCGCGCCCGGCGCCTTCCCAGCCCAGCCGTCTGCACGGCTCGAATTCGCGGACTGTGCTGGCGACCCGCAGGCCGAAGGTGGTCCAGCTGAAACGGGACGCACCGTCCAGCCGGGATCCGCCGCCGTCGAGCACCACGTCCCGGGCGTTGCGGTACCAGCTGGGCCACGCCTCCGCTTCGATGAGTACCGGCCAGAGCTGTTCGGGCGAAAGCTGGGTGTGGAGTTCGTTGTAGGCATAGACCCGGGCCGTGGCGGGCTCGAAGCCCGCGGGCCAGTCGGTGGTTTGCTTCACTTGGTGCTCCTGAACTGTAGGCGGAGGTAGGCGTCGAAAAGGCCCGACCCCAGGAACCGGCGGGACTGGACGATGGCCTTGGCGGCAGGGGTGACCGTGTACCGGGTGCGGGGGCGCCGGGCCGTTGCGGCGTGTTCGACGGCGACGGCGACGGCGTCGGGCTCTGCAGCCAGGACGGGCGAGGCGTAGGAGACGGCCATCTGTTCATCCGCCGCCGCCCGCAGTGCCGCGTACGGACCCGCCGCCTGTCCGGAGGACGCGAGGGTCCGGGCGGCGGTGGCGCCGAAACCGGTGCGGATCAGGCCCGGTGCGATCAGGGAGGTGTGGATCCCGAAGGGCGCGGTTTCGAAGCGGAGCGCGTCGGTGATGGCCTCCACGGCGTATTTGGTGGCGTGGTAGTAGCCGCCGACCGGGAAGGTGACCCGGCCGCCCATCGAACCGATGTTGATGATGCGGCCGGCCCCGGCCGCGCGCATGCCCGGAAGAACCAGCTGGATCATCCGGGAGAAACCGAAGACATTCGTCTCGAACTGGCGCCGGACGGCATCCAGATCAGCCTCCTCGATGGTTCCGTACTCGCCATAACCGGCGTTGTTGATAAGCACACCGACGCTGCCGTGACGCTCCTCCACGGTGCGAACAGCCGCGGCCATCGAGGCTTCGTCCGTGACGTCGAGGGCCAGGACGGTCGCCCCGGCGTCAGCCAGGCCGGTGAGGGCGTCGGTTCGCCGCGCGGTGGCGTACACGGTGAACCCGGGGCGCTTGAGCAGGCGTTCGGCGGTGGCCCTGCCAATGCCGGAGGAGGCGCCCGTAATCAGGACTGCAGTGGTCATGGTTGTTCCTTCTCGGAGGTGAGGTGGGTGAAACCGGCGACGAAGATGTCGACGCCGCGGCGTAGGCGGTCGGGCAAGTCGGAGGGGTCGGACACTCCCGCTTCCAGGCCACGGGTGAAGGCCAGCAGCATCTCGGCGGCGTCCCTGGCATCGGCTCCCGGGTAGGACTCCTGGATCGTCCGCGTCAGCAGGCTGAGCATCGCCTCGTCGTAGCGGCCCAGCACGTCCGGAGACAGGCGGGTGTCCACGCCCAGGAGCTCGGCCGCGTGCGCCGGGCTGTCCCGCCAGATCTGCAGCACCAAGGCCAGTTTTGCCAGCAGGATTCCTGCCAGCCGGTCCCCCGGGTCCGCGCCGGCGGCAGCTGCGCCCTCGGAGGCTTTAAGGGCATCCGCCAGCAGTCGTTCCACCAGCGCACGGAACACGTCCTCCTTGCTGCGGAAGTACTGGTACAGCGCGGGACGGGAAATACCGGCCTGCTCCGCCAGGTCGTTCATCGTCGTCCGCCGCGCACCGTGCCGGGTGAAGCACACGTAGGCTGCATCGACGATTTCGTCGGCTCGATCACTCATGCTGACAATATATGCATAAAGTGTCAGAATGTAAACGCAGGGTTGGACTGCTGCCTACGGAAGCTGGTCCGCAGCGCGGTCCAGCATCTGGGAAGCGGCGCGGAGATCGGCGTCGCTGAGGCTTCGGGCCGTGACCTGCGCGGTCAGCAGAACGTCGGCCCGCAAAGCATTGATGAGGACGGTCTCCTGCGTCTCCCCGGAAGGGAAAACATGGTGCACCCGGACGGCGAGGACTCCCGTTGTCCGGGCCGGAACGCTGATGCGCCGCCCGGCCGACTGAATGGTGCCGTCTTTACCGCCCGACAGCGCCACCTCCGGGCAGCGGTCGACCAGGTCGGCCAGCGCGTCCCTGGCCCGTCCCATGGCCTGCGGGTCCAGCCCCGACATTGCACTCATCGACAAGGCGCTCATCGACTCAACGTCCCGTGAATCCCCCGGCAGCACCGAGATCGCGGCGGCCGTTGCGCCCTTCGTGACGTCCAATGCGTTGGCGAATGCCAGCCCGGCGCAGCCCGCCGGATTGGCAGTGTAGCGGTCGCTGGATTCCCTGAATTCGCTGAGTTCGTCGCGGATCTGGCGGGAGGACAGTGTTCCGACGACGTGGTCAGCGGGAGCGGGAGCGGACTCCAGCAGGTGCAGAAGCTCGGCCTCTGTCCGCGCCGCCTGTGCCGCCGTCGACGGCGGCGAAGTCTCCGGTGCCGCAGTCGACGCCGAAGCCGACGGCGCCGTCGCCGTCGCCGCACCGCCGCAGGCGGTCAGCAAAGCGGCGCCGAGGCCGAGGGCCGCCAGGCCGCACACCGCCGTGAGTTTCACAGTCCCCCAACCGTCCGAGGCTCCCGCCGTCGGACGCCTGGAGGCAGACTAGCCCGGCCGGCGCTCCCGGAAAAGGGCCTGCTGTCCGCGGCTTACGCATCCCGTCTGGACGCCAACGAAGTCTAACCGCCCAAGTAGTTGCCTCAGGAAACAAGTAGTCTTCCCCGGCTCCGGCCAGTGGTTTTTGCCATGACGCCCAGCAGAGGCACTTGTGAAGGTGCCTAACAAGTTTAGTAGCCCCTACTCGGGTCCAGTCTTGGGTCTCCCAAATATGTTTTGAAGGTCGCAGCGAAGCTACTCAGAGCCGCCGCCATCCGAGGGGGATTCAAAGCATATGCATACTTTCCGAGGCACCTTTATGCCCGCTTCCGATTTCGTTTCCATGCCCATCTGTCCTTCCCGCCGGGATGTGCCGTGATGGGCCTCAACCTTTCGCAGTGGCATGAATACCTGCCCATCGCATTGGCTGGCCTGGTCGTCTGGGGCCTCTGGCTTTACCGGGTGATTCTCTCCAAGCGCTCCCGGCCTGTGGTCAACAACTTCAGCACCACCACGTCCGTGATCGTCCCGTCCTTTCACGAGGATCCCGACATCCTTCTGCGCTGCCTCGACACGTGGCTGGCCCAGAACCCCACGGAGATCATCATTGTCCTGGACGTCCGGGACACCGAGGCCTACGAGCGCATCAGCGCCTTGGGGATCCCGTCGGTGCGGCCGATCCTCTTCAGGCACGCCGGCAAGCGGTCGGCGCTGAGCCGGGGAATCAGGGATGCCACGGGTGAAGTGCTCGTGCTCGTCGACTCGGACACGTCCTGGCAGCCCGGGCTGCTCGCCTCCGTCCAGATGCCGTTTGCGGATCCGCTGGTCGGCGGGGTGGGAACCCAGCAGAACGTTTTCCAACGAGAATCGAGCATCTGGCGCCGGATCGCCGACTGGATGATCAACCTGCGCTACTACAACTACGTGCCGGCCATGGGCGCAGCCGGCGCCGTGGCTTGCCTCTCGGGCCGGACCGCTGCCTACCGCAGGTCCGTGGTGGTTCCGTTGCTGCCCAACTTGGAGGACGAGTTCTTTCTGGGCCGTCGCTGCATCGCCGGCGACGACGGTCGGCTCACCTGGCTGGTCTTGGGCGCCGGCTTCAAAACCGTGCACCAATCCAGCGCCCGGGCGCTGTCGATGTTCCCGAACACCCTCAGCGCCTTCATCAAGCAGCGCGTGCGCTGGAGCCGGAACTCCTACCGGTGCTACCTCACCGCCATCCACAAGGGCTGGCTATGGCAGGTACCGTTCGTTACCAAAGTGACCGTGCTGCAGATCCTGCTGACGCCGGTCACGATGGGGGTCACCATGGGCTACCTGCTCCTGAGCCGCCTCGAGCTCACCAGCACCGGCGTTGCCTTCGCCATCGGGTGGATGCTTCTTGGCCGCGGCATCCGCGGCATCTCGCACCTGAAACGGCACCCTGGGGAAATCTTCCTGCTGCCCCTGGTAGCGGTGATGGTCATCATCGTTGCCCTGCCGGTCAAGACCTACGCCCTGCTCACGATGAACAAGCAGGGATGGCTGACACGCAGCGAAAACCAGATCGGCGGCGCAGGCCAGAATGCCTCGACCCTGAGCACCGCGGAGGCTGCGGCATGAAAAAGCACACAGCACTGGCAGCCCTTGCGGCAGCCCTCTTGCTCACCGGCTCCCCTGCCGCTACTGCCGCGGTCCGCGCGACCACCCCCACTCCTGCGCCTTCCCCCAGCGGGCCCTCCGCCGGCGCCTCCGACCTGGACCCGGTGGTTACCGACGGCAGCAACTACAAGGGCAACCCCGACAACGAGGCGGCCCTGGTCGCCAGCGAGGACAAGCGCCTGATCCAGGTCAAGACGGAATCCTCCATCGCGCGCTGGACCGGCACCAACCTGGACGTGCCCTACCGCGTCGCATCGGGCACCGGCTACACGCTGGTCCTCACGGCCCGTGTCAAGGACTACACCATTGACGACCTTCTCTCCCTGGCCCCGAAAACCTTTGTCCGGCAAATCGACGGCAGTTACCTGCTCAGCGAAAATCTCGTCGTCGAGTCAGGTGCGACACTGACGCTCGGCAGTGGGACCGTGCTGAACCTTGAGATGCTCAGCACGTCGCAGAAGTTCGTGTCGATCATCAACTACGGCGGACGACTGAATATCGCCGGCACTGCCTCCGCCCCCGTCAAAGTCACCAGCTGGGACACCGACCACGGGTCCGCCCGCAAGATCACCGACAACGGCCGCGCCTACATCCGCTCCATCGGGGGAACGGTCGCCATCGACCATGCGGCTTTCGCGGACCTCGGGTTCTGGAGCGGCAGGACCGGCGGCTTGTCCATGACCGGATCTGACCGGCCAATCACGGGAGCCATCCGGGGAGCCGGGGCGCCGGCGTTCAAACAGGCCAAGAGCCATAAGCACCCGCACCCCAGCTCCACACCGGCCGTCCCCACGGCACCGGACCCCGCGGCTCCGGTCCCCGGCGCCGTCCTGCCCGGCGGTCTTATGCCGGACCAGGCTGCCGGAGCGGGCTCGACCGACTTCAGCTACGTCACCGCGTCTGTGGTCGATACAACAGTCACCGGCAACGTCTACGGGCTGTTCCTGGCAAACGCAGTCGGGGTCAGCGTGCACAACGTCGACGTCGAAAACAGCATGATGGACGGGATCGTGCTGCACCGCAACGTCTCCAACGCGACCCTGGTGGATTCGATCGTCCGGCACAGTGCCCTGAACGGATTCCGGCTTTCCCGCGCCATCCGGGCGGTTCGGCTGGATACCGACAAAGCCGAAGACAACGGCCGCGACGGCGTGTACATCGACGGCCGGCCATTGGCCACCGGCCCCTCGGCCACCGGCACCCCGATCAGTTCCTCCGGAAACGACGTCGTCCTCATCAACAGCACCCTGGCGGACAATCCGCACTACGGACTGGAGGTCCGCGGAGGCAGGAATACGACCATCCGGTCCAACACCGTCTCCGGCAGCGAGATGGGCATCGTCGTCCAGGACGCCGCCGCCGGGGTCACCGTCGACGGGAACCGGCTCAGCAGCCTGGGCAGCCAGGCGATCGCCCTGCGGGACGGCGTGACCGGGGCCAGGGTCACCGACAACACGGTGTCGGGCGGAATCGTGGGCATCTACCTGCGCGACGCCGCGGCCGACGTCGTCAGTAACAGCGTCAGTGGCGTCACCAGCCACGGGATCTCCGCCCAGGGCGCCGCCGCCGTCAACATCAAGGCGAACAAGATCGCCGGCTACGGACCGAGCGCCGTTGATCTGAAGCGGGCCGGAAACGCCACTGTCGCCAACAACAGCACGAACGACTGGACGCTGACCAAGTCGTTCTGGCAGCTGCTGGTCTCCTTCTTCCAGCCGCTGACGATCATGTGGACGGTCCTGGCCCTGGTCCTGATGTTCACCGCCCTGCGCGGCCGGCGTAGGCAGCGCACCATCCGGCACCCGTACGCGGCCCAAGCGCCGATGAGCATGTTCGCCGACTTGGATCCGTTGCTGGTCAGGCCAGACTCACTCGGTCCGGTCGCTCGCGAAACGGACGAGTCCAGGCGGAGCCGCCGCCGCGCGGCCCCGGCCCACGCCCACGAGCCCAGGTACGGCACTGCATCCGGGCCCGCGTCCGTGGAAGCGGCCGGCACATGATCGGCCGCTGGGCTGCGGTCGTTCGGCGGGTGTCCCTACCCTGGATGCTGGTCGTCGGCCTGAGCGTGCTGCTGCTCGCCGCCGTCGCCAGCCTCGC
The DNA here is from genome assembly GCF_005937985.2 of Arthrobacter sp. KBS0702. Classification (NCBI taxonomy): domain Bacteria; kingdom Bacillati; phylum Actinomycetota; class Actinomycetes; order Micrococcales; family Micrococcaceae; genus Arthrobacter; species Arthrobacter sp. KBS0702. Next base: position 1,091,928 of record NZ_CP042172.1, on the reverse strand, counting down.
AGTCCTAACCACCTCGCTGCGGGCGCCGACAGCCGCTCCCGTCCCGGCGTCCGACACCCCGACGGCACCCGCATCACCGCCAGCATCCCAGCCGCGTCCGGACACGGCGACAGCCGACCCGGCGCCCTCAGCGGAGAAGACGCCGTCGGCGAAGAAACGCAAACCTGAGAAGACTCCGATGAGCCAAGTGGCCCTGGACGCCCGCCCCGGGCAGGGCCCCCTGCCCTCAGACCAAGGGGTCGACTGCCCGGCGCCGACCGTGCCCGTCGCGACCTCCGAACAGCTGAACGCGGCCCTGGACTCCGCCAAACCCGGCGACGTCATCGGACTCGCCGACGGCACCTACACCGGGAACTTCACCACCAAGGCTTCCGGCACAGCCGAGAACAGGATCTTCCTCTGCGGGTCGCGGAACGCCGTCCTGGACGCCGGGGATACGGGCACCGGCTACGTCTTCCACCTCGACGGCACCAGCTACTGGGTCCTCTCCGGATTCACCGCCCAAAACGGGCAGAAGGGCATCGTCGCCGACTCCAGCAACGGCTCGGTCATCGAACACCTCACGGTGACGAACATCGGCGACGAAGGCATCCACCTGCGCAAGAACTCCAGTAGCAACCTCGTCATCGGGAACACGGTCAGCCACACCGGCAGCAACAGCGAAAAGTTCGGCGAAGGCATCTACGTAGGAACCGCCGTCAGCAACTGGTGCACCTACAGCGACTGCCAGGCCGATGAAAGCAACTACAACATGATCGCCGGCAACAACATCTCCAACACCACCGCCGAGAACATCGACATCAAAGAAGGAACCGTCGGCGGCGTCATCAAGAACAACCGCTTCGACGGAACCGGCATGACCGCCGCCACGGCATGGATCAACGTAAAGGGCAACGCCTGGACCATCGAAGCAAACGAGGGCCACCACTCCCCGCAGGACGGCTACCAAACCCACAACATCCTCGACCAATGGGGCGATCACAACCTGTTCAGCCGCAATACCGGTTCGGTGGACGGCGCCGGCTACGCATTCGCCCTCCGGCCAGCCATGAACAACGCCGTCGCATGCTCCAACACGGTCGGCGGTGCCGGCAGCGGCCTCAGCAACATTCCCTGCACCACCACCTGAAACGCTGCCCCGCCGCACACCATCCCGCCGTGCACTGTCCCGCCACACACTGTCCAGTTTCCGAAGGAAAGGTCTCAGCCATGTCCCAGATCCCCGCCCAGATGACCACGCCGCCCATCGTCGAACACCCGCGCATCACCGTCGTGGGCACCGGTTACCTCGGTGCCACCCACGCCGTGTGCATGGCACTGCTCGGCTACGACGTCGTTGGACTCGATGTCGACCAGGCCAAGATCGACCAGCTGGCGGCCGGCGTCCTGCCAATCTTCGAGCCGGACCTCGAAGAGAAGATGCAGGAGGCCCTGGCTTCCGGCCGGCTCCGCTTCAGCACTGATGTCGCCCTGGCCGCCGCCCACGGGGACGTCCACTTCATCTGCGTCGGGACGCCACAGTCGAAGGGCTCGGACGCCGCGGACCTGAGCTACGTCGACGCCGCGGTCACGTCCCTGGCCCGGGAGTTGAGCCGGAAGTGCCTCATCGTCGGGAAGTCCACGGTGCCGATCGGGACCGCTCGGCGACTGACCGCGCTTGTCCGCAGCACGGCTCCGGCCGGGGATCTGGTGGAGCTTGCCTGGAATCCGGAGTTCCTGCGGGAGGGCTACGCCATCAAGGACACCCTCGAACCCGACCGGCTGGTCTTCGGCGCGGAGTCCGACTGGGCACGCGCCCAGCTGGCCGCCTGCTACGCCTCCATCATCGCGGCAGGAACCCCGGTGGTGTCTACCGACCTCTCCACCGCTGAGCTGGTCAAGGTCGCCGCGAACTCTTTCCTGGCCACCAAAATCTCCTACATCAACGCGATGGCGGAAGTTTGCGAGGCCACCGGCGCCGACGTCAGCCATCTGGCCCTGGCCCTGTCCTATGACAGCCGGATCGGGGGAAGATTCCTCAAGCCCGGCCTGGGCTTCGGCGGGGGGTGCCTGCCCAAGGACATCCGGGCGTTCGCGCACCGGGCCGAAACGCTGGGCGTTGGACAGGCCGTTTCTTTCCTGCGCCACGTTGACGCCATCAACCAGCGCAGGCGCCAGCGCACGGTCGATCTCGTCTGCGAACTCGTCGGCGGCCAACTGTCGGGAGCGCGGATCGCCGCCCTTGGCGCCGCTTTCAAACCGAATTCCGACGACGTCCGGGACGCGCCGGCCCTCGACGTGGCACGCATGCTGCACGAGGCGGGGGCCGTCGTGACCGTCTACGATCCGGCGGCCATGGCGAACGCCCGCCGCCGCTACCCGGACCTCAGTTACGCCCAGTCACTCGATGAGGCCGTTATGGGAGCCCAGGTGGTCGTCCTGCTCACGGAGTGGGACGAATTCCGGAAAGCGGATCCGCTCCGGCTGGGTGAACTCGTGCAGACCAGGTTCATCGTGGACGGACGGCATGCCCTCGACGCAAACCGCTACCAAGCCGCCGGCTGGGATTACCGCGCCCTGGGCCGGCCGGTGCGGGCAGGCTCCGTCACGGTGATCGAGTTCGAAACCGCCGAACGAACGGCTCAACTCGGCGCGCGGTAGTTACATGTGGACGTGAAGCCGCCGTGCCGCTTCGGAGATGGAGCCGCTCAGCGACGGGTACACGGTAAAGGTGCTGGCGACGTCGTCGACGTGCAGTTTCTGCGTGACCGCGAGGGAGATCGCGAAGATCAGCTCTGAGGCGTTGGGTCCCACGACGACGCCGCCGATCACGGTGCCCGAGCCCTTGCGGGCGAAGATCTTGATGAAGCCGTCCTTGTGGTTGCGCATCTTGGCGCGGGCGTTGCTCTTCAGCGAGAGCTTGATGACGTCGCCCTGGTAATTGCCGGAGTCGATCTCGGCCTCGGAGACGCCGACGTTGGCGATCTCCGGCGAGGTGAAGATGTTCGACGCGACCTGGTGCAGTTTCAGCGGGGTGACGCTGTCGCCCAGGAAGTGCGCGATCGCGATGCGTCCCTGCATGGCCGCGACGGAGGCGAGGGCCAGCACGCCGGTGCAGTCGCCCGCGGCGTAGATGTTCGGCGCGGTGGTGCGCGAGACGCCGTCGACCTTGATGTGGCCGCTTTCGGTGAGCGCGACGCCGGCCTCCTCAAGGCCGATCCCGGCGGTGTTGGGGATGGACCCGACGGCGACCAGGCAGTGGCTGCCGGTCACCTTGGAGCCGTCGCCGAGGGTGACCACAACGCCGTCGTCGGTCCGCTCCACTGTCTCGGCGCGCGCCCTGGAGAGCACCTTGACGCCGCGGCGTTCGAAGACGCCCTCGAGCACCTCGGCGGCGTCCGTGTCCGAGCCTGGCAGCACGCGGTCGCGGGAGGAAATCAGGGTGACCTTGGAGCCGAGGCCGTTGTAGGCGGAGGCGAACTCGGCGCCGGTGACGCCGGAACCCACCACGATCAGTTCCTCGGGGAGCTCGTCCATGTTGTAGATCTGCGCCCAGTTCAGGATGCGATCGCCGTCCGGGCGGGCCGTGGGCAGCTCGCGCGGGTGGGCGCCGACCGCGAGCAGGATGGCGTCGGCTTCAATGGTCTCGGTGCCCTCGGCGGTGAGGACCTCGATCGTGTGGTTGTCCAGCATCTTGCCGGAGCCGAGCAGGATGCGGACGCCCTGGCCCTCCAGGCCCTTCTGGATGTCGGCGGACTGCTGCCGGGCCAGGCCCAGCAGGCGGTCGTTGATGTGCTTGAGGTCGGCGCGCATCGTCGGCGTGCAGTCGCCGCCGTCGAGGTCGAACTTCACTCCCAGCTCGCCGGCCTCGCCCACGCGGGTCATCAGGTCCGCCGTCGCGATCAGGGTCTTGGACGGTACGACGTCGGTCAGCACGGCGGATCCGCCGAGTCCGGCGCGTTCAATGATGGTGACCTGCGCCCCCAGGGAGGCTGCGACCATGGCGGCTTCGTAGCCGCCGGGCCCTCCGCCGAGAATCGCGATACGGGGTGCGCTGAAATCGGGATGCGTAGTCACAATCATCCATTGTCCATCATCCGGTCCGGCGCCACCAATAAGGATGCTGGGCAGCGCGGTGCCGGCACGGTAGCTTGTACCAGTGAGTAATACAGAATTCCTGAACACGGACCCCTTCGACGCCGCCCGCGCCGCCGCCGACTACATCGCCGAAGAGACCGGCGTTGACAGCCACGACGTGGCGCTGGTGCTCGGCTCGGGCTGGGGCGACGCCGCCGAACTGATCGGCGAGACCACCGCGACGCTCTCCGCGGACGAGGTCCCCGGGTTCTCCTCACCCTCCGTGGTGGGCCACGTCGGCACCATCCGCTCCGTGCTGACCCGCGAGGGCAAGCGCGCCCTGGTCCTGGGCGCCCGCACGCACTACTACGAAGGCAAGGGCGTCCGCGCCGTTGTGCACGGCGTACGCACCGCGGCCGCCGCCGGCTGCAAGACACTGGTCCTGACCAACGGCTGCGGCGGGCTGAACGAGGAGTGGGCGCCGGGCACCCCGGTGCTGATCAGCGACCACATCAACCTCACCGCCACGTCCCCGCTTGAGGGGGCCACCTTCGTGGACCTCACCGACCTCTACTCCTCGCGGATCCGCGGCCTGGCCCGCGAAGTGGACCCCAGCCTCGATGAGGGGGTGTACGCCCAGTTCACCGGCCCGCACTACGAGACCCCGGCCGAGGTGCAGTACGCCAAGCGGATCGGCGCGTCCCTGGTGGGCATGTCCACCGCGCTTGAAGCCATCGCCGGACGCCACGCGGGCATGGAGGTCTTCGGCATCTCGCTCGTGACCAACCTCGCCGCCGGCATCAGCCCGGTGCCGCTGAGCCACGCGGAGGTCCTCGAAGCCGGCCAGGCCGCGGGCCCGCGCATCTCCAAGCTGCTCGCGGAGATCATCGCCAAGCTCTGACCCGGGGCGTCAGCCCCGTTGACCGGGGGCCGCTGACCGGGGCCCGGGTGTCAGCCGGAGGCGGCGCTGAGGTGCCGGACGGCTTTCTCCCGGTCCCCGGGGAACCGGCGCTCCATGGAGTCGGCGATCCCGGCGATGGTCTGCCGCGCCAGCGCCTGCCGCCACACCAGTTCCGCCTGCCGCATGGTTTGCGAGATCAGGCAGGTCCGCACGAAGTTCTCCTGCCGGTCCGCTTCCGGGACGCTGCCCAGGATGCCTTCACAGCGGAACGCCGGTTCCTGTCCCTCCAGGGCCAGGACCACATCCAGCACCGTGATGTTCTCCGGCCTGCGCGCGAGGTGGAAGCCGCCGCGGGGGCCGGAGACCGAAGTCAGGATGCCGGCCCGGACCAAGGCCTGGAGCTGCTTGTTCAGGTACGCCGCGGGTAGCCGGTATAGGGCCGCGAGCCGGGCACTGTTCACGGCCTCCCCCGGCGGCGTCCAGGACATGTTGACGCAGGAGTGCAAGGCCCATTCCACCCCACGGCCCATTTTCATATTCAAGACGTTACGTGTCCGGAAAAATCGGTGTCAATGACCCGCCGCTGCGCCGGCCGCGGTCTTGAGCGGATCCTTCGGAAGTCCTGCGCCGGGCCCGAGTGTGACGGAACTGTAAGACCTGACCGCGCTTGTCGGGGCGCGCCGGGCCGAAGTTTGGCACTAGTTTGGTACCCATGACGTCTTCCGATGCCGCATTCACCCAACTGTTGAGCGATGCCCGCACCTGGGCCGCCCAGGACCCGGATCCCGCGACCGCCGCCGCGCTGGCCGAACTGGTCCGCCTCGCCGACGACGGCGTCGCCGGAGCCCGGCAGGAACTGGCCGACTGCTTCAGCGGCACACTCCAGTTCGGCACCGCGGGACTGCGGGCGGCCCTCGGCGCCGGCCCGAACCGGATGAACCGTGTGGTGGTGCGCCGCGCCGCCGCGGGCCTCGCCGCCTTCCTGGTCGGCACCGTCGGTCAGGCGGCACCGGGAACCCGGCCGCGCGCCGTCGTCGGCTATGACGCCCGCTACAACTCGGATATTTTCGCCGAAGAGACGGCCGCGATCCTTACCGCCGCCGGCATCGAGACGTTCCTGATGCCCTCCGCACTGCCCACCCCGCTGCTCGCCTACGCGGTCCGCGCCCTGGACTGCGACGGCGGCGTGATGGTCACGGCCAGCCACAACCCGCCGCAGGACAACGGCTACAAGGTCTACCTGGGCCGGCACGCCGTCGAGGAGAGCGGACGGGGCGCCCAGATCGTCGCACCGTATGACGCCCTGATCGCCGCGGAAATCGACGCCGTCGGCGCGCTGGACTCGATCACGCTGGCCGGCGACGGCTGGACGGTGCTGGACCCGTCGATCGCGGCCGACTACGAGGCCGCCGTCGCCGCCCTCGCCGCCCCGGACCGCTTCCCCGCCCGGGACCTGAGGATCGTCCTGACCCCCATGCACGGTGTGGGCGGCGAGACGGCCGTGGCGGTGCTCAACGCAGCGGGCTTCGCGGACGTCACGCTGGTCGCCGAGCAGGCGGAACCGGACCCCGACTTCCCCACCGTGAACTTCCCGAACCCCGAGGAGCCCGGCGCCCTGGACCTCGCGCTGGAAACCGCAGCCCGGGTGGGCGCGGACATTGTGATCGCCAACGACCCCGACGCCGACCGCGCCGCCGTAGCCGCCCAGGACCCGGACACCGGCGCCTGGCGGATGCTCCGCGGCGACGAGGTGGGCGCCCTGCTGGGAGCGCACGTCGTGGCCCGGCTGGCTTCCGGGGCCGGCAGCGCGGAAACCACCGCCGGTGTCTTCGCCAATTCGATTGTCTCCTCACGGCTGCTGGCGCGGATCGCCGCCACTGCGGGCTACGCCCACGAGGAAACCCTCACCGGCTTCAAGTGGATCGCCCGCGTGCCGGGCCTGCTCTACGGCTACGAGGAGGCGCTGGGTTACTGCGTCGCTCCGTCGCTGGTGCGGGACAAGGACGGGATTTCGGCCGCCGTGCTGATCGCCGAACTCGCCGCCGCGGCGAAGGCCGAGGGCAAGACCATCTTCGACACCCTGGACGAGCTGTACCTGGTGCACGGGCTGCACGCCAGCGACCAGCTCAGCATCCGGGTGGCGGACCTGGGCCTGCTGGACGCCATGATGAACCGGCTGCGGGTCAGCCCGCCGGACTCCTTCGGCGGCTCCGCCGTCGAAACCGCGGCGGACCTGGCGGCGGGCAGCGAACAACTGCCGCCCACCGACGGACTGCTGTATCTGACCAAGGACAGCACCCGCGTCATCATCCGCCCCAGCGGCACCGAACCGAAGCTCAAGTGCTACCTCGAGGTGATCCGCAGCGTGGGATCCGCTGCCGAACTGCCGCAGGCGCGGCTCGAGGCGCGGGCGGCCCTGGACGGTGTCCTGGCCGACGTGCGCGAGGCGCTGGGGCTCTAGAGCTCCACCTCGATGTAGCCCTCTGCGATCCGGGCGGCGAAGGTGCCAAGACGCAGCTCCGGGTTGCCCAGGCACTCCCCCGTCCCGAGGTCGTAGACCTCCTTGTGCAACGGGGACGCCAGGGTCGGCCGGGGGCCGCGGGAGCCCGTGATACCGCGGGCCATCACGTGCGCCCCGGTCGCCGGATCGGCCTGCTCGACCGCGAAAACCTCACCGGCGGCGGTGCGGAACAAAGCCACCTGGCGCCCCGCAACCAGCGCGGCTTCGCCCCAGCCGGGCTCCAGGTCCTCGACGGCGCACACCCGGTGCCAGGCGGTTCCGGCTCCCGCGATGCGCTGAACAAAGCTGCGGGCTGCGCTTTCCAGTACGGCAGTCATGTTGGCCCCTCTCAAAGTTGCCTGACTCAAGGTTTTCCAAATCAAGGTTTTCCTGGCCACTGCTGCGGCCACAATCCCACGCTAGGACCGCGGTGTTTCAACGGTGTGCGGCCAATGTGTCCGGCCGGTAAAAGAGACCTCACGCCGCCGGAAACGCGTCCGTGATGCAGAAGTTAAGATCACGAAACAAAAGGGAAACTGAAGCGAAACTGCCGGTCCCTAGGCTGAACGGACCAGCTGATCCACCGGGCTTATGAACCGAACTAATGAACCGGGCGGATCACCACAGCTGGATCGACCCGTTGCAGAGCACCGCCTGCGGCCCAACGAAAGGCCACCCGTGACCGGACAGACCGCCAGCCCCGAAAACGCCACTCCCCGCACGCCCTCCGGGCAGGACGCCCGCCGCGTCGTCGTCGCCGGCGGCGGACCCGCAGCGCACCGCTTCGCCGAGGCCATGCACGCCCGCGGCCTCGACGGCTGGCACGTCACCGTCCTCACCGAGGAAGCCCACCTGCCCTACGACCGCGTCGCGCTCAGCAAGGCCCTCACGGACGCCGACGTCGACCTCACGCTCGGCAGCGCCGCCATGTGGGAGCACGAGGCCCTCACCCTCAGGACCGGCGAGCGCGTCACCGGCCTCGACGCCGCCGCGAAAACCGTGCACACCGCGGCCGGCACCGCCTACCCGTACGACGAACTGGTCGTCGCCACCGGCTCGGACGCCGCCCGCCTGCCCATTCCCGGCGCCGAACTCACCCACGTCTACCGCACGCTGGAGGATGTCCGGGCCATCAACCAGGCAATCGCGGAGCTCACCGAGAAGCTGGGCCGCAAGGTCAACGCCGTCACTATCGGCGGCGGGCTGCTGGGCCTGGAATCCGCGGCCGGCACCGAGCAGCTCGGAGCCACCCCGATCGTGATCAACGGCTCCCCCTGGCTCATGAACACCCAGCTGGACGAGGGCGCCGGGCAGGCCCTGGGCCGGCTGATCGAGGCCAAGGGCTTCACCGTCCACGGCGGCGTCTTCCCCGCCGAAGTCCTCGCCGACGACGACGGCCAGGTCACCGGCGTGCTGATGGCCGACGGCCGGATCATTGACGCCGACCTGGTGATCGTCGCGATCGGCGTGAAGCCCCGCGACGAGCTGTTCCGCACCGCCAACGAGGCCGGGCCGGCCGGGGGCCAGCTCTTCGAGCTCGGCCCGCGCGGCGGCGTCGTGATCTCCGACGATTGCTCCACCGAGGTCCCTGGCATCTGGGCCATCGGCGAGGTCGCCAATTTCGGCGGCATGTGCCTGGGACTCGTGGCACCGGCCAACACCATGGCGGAGATCGTCGCGGACCGGCTGCACGGCGGCGCGGCGACCTTCCCGGGGTTCGACACCGCCACCAAGCTCAAGCTCTCCGGCGTCGACGTCGCCAGCTTCGGCGACGCCTTCGCCCGGACGGAACACGCCCTGGAAATCGTCTACGCCGACCCCGCCCGCGGCGTCTACCAGAAGATCGTCACCACGGACGACGCCAAAACCCTGCTCGGCGGAATCTTCGTCGGCGACGCGGCCCCCTACACGTCCCTGCGCCCCCTGCTGGGCCGCGAACTGGCCGCCGAACCGGGCGCCTACCTCACCGCGGCCGGCGGCGGGGACGAAGTCCTGGAGGCCAGTCTCCCGGACGACGCCATCCTGTGTTCCTGCAACAACGTGACGGCCGGATCCATCCGCGACGCCGTCAACGGCTGCGGCGCCTGCGACGGCCAGGCCCCGGTCCGGGAACTTGGCGAGCTCAAGGGCTGCACCCGCGCCGGAACCAGCTGCGGATCCTGTGTCCCGATGCTCAAGAAGCTGCTCGAAACCGAGCTGACCAAATCCGGCGTCGAGGTCTCCAAGGCACTCTGCGAACACATCGAACTCTCCCGGCAGGAACTCTTCGAGACCATCCGGGTCCTGGAACTGGCCTCTTTCGAGGAGGTCATGGCCAGGTGCGGCACCGGGGACGGCTGCGACATCTGCAAGCCGACGATCGCCAACATCCTGGCCAGCCAGAACAGCGCCTATGTCCTGGACGCCGGCCGCGGCACGCTGCAGGACACCAACGACCGTGCCCTGGCCAACATGCAGAAGGACGGCAGCTACTCCGTGGTGCCGCGCATCGCCGGCGGCGAGATCACCCCGAAGAAACTGGGTGTGATCGCCGCGGTGGCCGAAAAGTATGGTCTCTACACCAAGATCACCGGCGGCCAGCGGATCGACATGTTCGGTGCCCGGCTGGAGCAGCTGCCGGAGATCTGGAAGGAACTGGTGGACGCCGGGTTCGAATCCGGCCAGGCCTACGGCAAGAGCCTGCGCACCGTGAAGTCCTGCGTCGGCTCCACCTGGTGCCGCTTCGGGGTGCAGGACTCGGTGGCCATGGCCATCGCGCTGGAACTGCGCTACCGCGGCCTCCGCAGCCCGCACAAGCTGAAGATGGGCGTCTCAGGCTGCGCCCGCGAATGCGCCGAGGCCCGTGGCAAGGACGTGGGCGTGATCGCCACCGCCGACGGCTGGAACCTGTACGTCGGCGGCAACGGCGGCGCCACCCCGGCGCACGCGCAGCTGCTGGCCAAGGACCTCGACGACGAAACCCTGATCAAGTACATCGACCGCTACTTCATGTACTACATCCGCACCGCCGACCGCCTGCAGCGCACCGCGCGCTGGCAGGAGGAACTCGACGGCGGCATCAAGCATGTCGAGGACGTGGTGGTGCACGACACCCTCGGCATCGCCGCGGACCTTGAGGCCGCCATGGCCAAGCACGTGGACACCTATATCGACGAATGGGCCGACACCCTGAAGGATCCCGAGCGCCTGCGCCGCTTCCGTTCCTTCGTCAACGCCCCGGACCAGAAGGACGATTCCATCACCTTCGTCCCAGACGAGCGCGGCCAGATGCGCCCGGCCACCGCAGAAGAAAAGGCCCGGGCCGGCGAGCAACCGGTCCTCATCGGCGCCAGCATTCCGGTCCGGTCCAGCAACGAGAACGAGGTTTAGCCATGCAGCTCACCATCGACCTCACCGGCCGGGAAGTCCTGGTCACCGGCGCAGCCACCGCCGCCCGCCAGGCCGTCCGCCGCTACCGGGCCGCCGGGGCCGTCGTCTCGCGGCTCAGCTCCCCGGCAGGCTCACGGCACGACGGCCCGCTGCCGGAGCGCCCCTTCCTGGTCGCCGCCGTCGAGGACGGCCAGCCCGGCTGGGCGGCCCTGCTCGAGCGCTGCCGCGAAACCGGAATCCCGGTCGCAGTGGAGCCCGCCGCGGGCCCCGCCGGCCACGTCACCCTGGTGGGCGGCGGACCCGGCACCGCCGAACTGCTCACAGTCGCCGCCGTGGCGGCCCTGCGCGACGCCGACGTCGTTTTCTACGACCGACTGGCCCCGTACCAGGACCTGCCGTCGCTGACCTCGGCGGAGCTGGTCGACGTGGGCAAGCAGCCCGGCCACCACAAGGTGGCCCAGTCCGACATCGAGACCCTGATGGTGGACGCCGCGCTCGCGGGCAACAACGTGGTCCGGCTCAAGGGCGGCGACCCGTACGTGTTCGGCCGGGGCGGCGAGGAAGTGGCCGCCTGCGTGAAAGCCGGCGTCCCGGTCCGCGTCGTCTCCGGCGTCACCAGCGCCATCTCCGTGCCGGCCGCGGCCGGGATCCCGGTCACGCACCGCGAGGTCAGCCACCTTTTCACCGTGGTCTCCGGCCACGCCCCGCTGACCGAGAAGGAACACCTGCACCTGGCCGGCCTGGGCGGAACTATCGTGGTCCTGATGGGCATCGGCACGCTGCACCAGCTGGCGGCCGGGCTGCGCCGGGCCGGGATGCGCGCGGACATGCCGATGGCCGTCGTCGAACGCGGCTACCGGCCCGGCCAGCGGACCACCATCGCGGACCTCGGCACCATCACGACGGCGGCCGCGGGCTGCAGCAACCCCGCCGTGCTGGTGATTGGCGAGGTGGTCCGGGTGGCCGAAGCCAACCGGGGCTGCGCGGAAGCCGAAGCCGAACTCGGCCGCCTGGCCGCGTCCCTGATGGGGGCGTGAGGGCCGTGAGCGCACTCAACACCGTCGCCCCGGCGGCGACCCCGGAGACCGCCACCGGGCCCGTCCCGGACGCGGTGGAGCTCCCGCTGGAAGGGTTCCGGATCGGGGTCACCTCGCACCGCCGCTCCCAGGACCTGATCGAGGCCTTGGAACGGCGCGGCGCCGAGGTGCTGCACGCCCCGGCACTGAAGATCGCCCCGGTCCAGGAGGACCTGCGGCTGATCGAGGACACCCGTGCCATCATCGAGGCGCGGCCGGAACTCTGCGTCGCGACCACCGCCTACGGCATGCGCCGCTGGTGCGAGGCGGCGGACACCTTCGGCATCGGCGAGCAGCTGCTGGACACCCTGGGTGCCACCCGGATGTTCGTCCGGGGCCCGAAGGCCCGCGGCGCCGTGCGCGCCGCGGGGCTGGCCGACGTCGGGATCAGCAGCGACGAGACGACAGCGACCCTGGTGGACATGCTGCTGGCCGAGGGGGTACGCGGCAAGACTGTCGCGGTGCAGCTGCACGGCTACACCGACGTGCGCCAGCTGGAGCGCCTCCGGATGTCCGGCGCCACGGTCATGACAGTCACGCCGTACCGCTGGGTCAAGCCCGACGGCGCGGACCGGCTGCCGAAGCTGATCGAGGCGGCCTGCAGCGGCAACCTGGACGTCCTGACCTTCACGTCCGCCCCCGCCGTCGACGCGCTGTGGAGCACAGCACATGAAATGGGCCTCTACAAGGAGCTTGTGCAGAGCCTGAAGACCACGGTGGCCACCGCCGTCGTCGGGCCGATTACCGCCCAGCCGCTGCTCGACGCCGGGGTGCAGCCGCTGATCCCGGAACGGTTCCGGATGGGAGCCCTGATCCGGCTGGTCTGCGAGCACCTGGCCCTGAACCACGTGCGGCGCCTGGACACCGCCTCCGGCGCCGTGGAACTGCGCGGCCGCTCGCTGCGGATCGACGGGGAAGCCGTGGAGCTGGCCCCGGCGCCGCTGCTGCTGCTGCGGGCGTTGTTGGGTGCCGGCGGGGCCGTGCTCTCCCGTGACGCGCTCTCCGACCTCCTGGAACTGCGGGGATCGGTCCATGCCCTGGACATGACCGTCAGCCGGCTCCGTTCCGCGTTGCCGGACGGCAACCTGGTGGAAACGGTGGTGAAGCGCGGCTACCGGATCCGGGTGTGACCCACGCCATTACCAGCTGGTAACAGCTGGCGAACGGGCCGGGAAAATAACGCAACAACACGGTAACCTGCCCGAAAAACCGGCCCCCTACGCTGGGGAACATCAAGAACACGGGCCACATCCGCCGGCCCACCAGCGAAAGGGCCAGCACATGTCCGTTACGGAAGCGTCCGCCATCTCCACCGTGTCCGCCACACCCCAGACCCGGCCCCGGATCGTGATCGCCGGTGCCGGGCCGGCGGCGCAGGCGCTGGTCCGCCAGCTCACCCGCACCCCGTTCGCCGGCGGCATCACCGTGCTCAGCAACCGCGACGACGCCCCCGAGGAACTGCTCGAGCTCGCCGCGCTGCCCCAGGTTTCGGTCCGCTTCGGGCAGCCGGCCAGCTTCATCGACGCCGCGGACCGCCGCGTCACGACCGCGGACGGCCTCGAATTCAGTTACGACCAGCTGGTGATCGCCACCGGCTCGGCCCCCGTCCTGGCCCCGATCGAGGGCGCGGCCCGATGCCTGAGCTACTCCACCATCGACGACGCCACCCGGCTCGGCGACGCGGTCAAGGACGTCACCCGGGTCCTGGGCCGCAGGCCGCTCGGCATCCTGGTGGGCACCGGCACGGCCGCGGGCCAGGCCGAGGCCGTACTGCGCGCCCGCGGCGTCCGCCCGGTCCGCACCACGCAGCGCCCCTCCGCCGTGGTCCCCACCCTCGCCGGCTCGGCGTTGCCGGCCGCCGGCATTGTCTTCGACGACGGCGCCCGGATGAGCGGTGACCTGGTGGTCCTCGCCGAAGAGCGCGTCCCCCGCGACAGCCTGGCCCGCACGGCAGGCCTGGCCACCGCGCCGCAGGGCGGGATTGTGGTGGGCACGGATTACCGCACCTCGGTCCCCGGAATCTGGGCCATCGGCGACGCCGCGGCATACGACGGCGTCCGGCTCGGCCTGCTGGTGGCGGCCGGTTCCGCCGCCGGCGTCTGCGCTTCGCACCTGCTGCAGGCCTCCCTCTCCGCGCCCCTTCCGCAGGCGGCGTAGGGCGGATCCCCGCCGGTCCCGTTATGGCAAGATGGTTCACTGAGAAGCCACGACACACGCCGTGTCAGCAGGGTGGGCCGGCCACGAACCAGGCCCGCCAGGAAAGGGATCACCATGAGCAACGAAGCCACCACGGACGGCACGGCTGCCGGCACCGCCAGCCACTCCGCGGGCACCATTGCCTCGTACATCGACCACACCCTGCTCAAGCCGGAGGCGAGCGAGGCCGAGGTCCTGAAGGTGTGCGCCGAGGCGGCCGAATACCACTTCAAGTCCGTCTGCGTGAACCCGATCTGGGTCAAGACCGTCAAGACGGCGCTCAAGGGTACCGGCGTCCTGACCTGCTCGGTGATCGGGTTCCCGCTGGGCGCCACCCCGAGCGATGTCAAGGCCTTCGAGGCCCGCGGCGCGGTGCTGGACGGCGCGGACGAGATCGATATGGTGATCAACATCGCCGCGGCCCGGGCCAATGACAAGGGTGCCCTGGTCGATGACATCAGCGCGGTGGCGGAGTCGGTCCACGCCGGCGGCGCCATCCTGAAGGTCATCATCGAGACCGCGCTGCTCGACGACGCCCAGAAGGTCCTCGCCTGCGAGGCCGCCGTCGAGGCCGGGGCAGACTTCGTGAAGACCTCCACCGGTTTCAACGGCGGCGGAGCCACCGTGGAGGACGTCGCCCTGATGCGCCGCACGGTGGGTCCCGAACTCGGCGTCAAGGCCTCGGGCGGCGTGCGGTCCCTCGCCGACGCGCAGGCTATGATAGCTGCAGGTGCAACACGTATTGGCGCCAGCTCCGGCATCGCGATCGTCAAGGGTGAACAGGGTTCATCCGCGTACTGACCGCACACCGGTAACAGCCGCTGCCGCCACAGTTTTTGAGCCCCGCGGGGCCGAGGAGGAACGAATGTCAAACAACACCACCAAGACCCGGCAGGGCGAGAGCAGCCTGGCATCCAGCGTCGTGCTCTTTGTCCTGATGATGGCCCTGTTCTTCGGCGCCCTCTACTCGCTCTCCTTCCTCAGCCTGGGCAACCCCTGGCCGATGGCCGCCTGCCTGGCCCTGTTCGCCCTGGCGTTCTGGATCCCGCAGACCATCACGGGCCGCTCGGATTCCGCTGGCGAGAACTAAACGTATTTCCCTGAAGCCCCGGTTTTCCGGGGCTTCAGTCGTTTAACCGGCCGGTTCCGGATGAGCGCGGCGGTTTCGGACCGGGGCACCCCGGACCCGGGGCGCGCGCGTCCGAAACTGGGGCGGAAACTGCGACGCCGACGCGGCCGCCGTCGGCCCTAGCCTCCGACGGCGGCCAGCAGGCGGTTGACCAGTGCGGTGCCCAGCGCGAGCGCGGCCGGGAAGTGCCCCTTGGCCAGGGCCAGGGCAGCGGAGAACATGCCGACCATGGCGTAGGCGCTCACCGGGATCAGCACGAACCATTCCCGCCGCGAGCCGGCCCGGCCCAGCAGCGGGATGGAGAATGCCCCGTTGGCCTTCCAGACGTCTTTGACCAGCGGCAGCCTGCGCAGGAACTTCGGCGGCTTGACCACCAGCGGCCAGAGAAGCGGCACTCCCCCGGTGGTGATCATGTCCCCGACGATGTGCACGATGACACCGGCGAGCATGGACACCGGCAGCCAGAACCACTGGTGCGGCGCGAACCAGGTCACCAGCGACGCCATGGCAAGGGCAAAGATCCAGTTGCTGATCCAGCCGTACCTGGGAAACAGCTTCAGCGCCTTCGCGGCGATGTTGATCATGAACATGCATAGCAGGCCGGCGCCAACGGACAGCAGCCCCCAGTCGGTCTGCACCTGGATCTGCCCCGCCATGGCCGCGAGCAGCACGAAGAACGCCGCGCCGAGCACCGAGTGGGTGCCCTGGCGGTGGCCTCCGGAGGCGTTTTCGATCCCGACGGCGATCAGGTTCGACAGCGGCGGCAGGGCATGCGCCACGGTGGACGAGCGGTGGTCCCAGTCGCAGACCAGGGCCGTGCCCGCCGTCGCCATCCCGCCGATCAGGATCCCGGTGGCATCCAGCGGGTACCAGCCCAGCGTGTATGGACCGGTCGAGGCAATAGCAACCCACACCGCGGCCCCGGACGCGGCGTGGTGACCTCCCATCACGGGGCTAGCCCACGGGGAGCGGGGCGTCGGAGAAGATCGCCTCGATCACGCCGTTGGCCCAGGCCAGGATCTCGGCGTCCTGCAGGTCCCGGCCGCCGATCCTGGCCGTCTTGGGCTTGGGGATCAGCACCGCGTCCAGGGCCGGCTTGGCCTGCGAACCGGGGTACATCCGGGCCAGGCGCATCAGCTTGGATTCCGGCAGCTGGGCGGGCGAGAACTTGATGAAGTTGCCCTGCAGCGCGACGTCCGTGAGGCCGGCCTCGCGCGCCCCGACCCGGAACCGGGCCACGGCGACCAGGTTCTGCGCGGGCAGCGGCAGCTCGCCGTAGCGGTCGACGAGTTCGGCCTCGACCTCCTCGATCGCCTCGTTGCTGAGCGCGGCGGCCAGCTTCCGGTAGGCCTCCAGGCGCAGCCGTTCGCCGGGCACGTAGTCGTGCGGCAGGTGCGCGTTGACCGGCAGCTCGATCTTCATCTCCGCGGCCTTTTCCTCGGCCTCGCCGCGGTAGTCGGCCACGGCCTCGCCCACCAGCCGGATGTAGAGGTCGAAGCCGACGCCCTGGATGTGGCCGGACTGTTCCCCGCCCAGCAGGTTGCCGGCGCCGCGGATCTCGAGGTCCTTCATGGCCAGCTGCATGCCGGCGCCGAGTTCGTTGTGCGTGGCGACCGCCTTGAGCCGTTCCAGGGCCACCTCGCCCAGCGGTTTTTCCGAGGGGTAGAGGAAGTAGGCGTACGCCCGTTCCCGGCCGCGGCCCACCCGCCCGCGCAGCTGGTGCAGCTGGGAGAGCCCGTATTTGTCCGCGCCGTCCACGATCAGGGTGTTGGCGTTGGAGATGTCCAGGCCGGTCTCGATAATGGTGGTGCAGACCAGCACGTCGAAGCGCTTCTCCCAGAAGTCCACGATGATCTGCTCCAGCCGGCTCTCGGACATCTTGCCGTGCGCCACCTCCACACGCGCCTCGGGGACCAGTTCGCGGATCTTCGCCGCGGTCCGGTCGATCGTGGAGACCCGGTTGTGCACAAAGAAGACCTGGCCCTCGCGCATCAGCTCGCGCCGGATCGCGGCCGAGGTCTGCTTGTCCGTGTACGGGCCCACGTAGGTCAGCACCGGGTGCCGCTCCTCCGGCGGGGTGGCCAGCGTGGAGGTCTCGCGGATGCCGGTCAAGGACATCTCCAGGGTGCGAGGGATCGGGGTGGCGCTCATGGCCAGGACGTCCACGTTGGTGCGCATCTTCTTGAGCGCCTCCTTGTGTTCGACGCCGAAGCGCTGCTCCTCGTCCACGATCACGAGGCCGAGGTCCTTGAACGCGAAGTCCTTGGACAGCAGCCGGTGCGTGCCGATCACGACGTCGACGGTGCCGTTCTTCACGCCCTCGGCCGTCTCCTTGGCCTCCTTGGCGCCCTGGAAGCGGGACAGCGGCTTGACCCGCAGCGGGAAGCCGGAGAAGCGTTCGGTGAAGGTCTCGTAGTGCTGCTGCGCGAGCAGGGTGGTGGGCACCAGTACGGCGACCTGCTTGCCGTCCTGGACGGCCTTGAAGGCCGCCCGGACCGCGATCTCGGTCTTGCCGTAGCCGACGTCGCCGGAGACCAGGCGGTCCATCGGGATCTCCCGCTCCATGTCCGCCTTGACCTCGTTGATGGTGGTCAGCTGGTCCGGGGTCTCCACGTAGGGGAAGGCCTCCTCGAGTTCGCGCTGCCACGGGGTGTCCGGGCCGAAGGCGTGGCCGCGGGAGGCCATCCGGGCCGAGTAGAGCCGGATCAGCTCGCCGGCGATCTCCTTGACGGCCTTGCGGGCCTTGGACTTGGTGCTGGCCCAGTCCGAGCCGCCCATCTTGCTCAGCACCGGGGTGTCGCCGCCGACGTAGCGGGTGACCTGGTCCAGCTGGTCGGTGGGGACAAAGAGTCGGTCACCCGGGGCGCCGCGCTTGGAGGGCGCGTACTCCAGCACCAGGTATTCGCGCACCCCGTCGCCCCCGCCCGCAACCTTGCGCTGGATCAGCTCGACGAACCGGCCGATGCCGTGCTGTTCGTGCACCACGAAGTCCCCGGCCAGCAGCTGCAGGGGGTCCACCGCGTTGCGCCGCTTGGACGGCATCCGGCGCATGTCCTTGGTGGACCCGGCGGAGGTGCGGCCCAGCAGGTCTGCCTCGGTGAGCAGGGCCAGCTTCAGTGTGTCCAGGACAAAGCCGCGGCCGACGGCGGCTGTGGTCACCTCGATCAGGCCCGGCTGCGGGTCCGCGTCCAGGGCTTCGACCCGGGCGCAGGGGATGTCATTGTCGTGGAAGAGCTCGGCAAGGCGCTGTGCCGGGCCGGGGCCCTCGGTGGCGACGACGATCCGCCACTGTTCCCGCACGTGCGAGCCGATGAAGTCCATCATCTCGGCCACGTCGCCCTGGTAGCCGCGCGGTTCGCGGGCGTGCAGGTTTAGCACGTCGATCTCCGGCAGCAGCTCCTCGTCGCTGGCGAGCGAGCTGATGGACCACCAGGACACGCCGTGCCCGAGCGCGGTGGAGCGGGTCTCGCCCAGCGAGCGGAAGCTCGCCGAGTGCAGGGCCGCGGACGCCGCGGAACTCAAATCCAGCGGGGCGGTTCCGCCGTCGGACGCCGTGGACCAGGCCGCCTCGAGGAACTCCTCGTTGGTGGCGGCGAGGTCGTGGGCGCGGGTGCGGACTTTTTCGGGTTCGATCACGACGGAGATGGAGCCCGCCGGGAACTGGTCCAGGAACGGCACCATGGAATCGACCAGCACCGGGGCCAGTGACTCCATGCCTTCGACGGCGATGCCGCCGGCGATTTTCTCCAGCATGTCCGCCGCGGCCGGCAGCTGGGCCTTCAGGGTCGCGGCCCGGGACATCACCGAGGGCGTGATCAGGATTTCGCGGCAGGGCGGGGCGTGCAGTTCAGTGGGGTGGTGCACGCCAGGCGCGGTCAGCGAGCGCTGGTCGGCGACGGCGAACCAGCGCATCTGCTCGACCTCGTCGCCGAAGAACTCGACCCGGATCGGGTGGTCTTCGGTGGGCGGGAAGACGTCCAGCATGCCGCCCCGGACCGCGAACTCGCCGCGCCGGGTGACCATGTCCACCCGGGCGTAGGCGGCGTCCGCGAGGTTCTTCACGACGTCACCGAACGGGGCATCCTGGCCCACCGAGAGGGTCACCGGGACCAGCTCGCCAAGGCCCGCCACGATCGGTTGCACCACGGCGCGGACCGGGGCGACAACCACGCGGAGGGGCCCGCCGCCGGCGGTTTCCGGGTGCGCGAGGCGGCGGAGCACGGAGAGCCGGCGGCCCACGGTGTCCGAGCGCGGCGACAGCCGTTCGTGCGGCAGGGTCTCCCAGCTGGGGAACTCGGCGATCGTCTCTGCCGGTAGGAAGGCGCGCAGGGCGGCGGCCAGGTCCTCGGCCTCGCGGCCGGTCGCGGTGACGGCCAGGACGACCGGCGTCGCGCCGTCGGACGGGCCGCCGTCGGACGGGCCGCCGTCGGACGGGATCACTGCGAGGCCGTCGGCCATCTCCGCGAGGAGGGCAGCCCGCAGCCCGGCCGGCGCGCTGAGCTGGTAGTCCTCGCTGCGGGCCGTAAACGGCCGTGACGCTTCGGCCTGCACCCGGGCGAAGGTCTTGTCCTCGGCGAGGACACGCCGCAGACCGGTGAGAGAGGGGCCGTTGAGGCTCATGGCTGGAACTCCTGAAGTGATCACGGGAATGCAGGCAACACGAATACCCGAAATTCGCAAGAATCCCGGGTCCTTCCAGCCTACCGCGACCCGGCGGCGGCCCGGCACCCGGGGCTAAGCTGGCAGCACGGGGGTCCGCCAGGGCCGCGCAGTCCGGAGCCGTGCAGTCCGGACCAGCCGGCGCTCCGAATGGCTTGTATCCGCCGGCTGATATCCGCAATGAGAAGGAGCCACCCATGAACGGCACCCGCAAGGCTGCGAACGCGAAGACGGTGCTCGTGACTGGCGCCACCGGGTACATCGGCGGCAGGCTGGTCCCCCGCCTGCTCGAGGCCGGACACCGGGTAAAGGTCCTGGTCCGGACCCCGGCGAAAATCGCCGGCGTCCCGTGGCTGGAGCAGGTCGAGGTGGTCCAGAGCAGCCTCGATGACGGCGCTGCGCTGCGGGAGGCGCTCGAGGGCGTCGACGTGCTTTACTACCTCGTCCACTCAATGGCGGGAGGCTCCGGATTCGAAGCCAAGGAAAAGGCCATGGCCGAAACGGCGGCACAGGCAGCCGCCGGGGCCGGCGTCGGGCGGATTGTTTACCTCGGCGGCCTGCACCCCTCCGGGGCCGAGCTCTCCACGCATATGCGGTCCCGGGAGGCGGTGGGCAAGGTCTTCCTGGACGGCCCGGTCGATGCGATCGTATTCCAGGCGGGCGTCGTGATCGGCTCCGGCTCGGCGTCGTTCGAGATGATCAGGCACCTATCCGAGACCCTGCCCGTGATGCCCGCCCCCAGCTGGGTGCGGAACAAGATTGAGGCGATCTCGGTGCGGGACGTGCTGCACTACCTCGTCGGGGCCGCAGCGCTCGAAGGGCCGATCAACCGCACCTTCGACATTGGCTCCCGCCAGGTGCTCAGCTACGCGGGCATGATGCAGGAATATGCCGCGGAGGCCGGGCTGCCGCACCGGGTGGTGCTGGCGCTGCCGATCCCCGCGCCGAAGCTTGCCGGGATGTGGGTCGCGTTGACCACCCCGATCCCGTTGTCCATGTCGCTGCCGCTGGTGGAGTCGCTGCAGCACGACGCCGTATCGCGGGAGCATGACATCGATTCCTACATCCCGCAGCCAGAGGGAGGGCTCACCCCCTACCGGCGCGCGGTCGCCCTGGCCCTGGGCAAGGAGCGCGACGGGCAGGTGGAGACGACGTGGGCCAGCGCCGGGGCCGACGCCGATCCGCTGCCGAGCGACCCGGACTGGGCCGGCCACCGGGTCTACCTCGACGAGCGCGCCTACTCCAGCCCGGTGGACCCGAAACACGTCTGGACCATCATCGAAGGCATCGGCGGACGCAACGGCTGGTATTCGCTGCCGCTGGCCTGGAGCGTGCGCGGCTGGCTGGACAAGCTCACCGGGGGCGCGGGGCTGGCGCGCGGCCGGCGGCACCCGCACCTGCTGGCCGAAGGCGAGGTGGTTGACTGGTGGCGGGTCGAGCGGATCGACCGCGGCCGGCTGCTGCGGCTGCGCGCCGAAATGCGGGCGCCGGGCCGGGCCTGGCTGGAATTGTCGGTGGAACCGGAGGGCACCGGCAGCCGCTACCGGCAGCGCGCCATCTTCTTCCCGAAGGGGCTCAGCGGCAAGCTGTACTGGCTCGCCGTGCTGCCGTTCCACAGCCTGATTTTCCCCGCCATGTCGCGGAATATCGCCGCGGCCGCGCAACGCCTCGCAGAGGCAGAGCGGGACACGGCGACGGGGGCCGAATCGGAACCCGCCGGGCCCACCGCGTAGGATGTTGGGAGCCCGAAACGTCCAGTCCCACCCCATGGAGGACCCCCAATGGCCCTGAGTGCATCCACCACCCTTCCGCACAACGTTGAGAGCGTCACGGCAGTTTTCGTCAACGAGGACTTCCTGCGCCACACCAGCGAACTCGTCGGCGGAACCCTCGAATCGTTTGCCGTCGACGGCGACCCGGCCGGAGCGTTCAACACCACGACCGTCCGCACGATCCCGACCACCCGGATGCCGGACCTGGCCCGCAAGTTCGTTGGCGAGAGCCTCAAGGTGACGCAGCTGGAGAGCTGGGAAGCCCCTGCCGCCGACGGTTCCCGCCAGAGCAGCATCTCGCTGAAGGTCGCCGGCGCCCCGCTGGATGTCAACGCCGTGCAGCGCCTCGTCGCCGAGGGCGGCAGCACCCGGATCGAGCTGGAGGGCACCGTCACCTCCTCGGTGCCGCTGCTGGGCGGGAAGATCGCCGATGCAGCCGAGCCGATGGTCGGCAAGGCCCTCAACATCCAGTCCACCCAGGCCCAGGCCTGGCTCGAAAGCCACTAGCCGGTGGAGCTTCCCGCTTTCCTCGCCGTCGTGCTGGTGGTGGCCGGCGTCTGGTCCCTGGCGGTCTGGCCGCAGTTCCTTCGCCGCGTAATGAAGGACCCGCGGGCCCGCGACGCCGGCGGCAAGGCAACCCGTTTCCTCACTGTCCACGTTGTGCTGGTCAGCATCTCGATGCTGCTCGGCGCGGCGACGGCGGGGATCGGGATCGCGGGCCTGCTCGGCTGACCCCGGGGCGCCGACTACCGCTTAAACCGGCGGCGGCGCGGGGCTAGAATCAGGAAAATGTCCGCCCGCTGCTGAAGGGGGATGCCTGTGCGGCCCCATCGCGTGGCCACCTGGGGGCTCATCGCCTACGTCGCGGTGCTGGCCGGGGTGGCCCTGTGGCCGCTGCCGGTCGACCGGCCCCTTTCACGGCTGCTGGAGAGGGCGCTCCGGGCGGTGCACCGCCGGGGAGTGCCCGACTGGGTCGACTACGGCTTCGTCGAGTCCGCCGCCAATATCCTGCTCTTCGTGCCCTTGGGTGCCCTCGTGGCCTGGATCATCGGCCGGGGCTACTGGTGGGTGGGCGCGGCCGCTGGCCTGCTCGCGTCCTGCGTCTTCGAGCTCGCGCAGTTCCTCTTCCTGCCCGGCCGCTACCCCACCCTGGCCGACGTCCTGGCCAACACCTTCGGGGCGCTCCTGGGCTCCCTGGTCGCCCGCCAGATAATGCCGCGCCGCAGGCCTGTCCGAAACCGGGCGCCAGCACGTACTCTGTGAGCACACCCTTGGCGGGAGGACCTCGGAATGCGGATCTCGGTTATCGGCTGCGGCTATCTGGGCGCGGTCCACGCGGCGTGCATGGCGAAGCTGGGCCACGAGGTGGTCGGCATCGACGTCGACGCGAACAAGGTGGAGCAGCTCTCCCGGGGACGGGCCCCGTTCTATGAACCCGTGCTCGATGAGCTCCTGTCCGAACTCGAAGAATCCGGCCGGCTGAGGTTCACCACCGAGCTGTCCGCCGCCCGCGGGGCGGAGGTCCACTTCATCTGCGTGGGAACACCGCAAAAACGGGGGGAAAACGCGGCGGACTTGCGCTTTGTCGACGCCGCCGTGGAAGCGCTGGCCGGCCAGGTGTCCCCAGGTGACGTGATCGCCGGGAAGTCCACGGTCCCGGTGGGGACCGCCGGCCGGCTCGCCGAGCTGCTCGCGGAGACGGAGCCGGGCGCCACCCTCGTCTGGAATCCCGAGTTCCTCCGCGAGGGCCACGCCGTCACTGACACCTTGAACCCCGACAGGTTCGTCTACGGCGTCCCGGACGGCAGCGAGGACCACCCCGCCGTCGCCGTGCTGGACCGGGTCTATGCGACGCCGCTGGCGGGCGGAACACCGCGGATCATCACCGACTACGCCACGGCCGAACTGGTCAAGGCCGCCGCGAATTCCTTCCTTGCCACCAAGATCTCCTTCATCAACGCCATGGCCGAGGTGTGCGAGGCCACCGGCGCGGACGTCACCCGGCTGGCCGACGCCATCGGCATGGACGAGAGGATCGGCCGGAAGTTCCTGAACGCGGGGATCGGCTTCGGCGGAGGCTGCCTGCCCAAGGACATCCGGGCGTTTATGGCCCGTGCGGGCGAGCTGGGCGCGGACCAGGCCCTGACCTTCCTTCGCGAGGTGGACGCGATCAACATGCGGCGCCGCACCCGCGTCGTCGAGCTCACCCGGGAACTGTGCGGCGGCTCCCTGATGGGGCAGCGGATCGCGGTGCTGGGCGCCGCCTTCAAACCCGAGAGCGACGACGTCCGCGACTCGCCGGCGCTGAGCGCCGCGGCCCAGCTCCAGCTCCAGGGCGCCGTGGTGACGGTGACCGATCCGCAGGCGCTGCCCAACGCCGCCAAGCGTTTCCCGGAACTCCCACTCGAGCCGGACCTGGACGCCACCCTGCACAAGGCCGACGCGGTGTTGCTGCTGACGGAGTGGCGGCAGTACCGCGAGCTGGACCCGCACGACACCCTGGCCCTCGTCTCGGCGCCGCGCATCCTGGACGGCCGGAACGTGCTGGATCCCGCCAAATGGCGCGCCGCGGGCTGGACCTATAAGGGCCTCGGACGCCCCTAGTTCGCGGGGTCCTGGTTAGTGGTGTCCTGGTTCGCGGGGTGCTGGTGTGACTCCGCCTGGCCGAGGGCGTCCTCGGCGGCCACCCAGGAGAGCATGGCGCACTTAACCCGGGCGGCGTACCGGGACACGCCCTCGAAAGCCGCCGCGTCGCCCAGGACCTCGGGGTCGGCCGGCACCTTCCCGCGGGAGCGCAGCACCTCGCGGAAGCTGTCGATCACGCGGTGCAGTTCCACCGGCTCCAGGCCCTCGGCGAGGTCCGTCAGGACGGAGGCGGAGGCCATCGAGATGGAGCAGCCCTCGCCGTCCCAGCGCAGTTCGCTGACCTTGCCGCCGGCCACGGCGATCCGCAGCGTGATTTCGTCGCCGCAGACGGGGTTGAGCTGGTGCGACTGGCCGCTGCTGGCCCCCTCCGGCACACCGGCGTCGGCCAGGCCGCTGCCGTGCCGGGCCTTGGAGTGCTCCAGGATGATCTGTTGGTATAGCTGGTCAAGACTCATGCAGGGCCGTCCTCAGGCTTGGAAGTATCCGCGGACACCGGCGACGGCGTCGAGGAACGCGTCGACGTCGTCGGTGGTGTTGTACAGGTAGGTGCTGGCCCGGGTGCTCGCCGTGAGCCCGAGCCGGCGGTGCAGGGGCTGGGCGCAGTGGTGGCCCACCCGGACGGCGATGCCGCGGCTGTCCAGGAACTGTCCGACGTCGTGGGCGTGTACCCCTGCGACGTCGAACGCGGCCAGGCCGATCCGTTCCTGCCCGGCGGCCGGACCCAGCACACGGATCCCGGGGATGGCCTCCAGCCCTTCCACCAGCCGCCCGCCCAGCTCGGCTTCCCAGGCGTGGATCCGGGCGAGGCCGGTTTCGCTCAGGTAGTTGGCGGCGGCGGCCAGCGCCACGGCCTGCGAGATCTTCTGCGTGCCGGCCTCAAAACGCTGCGGGCTGGGCAGGAATCCGGCGCGTTCCATCGTGACGGTGGTGATCATCGAGCCGCCGGTCAGGAACGGCGGCATCGCGTTGAGCAGCTCCGAGCGCCCGTAGAGCCCGCCGATCCCGGTGGGGCCGAGCATTTTGTGGCCGGAGAAGACGGCGAAGTCCACGTCCAGGGCCTTGACGTCAAGGGCCAGGTGCGGGGCGGACTGGCAGGCGTCCAGCACCACCAGGGCCCCGGCGGCGCGGGCCAGGGAGACCAGCGCGGGCACCGGGTTGATGGTCCCGAGGACGTTGGAGGCATGGGTGAAGGCGAGCACGCGCGTGCGGCCGCCGATCAGCCGGGCGGCCGCGTCGAGGTCCAGGGCGCCAGCGTCGTCGACCGGGATGAACTTCAGCGTGGCGCCGGTCCGTTCGGCCAGTTGCTGCCAGGGAATCAGGTTGGCGTGGTGCTCCATCTCGGTGACCACGATCTCGTCCCCGGCGGTGAGCGCGAAGCGGGCCGACGCCGCGGGGGCGCCCGGCAGGGAGGCGTTCAGGAAGGAGTAGCTGAGCAGGTTCAGTCCCTCGGTGGCGTTGGAAGTCCAGATCAGCTCATCCGGGTCCGCGCCGATGAAGGCCGCCACGGTCTCGCGGGCATCCTCGAAGGCTTCGGTGGCCTCCACCGCGAGGTGGTGCGCGCCGCGGTGCACTGCGGAGTTCCGCTGCTCGTAGAACTCCTGCTCCGCCTCCAGCACGCTGAGCGGGTTCTGCGAGGTGGCCCCGGAATCCAGGTAGACGAGCCGGTGCCCGTTGACGGACCGGTTCAGGATCGGGAAGTCGTTGCGGATCCTCATGACCTCCTCGTTGCCCAGCGCCGTGGCTGAGCTGAGGAGATGGGCTGGTGTAGCAACCATGGGCAGGAACTCCTGGATCGGCAGTCGCTGCGGCGCAAGAGGGCCAACCGCCCGGGTCGGAACCTATTACGTCACGCAGATTAGACCTAATTATCCCACGTTCGCGCAACGATCGGATGCGGCGGCAGCGCGGACCCGCACCCGGCGGAACTCCACCGCCGGCCCGGCGACGTAATTCTTCAGCAGCGAGAACCAGCCGCCGCCGTAGCGGGAGTCGTCCGAGCGGACACTCCAGCGCGGGGCGCCGCCGTCCATCCGGTGCACGGTGAGGCTGCGCGGTGCCACCGAGACCACGAACGCCAGCCACTCCCCCGGCGCCGGCGCCGGGCTGTCGCCGGCGGCCAGTTCGACGGCGGCAGCCGCGCCCGGGTCCCGGCGGGACAAAGTGATCCGTCCGCCGGCGCCGACGTCGAGTTCGTAGCCGGGCGCACCCGGGCCGGACTCGCGGCGGTAGGACGCGTCGGTGGACTGTCCGAAGGCCACGCCCGCCCCGCCGGACCCGCCGGCCGGCGGCAGCCCGTCCGGCCAGCGCAGCTCGAAGGTGAGTTCCCAGCCCGGGGCATCCACCGCGCCGGCCATGGACCCCAGCAGGTAGCCGGCGCGTTCCTGGTTGGCCAGGCGCACTGCCTCGCCGGCGAAGCCGGGCTGTTCCTCCCATCCGCCGTCCGCCTTCCACGGCAGGTCGCCGGTGCCGCGGAGTCCCTCGCCGAAGCGGTCCTCACCGCGGGGCGCCTCCTGGTGCAGCACGTGCCGGATGTTGGAGCAGATGAACCCCCGGACGCCGAGCTCGCGCAGCCGCAGGTGCTCGGTGCGGCGGCGCACCTCCCAGGCGATTACGGGCTTGCCGGAGTCCACCAGCTCCAGGATCCGGTCCTCCGGTGCCGTGTGGTGGACGCCGAGCATGTCCACGAGCGGCACCAGTTCGGCGAGCCGGGGGTAGTCCGCCCGGGTGACGTAGCCCCAGGTGGTGTAGCCGTCGGCCGCGGCCTGGGCATGACCGGCCGACGACGCCGGCTGCTTCCAGATGATGTGCTGCCGCGCGTCCGGGTACTTCTCCAGCAGGGTGAGGATCCGCTCCGCGTTGGTGCCTTGTTTGTCCTCCAGGAAGATCACGTGGCTGGCGGCGAAGGCATCCAGGACCTCGGTCAGGAGCGGGATCGGTTCCAGCGGGGTCGCCGGGCCAAGCCACGGCCGTGCGTCGTTGCGCAGCTGGGCCAGCGATGCCGCGGTGGCCGTGGCAATCGTCAGCGCGGTGCCGGTCAGCCGGGCCGTGGTCAGGTCGTGGTGGCAGACCAGTACGCCGTCCGAGGTGGCGGAGACGGAGACTTCGATCGCCTTCAGGCCCGCGTCCGCCGACTGCCGGTAGGCGCGCATGGTGTGCTCGGGCCAGTTGTCGCCGGAGCCGCGGTGCGCGACGAAGAAGTTCGGCTTCGAGAGCAGGCCGTGGATGGTGTGGGGCGTGGTCGCGCCGGGCTCCGCGATGGAGCCTTCGGCTACGAAGGCGGCGGCCGCGGAGGGCGCCGGAACAAGGCCGGTGCCGGGCCGCGGGCTGCCGGCAGAGCTGGGGCAGGGAGCGCAGCCGGCCGCACCGAAGAGGGCGCCGGCGGCAGCCAGGCCCAGGAATCCGCGCCTGCCGAACCTGCCGGAAGTTCCCCCCGATGCAACCATGCTCTCCCCCGGTCCCGCAGCGGGTTCAGCCGGCCGGCGCCGTGCGCGCGGGGACAGGCCCGGTGCCGGCCGGAAGCGGCCGGGCCGGAGTCACGGGGGCCGGAAGCGGCCGGGCCAACGTCACGGGGGCCGGAAGCGCGGGCGCCAGGGCTGCGGCGGCGTGTTCCTGCCTGTTCCGCTCCCGGCGCTCATCCCCCGCGATCACCACCATCGCCAGCACGGTCCAGACCAGGATGCCGGCCGCGGACCGCGTGGCCAGCGAGCTGTAGGTCTGCGGGATTACGAGGGCCAGGACGCCGGCCAGCGCCAGGCCCGAGTAACCCAGGCGGAATCCGCTCCGCGCCACCAGCACCAGCATGGAGCCGAAGTAGAGCACGGCCGCGACGATGCCGATGTCGACGCTGTACATCAGGAGCGGATTCTCGAGGCTGCTGGCCAGGCCGGCGTGGAAGGCCAACCTGAAGCTGGATCCGATCCCCCCGCCGCCCAGGACGTAGTCGTCCCAGCGGGCCAGGAAGTAGCCCACCGCGGCCTCCCTGGCCTGCGCCGAGCCGGAGTCGTCGGCCAGCCGGGCCGTCACGCCGTCGATCAGGGGCGACGACACGATGGCTGCCCCCGCGGCGGCGAGGCCCGCCAGCATGAACGACTTCACCCAGACCCGTCCCGGTGCGAACAGTATGGCGGCCACCACCGAAGAGGCGACGGCGATGATGCCGACCCGCGACTGGGTGAGCAGGCTCCCGACCACCATCAGGACCAGCAATGCCGCCTGCAGGAACTTGTGCCGGAGGCCTGCCACCAGCGGCGCGGCCACGGAAATCGCCAGCGACAAGGCGAGCGGCTGGTCCAGGGTGCCCATCCACCGCCCCGACTGCCGTTCGAACCAGTACTGGGTGCTGTAGCCGGACTCGAAAATCAGCACGTCCTTCGCCCGCCATTGGAGCACGGCCACGACGCAGGCCACGGCCACAAACAGCAGCAGTGCCCCGCGAAGGGTTGCCACGAGTCCTCCGGCGCGGGAGGCCTCGGACAGCAGGAGCAGGAAGAACAGCACTGGGACCAGGATCTGGTCCACCAGCACCACCAGGCCGCCGGCCGTACTGGCGCTGAGGGAGGCGAGCAGCGCCACGATGATCACCACGGCAAGGACCAGGAACAGGAGGAACCGCCGAGCCAGCGCCTGCAGGATGCTCCACGGGTCATAGAGGATCCGGACGGCGAGGATGCAGAGCACCAGCCACGTCGCCGGGTGGAAGCCCAGCGGCCCGGCATCCACGCCGGTGACCACCGAGGCGCCGACGGCCGGTACCAGGATCCACAGTCCGATCACCAGGACGATCAGCACCCTGGCGTGGCGGCGGAGGACCAGGGCCGCGGCCAGGCACAGCGCGATCCAGAGTGCCAGCTGCATTCAGACCACCCGGCCCGGTTCCGGGTCCCGCACGGTTGCGCCCACCGTGTGCGCCTTAGGGCTGACGGGACGCGCTCGCGACCGGCTTGCCGGTCCGGGCACCCGGCGGGAGGCCCGGGGCCGGCTGCCCGGTCTTTCCAGCCGCCGGGAACTTGACCGGGAACGTGGCGCGGAACTGCCGGCGGCCTGCCGCGAGGCGGCCCGGAAGGGCGTTCAGCACCGCTCCGGCGACGGTTCCGTTCACCAGCTCGAGGTTGCGCAGGGCCGCCCGGAGCACCTCGCGGGTCACGTTCCGGTGCCGGACAACCAGCACCGTGCAGTCGGCCGCGGCTGCTATCACGGCGGCGTCGCTGAAGGGTTCCATGGCCGGGGCATCCAGGACGACCCGGGCATAGGAGCCACGCAGTTCATCGAGGATGGCAGTCAGTGCCCGGCCGCCGAGCAGCTCGGTGGGGTTCGGCGGCACGGTGCCCGCACCGACGGCGTGAAGGCCTTCGACGGCGGTGTGCTGGATGGCCTGTTCCAGCGGCAGCCGGCCGGCCAGAACGTCGGAGAGGCCGGTCTCCGTAGCCAGGCCAAGCACGGAGGCGAGCCGCGGCGAGCGCAGCCCCGCCTCGACCAGCAGCACCGGCTCCCCCGCTTCGGCCCATGCCCGCGCGAGCATGAGCGCCACCGTGGTGCGCCCTTCCCCGCTCCCGGCGGAGGTCACTGCGACGACGCCGGATGTCCCCAGGGCAGGGTAGTGATCGATGTTGGTGCGGAGCCGGCGTCCGGCCTCGTCCAGCAGCGTGCCCCTGCTCTGGTCCAGGATGCTTGCCGGCGGCCGGGCCACGCCGCTGAGCGGAATGCGGGCCAGTACCGGCAGGCCGGTGGCCTCTTCGACCTCCTGCGCCGTCCGCAGCGACTTGTCGGAAAGCCGGCGGGCGACCGGGATCGCTATACCCAAGGCGAGGCCCAGGAGCGCACCGACGGCGAGGTTCAGCGGCACCTTGGGAGACACCGGGCCTGGGTCGTTCGTGGGTCCGGCGATGACCGTCAGGTTCGTTACGGCGGCGCCGGATTCAAGGTCCGCGGCCGCGGACCCGAGGTTGCTGGCGATCGCCCGGGCGATCGCGAAGGCTTTGGCCTGCTCCGGCTGGCTCACCACCACCGAGAGCGTCAGGGTGTCCCGGTCCGCGGAAGCCCCGATGCTGTCCGCGAGGTCCTTGCCGGAGATCCCGGTGCCGCTGTCCCGGACGAGGCGGCCGAGGAAGCCCTCACTCTTGACGAGGTTGGCGTAGGACGTGACGCGGTTCCGCGAGAGCTCCTGCGCCTGCAGGGTCGATTGGCCCACCGCCGATGGAGTGGCGGCAAAGAACTTGACGTTGCTCTGGTACACCGGCTCCGTGCGGGCCGTGACGAGGGCTGCCGCCCCGAGACCCGCCAGCAGGCACACCAGCAGGATCCACCACCCCCGCGCAATCGCCCTGCCGTATTCTGCAAGCTCCAAAGGAACCCCCATGCGGTTCCCATGCCATGCCGCGCCGGCACGGTCCTTCACGGTCCCCTTGTCGCACCATTATTGACCGCAACGGTGCCGGGCGGAAGCTTTTAACCCGCACCGGTTTTCGGGGCGCTCCGGTGCCGCCGGCCCCCGGAGGCCGGGCGCAATCCGCTGCTCCGCCGGAGGCGGAACCGCATCCTAGCCAAAGCCGAAAGCCGGCCGTAGTCTTTCCCTAAGCCTGGGCGGATTCCGTGGGTCTCAACGCTTCCTCGCCAGGACCGGGGACGCGCGAGCGGCCAGCCGGACCTGCCGATGGGCGTCCCGTCCGCCGGGGTACGGATCTGCGGGGGGAAAGATGGACGAGACCGGTCACAGTTTCACGGTGTTGGTGGCGCATCCCAGTGCCGACCTCTACGGGTCGGACCGTGTGCTCCTCGAAACCATCGAGGGCCTGCACGGCGCCGGCGCCCGGGTCCTGGTGGCGCTGCCCGAGCCCGGGCCGCTGATTGCCGAACTCGAACGACGCGGCGCCGCCGTCGTCCTGTCGCCCACGCCCGTGCTGCGCAAGAGCCTGCTCTCCGGGCCCGGGCTGCTCCGTCTGGCGGCGGAGTCGGCACGCGGCCTGCCCCGGAGCGTGGGCGTGATCCGCGGAACACGACCGGACGTGATCCTGGCCAACACCATCACCGTGCCGCTCTGGACCATCGCCGGCCGGCTGACCGGGGTCCCGGTCGTCACCCACGTCCACGAAGCCGAGGCGAGGGCCCCCCGCCTGCTGCGGGCCGCGCTGGTCGCGCCGCTGCTCCTTTCCCGGAGCATCCTGACCAACAGCCGGTTCAGCGCCGACACCCTGGCCGCCTCCCTGCCGGCCCTGCGCGGGCGCTCCACAGTGGTCTACAACGGGGTGCCGGGCCCCGCGGAGCCCGCCCGGCCCAGGGGGCAACTGCACGGCGGGCTGCGGATCGCCTACGTGGGCCGGCTCTCGCACCGCAAGGGCGTGGACGTCGCCGTCGACGCCCTGCTGCGGCTGCGGCGCCGCGGCACCGACGCGCACCTGTCCGTCGTGGGGGCGGTGTTCCCCGGCTATGAGGACTACGAGGCGGCGCTGCGGGGCCAGGTGGCCGACGGCGGCGCCGCGGCGCACGTGACGTTCCACGGCTTCCAGGCCGACGTCTTCCCGTTCCTGGCCGACGCCGACGTCGTGGTGGTCCCGTCCCGGTTGGAGGAGCCGTTCGGTAACACCGCCGTGGAAGCGCTGCTGGCCGCACGGCCCGTTGTGGTGAGCAATACCTCCGGGCTGCGGGAGGCCGCCGGCGGCTACCGTTCGGCTCAGTTTGTGGAACCCGGCGACGCCGCAGGCCTTGCCGCGGCGCTGGCCCGGGTGGCTGCCTCGTGGCCGGACTACGCCGCCAAGGCCCGGGCAGACTCCGCCGAGGCGGAGTTCCGGCACAGCCCGGAGCGCTACGGAAAGGTGATGGCCGACCACCTTGCCCAGGCCGCCGGCGGCCGTCAATGACAGCCGGCCTCGCCGGCAGAACCGCCCGCAGCGTGCGCTGGAGCTTCGGCGCCGTGCTGGCCCGGCAGGGCTTCCAAATCATCTGCGCCGTGGTGCTGGCCCGCCTGCTGGGACCGCAAAGCTACGGCACCATCGCCGCCGCGACTGTCTACATCAGTCTGGTGGCGCTGCTCCTGGACCAGGGCCTGTCCGCGGCGCTGATCCAGCGCCAGGACATCACCCGGCGGCTGGCCGGGGCCACCGCCACACTGAACCTGCTGGTGGCCGCCGTCCTGGCGGCAGCAACCTGGTTCGCAGCCCCTGCCGTGGCCGGGTTCTTCGGAGTGGCGGACCTGGAACCCATCCTGCGCGCTCTGGCGTTCATCGTCCCGGTCAAGGCGCTCG
The DNA here is from genome assembly GCF_005937985.2 of Arthrobacter sp. KBS0702. Taxonomy (NCBI): domain Bacteria; kingdom Bacillati; phylum Actinomycetota; class Actinomycetes; order Micrococcales; family Micrococcaceae; genus Arthrobacter; species Arthrobacter sp. KBS0702. The sequence goes on along the minus strand of NZ_CP042172.1, from coordinate 1,059,387 downwards.
CGATCACACCGCGGGCCTTGCTGGCGCGGGAGCTGCAGCTGCACCGGGTCGGTGCGGCGGATATCGCAGCCGCCGCGGCCGGCAGCGCGGCCGGCATCGGCGCCGCAGTCGCCGGGGCCGGTCCGTGGTCCATGGTCTACCAGGTGGCCGTCACCGACGTCGTCGGCGCCGCAATGCTCCTCGCGGCGAGCCGGGGCCCGGCACCGAACCTCGCGCTCCGCGCCGTGGCCCCGCTGTTCGGATTCAGCCTGAGCGTCTTCGCCACCGACTGCCTCGCCTACTTCTCCCGCAACCTGGACAACATCCTGGTGGGCCGGGTGCTTGGCGTCTCGGCCCTGTCCATTTACGGCATGGCCTACCGGATCCTCGTGGTCCCGGTGCAGCTGATCGGCCAAACCGTCAACCGGGTCATGTTCCCCGCCTTCGCCAGGTCGGCGAAGGAACCCGAGCGGGTGGCCGCGAGCCTCATAGCCGCCACCAGGATCCTAGCCTTCTCGGCCGTTCCGCTGATGGTGTTCGTGTCCTGCGCCGCGCCGGAGCTGGTCCATCTGGTCCTCGGACCGGACTGGATGCCGGCGGCGGCGCTGGTCAGTGTCCTGGCGATTGGCGGCGCGCGGGAGACGATCTTCTACATCACGCCCTCGCTGATGAAGGGGCTGGGCCGCGGGGCCCTGATTGTGCGCTACGAGGTCCTGGCCGCCGTGGTGCAGGTTAGTGGGATCGTCATCGGCCTGCAGTTCGGGGTGTTTGGAGTGGCCGTCGGCTACACCGCGGCCGGCTTCCTGCTGACCCCGGTGTTACTGCGGATCCAGACCCGGCTGACGGGAGTGTCGGCCAGGTCGCAGCTGGCATCCATCCTGCCGGCGGCCCACGCCGCGGTGTGGGGCGCCGCCGGCTACGGGCTGTGGCAGCTCGGGGACGCGGACCGGCTGTGGCATCTCGTTGGCGGGCTGGTAATTTTCTTTGCCCTGGCGGCGGCGGCGCTGTGGCTGTTCCACCGCCAGATCCTGGCCGGCGTCGTGTCGCAGGCCCGCGGCCTCGCGGGGCGGGCCGGCAACCGTTCGGGCCGCCCCCGCACCCCGCCGTCCCCGGCCGCACCTGACACGCCGGAATCCCCGGACGTCCACAACCAGGCAGGAGGCCTCCATGGCTGACGACGTCGACTCCGCGGGGGACGTGGTGATCGCGGTCCTGACCTACCGCCGGCCCGAGGACATCAGCCTCGCGCTCCCCCGCCTCGCCGCGCAGGCGGAGACCCTGGCCGGCGGTCCGCTGCCGACCGCGACTGTGCTGGTGATCGACAACGACCCGGCGGGCAGCGCGCGGGCCGCCGTGCAGGACATCGCCGCTACACTGCGTCCGGGCCTGGTCCGGTATGCGCACGAGCCACGGCCCGGCATCGCCGCCGCGCGGAACCGGGCGCTCGCGGATGCCGGGACCGCGGCCCTGCTGGTCTTCATCGACGACGACGAAGTCCCCTCCGAACGCTGGCTGTCCCAGCTTGTGGAGCTGCAGCGCCGGAGCGGAGCCGCCGCCGTCGTCGGCCCGGTCATCAGCGAGTACGAACACGAGCCCGAGCCCTGGATCCAGGCCGGACGGTTCTTCCGCCGCCGCAGGCTCGCCACCGGCACCCGGCTGAGTGTTGCAGCGACCAACAACCTGCTCCTGGACCTGCGCCAGATCCATGCGCTCGGCCTGGGCTTCGACGAGCGGTTCGGCCTCAGCGGCGGCTCGGACACGCTCTTCACCCGCCAACTGGTGCAACGGGGCGGGTCCATGCTGTGGTGCGACGAGGCCGTCGTGGTGGACCGGGTTCCGGCGTCCCGCCTCACCCGCGGCTGGGTGCTGCGCCGGGCGCTGCGAAGCGGCAACTCGGCGGCGCGGGTGAACCTGGAACTGGCCGCCGCCGCGGGTCCCAGGCTGGCGGCCAGGGCCTCGTCGCTGGCGTCCGGTTCGCTCCGGTTGTTCGGCGGCGCCGCACGCCTCGGCGCGGGGCTGCTCACGGGTTCAATGGCACACCAGGCGATGGGCCTGCGAACCGCCGCGCGGGGACTGGGGATGGCGTCCGCGGCCTTCGGTTACGTGTACAGCGAGTACCGCCGGAAATAGCCCCCGCCCCTGCCGCGCCGCGGCACACCCTTGGACAGCTGGCCGGACCTCGGATAGCGTACAAGCAGGTCTCAACCGCAGCGCTCCGCCCCCGGCGGGGCCGGTAACGAGACCCCTGAGGTGAACAGCATGGCCCGCCCGACCCGGAGCACAGGCGCCTCGCTTGCGGCGGCCGTTTGGGCCGCTGTCCTGATGGCGGGGTGCGGACAGCCTGCGGCGCAACGTCCGCCCGGGCCGCCCACGATGGCGGCTCCAGCCGCACCGGTCGTCCCGCAGCCGGCCGGATCGGGACTCGCCGTCGGCAGTTACCGCCCCTCGGCAGCCACCACCGGGGTGCCCGCCGGAACCGCTTTGAAGCCGTTCAACTCCGCCGGGGCGGATCTGGTCATCACACGGGACGGCACGATCCTCGACGGCCTCGAGATCTACGGCGACATCAAGGTCCGCGCCAAGAACGTCACCATCAGGAACAGCAGGCTCCACGGCGGCCCGGGCATCCCGGCCTCGAATACCGGCATCGTCGATGCCACCGACGCCGGCGTCGTGAACCTCCAGGTCCAGGACAACACGATCATCCCCGACCGCCCCTCCTACTACCGTGACGGCATCGTCGGCCATGACTACACGGCCCGGCGGAACCACATCCAGGGCACCAACGACGGCCTCGGCATTTTCAACCGTCCCGGCGGCCCTCCCGGCGCCAACGTCACGGCCGAGGGAAACTACATCCATTCGCTGACGTTCTGGTCCAACGACCCGGCCCACAGCGACGGAACCCACAACGACGGCATCCAGGTGCAGGGCGGCGAAAACATCCGGATCGTCGGGAACACCATCGTGGCCAGCGCCACGCCCGGCCGAGGCAGCGGCCCGAGCCCCCGCGGCGAGCACGCGGGCATCGGCATCATGCTGCAGCAGAATGTCGGCCGGCTGGGCAACGTCGTGGTCGAAAAGAACTGGGTGGACGACGGCCAGACGTCCATCAACATCGACCACGGGAAGTACGCCACCATCACGGTGACGGTGGCGGCCAACTATCTGGGCCGCAACCAGTTCGACTTCGGCCACGGCTCGAAGTACCCCGTCCGGGTGATCAACCGCGCGGCGAGTTCGGTGCCGGGCCTGGCGACGAACCGGTGGGCAGACAGCCTCGCCCTCCTGGGCGAGGGGACCACCGGCGGGATCCGCTTCAACGGCTGACCCGGCCACCGGCACCTCACCGGGCACGCCCAACCCCGCCTGGCAGAGCCCATGAATATCCTTCGTCCCCTCCCGCTATGGCCTGGCCACGGACAAGTCGTCGAACCGAACAGCCACCGGGGCGTTGGTAGCCGTGCTCCAGAGGTACGTAAGCAGCCCGATGCTGCCGGCCGCCTGCAGCGACGGCGTGGCATCCGTTGCCGTCAGCCCCCAGGCCGCCGGCTCGGCGGCCCCGTCCCGCCAGATTTTCGCCCTGACCGTCGTGGGGTTGGTTCCGGTGACCTGCACCCTGAGCCGGAGTTGGTCGTTGGCAGCCACCGTCATGCCGGTCACCGCCGCGGACTGCAGCGTCGTCTCCGTGCCGCCGGAAACCCGGGTCAGGAAGAGCGTCGCCGCGCCGGTGGCGGCGATTCGCAGCTTGGCCCGGTATTCGTCGCCGCCGACTTTGCGCCCGACGGCGCCGACGTAGGTGCCGCCGCCGGTGGCGATCTTGTCCTGCGCGAACTTCACCGTGAGGTCGGTGGCGGTGGTGGAGACACCGGCCAGGGTTGCCAGCCGGGAGATCCCGCCGGAGCGCGTGGTGATGATCCCCGCGCCGCCGGTCACCGTGTAGTTGGCGGCCGTTCCGGCCAGCGTCCAGACCCCGCCGGTGTCGGCCGACCCCCAGCTGCCGGCCAGGTCGCGCCCGAAGCCGTCCGCGGCGAGGAGACCCGGCGGCGGGGTCCCGGTCACCGTCACGGCCTGGGTGAGGGTGCCGGTGGCGCCGGCGTTGTCGGCGACCGTGAGCGTCACCTGGTAGGTTCCGGCAGCTGCGTAGCTGTGCGACGCGGTGGCGCCGTTTCCGGCGGCGCCGTCGCCGAAGTTCCACGCGTACCCGGCCACGGTCCCGTCGGTATCGGTGGAGCCGGTGCCGTCGAAACTGGCCTGCAGCGCGTTGACGGTGGAGGTGAACGCCGCCACCGGGGCCGCATTGGGTGCCGGGGCCGCGCCGCCTGCGGTGATGTTCAGATTGTCCATCCGCAGGACCACCGGCAGGTTGGTGGAGGAACCCGAGACGTAGCCGCCGGCGCCGGCAGCGCCCGCGGCCTGCAGGGCCGCCGTGGCGTCGCTGACGGTCAGTTGCCACGCGGCGGGTTCGGCTGCCGAGGCGCGCCAGACCTTGCCGCTGACCGCGGTCGGCGCGGTACCGTCGAGCTTGAGGCGGATGACCACCGGGTCGTTGGCGGCCAGGGTCAGCCCGGCCACGGCCAGCGGCCCGGCAATGGTCGTCTCGGCGCCGGCCACCACCTTGGTGAGGTAGAGCGACACGGCCCCGGTGGCGGCCACCTTGATCTTGGCCCGGTACTCGTTGTTGTTGGCCCGCCGGCCCACCAGCGTGGCGAACATGCCGCCGCCGTCGGGGACCTTGTCGGCCGAGAGGGTGATTCGGCCGTCGTAGGCTGCCGTCGCGACGCCGTTCAGGTACGCGTACCTGCTGGCACCGGCGGTGCCGATGGTCGCGGCTCCGGATCCGTTGGCGACGGAGAAGTTGCTGCCTCCGCCGGCCACCGTCCAGGCTCCGCCGACGTCGGCGGTGCCGAATCCACCGGTAACAGTCCGTCCGAAGGCGTCCGCGGCCAGGACAGTGTCGGCCGGCGGGGCCGTGACCGTGACGGTGCGGGTGAGCTGACCGGTGGCGCCGGCGTCGTCCGTGACCGTGAGGGTCACCCGGTAGCTCCCGGCCGCGGCGTAGCTGTGTGACACGGAGGCACCTGTCCCGGAGCCGCCGTCACCGAAATCCCAGGCGTAGCCGCTGATGGCGCCGTCGGGATCCGTGGAGCCGGCGGCGTCGAAGGCGGCTGCCAGGTTGGCCACGGTCGAGGTGAAGGCGGCCGTTGGGGGCCGGTTGGCCGGCGGCGCGGTCACCGTGACCGTCTGGGTCACGCTCGCGGTGCTGCCGGAGTTATCCGTCACCGTGAGCCGCACCTGGTAGCTGCCGGCGGTCGCGTAGCTGTGCTCCGCGGTCACCCCGGTTCCGGTGGAACCGTCGCCGAAATCCCAGGCGTAGGCGGCGATGGGGCCGTTGGCGTCGGAGGATGTGCTGCCGTCCAGCGTCGCGGTCAGCCCGCTGACAGTGGAGCTGAATGCCGCCACCGGCGGGGACGGCGGCGCGTCCACGGTGCGTCCGGAGGCGACGTAGTGGGCCTGGATCCGGGCCAGCGGCAGGACCGCGGGGTAGAGCGCGACGTCATCGATCTGGCCCTTGAGGTAGCTGATGTAGGCGGGCTGCCCCTTGAGTTTGACGGGCCAACTGGGCCAGCCGTCGAGGTTGTCGCCGCCGATCCGCCAGTAGCCGTCGAACGGCCAGGCGGCGGTGGTGTCGGTCCTTGACGCCACGGGCACCCCGTCGATGGTCAGCTTCATGCCGTCGGTGCCAAGGGAGGCGACGACGTGGTGCCACTGGTTGTCGTTGAACTTCGCCGTGGAGTTGATCGTGGTCCGGGTGCCGCGGCTGCCGCCGGGCCGGACGCCGAAGAAGATGCGGCCGGCGGGGTCCATGTAGACGGTCCGGTCCAGGTCGGCCGAGAGCCCGGCCTGGCTGTTCCCGTAGCCGATAATCTGGCCGCCCAAGGTGGAGTCGGTCCGGATCCAGGCCTCGGTGCTGAAAGTGTTGGGCCTGGCCGCCAGCGACGGATCGCCCGCCACTGCGTCCTGGGTGCCGTTGAAGCCGACGGCGGTGTCCGCCTCGCTGTTCAAGGCGCCCGGGGCGCCGAAGCTGGCACCCGGCTGCAGCAGCAGGTCGTCACGGCCGGCCAGGTCCACGGCTGTGGCGCCGCTGCCCTCCCCGAGCCGCCAGTAGTTTCCGGGTTTGTCGGCCAGAACCTGCTGGGCGTAGTTGCCCGGGGCCGCCACGGCGCCCGGCACGGTGATCGTGGCGGTGTCGCTGCGGGCCTCGTTGCCGAAGGGATCCCGGACGAAAATGCGGTAGGTGTAGCTTTGGCCGGGTACCCGGGAGGTGTCCAGGTAGGTCATGCCGGGCCGGCGCCAGAACGTTGAGGCCTGGTTGACGGTAGCGATGACGGCGCCGTTGCGCCGGACTTCGTAGACCAGGTTCTCGTTGTCCTGGTCCCAGTTGGCCTGCCACCGGACCCGGACGGTGCCGGCGGCGGGGCTGGACAGCGTGGGTGTCAGGTTCGCCCCGGAAACGCGGGGGCCGCGCTGGTTCGGGGCGATGCCGGTCCGGGGAAAGCGGACCAGGCCCTGCTGGGGCTGGTTGTTGACTGTGGTGAATTCGCCGGCCATCACCACGTAGTCATCGTTGCCGTTGACCGTCCACGGGCCCTGGTCCTGGCCGGTGAACGTGCCGGAGTTGATGGTGGGGAACCAGTTCAGCAGCGGCGGGGAGGGATTGCCCGCGAAGTTGGTGTAGCCGTGGCTTTCGGTGGTGATGGTGCCGGTGGCCTGCTTGCCGAACGCGAGCCCCCGGTTGTGGGTCCAAGGTTCCGTCTGCGGGAAGCCGCCGATGTTGCCGCAGTAGTGCGGGTGGCCGGCCAGATAGATCACGTCGCCCAGCGGTTTGATGGAGTAGCTGTCCCCATGACAGTCCTCGATCCAGTTGGTGCTGTCATCGGACCATTTGACCGAGAACATCCCCTCCAGGGTGCTGGTGCGGCCGAAGGTGTAGCCCGCCCCGTAGACGCTGGTGCCGTCGCTGGCGAGCGTGGTGATGGCACCGTTGGTCCCGCCGTCGCGCACGATACTGTTGATTTGGAACGGCAGCAGGGCGCCGGCTCCGGTGTCCACTTTGGCCAGGCCCAGCCCTGGGTTGCTGGACCCGTTGACGGTGGTGAAGGCGCCGCCCACCACCATGCTGGCACCGTCGGGAGAGAGTGTCATGGCGTTGACCCGGCCGCCCTCGGCAACCGGGCTCCAAGGCAGCAGTGCTCCGTCCGCGGCGCTGACCGCGGCAAGCCGGTTGCGGGTCACGGAGCCCACGGAGCCGAACAAGCCGCCCAGGTAGACCGTGCTGTCCGTCGCCACGATCGCGCGGACCGAGGCGGACATCTTCGGCAGGAAGCTCATGATGAGGGCGCCGTTGGATGGATTAAGCGCGACGACGCGCCAGACCGTGGCGCCGTTGTAGGTGGTGAAAGACCCGCCCACGTAGAGCCGCGATCCGTCCGGGGACGCGGCCAGCGCCGTCACCTCGGCGTTGAAGCTCGGGGTGAAGCTGTTCAACAGCTCCCCCGTGGTCAGGTTGTAGGCCAGGATGTTGTTCCGGGTGACCGCCCCCGTTCCGGCCGCGGCACCGGCGGGCCGGGCCTCGCTGAAGTCCCCGCCAACGTAGACCGTGTTGCCAATGACAAGCTGTGTCCAGGCGACCCCGTTGATCTGGGCGGTCGGCAACGCGTCGGCGGAGACCGTCACCGGTGTGGTCGGGCTGGCCGGATCGGCCGGCGCGGTGTCGGCAGCGGACGGCGGACCACCCACCAGCACCAGCGAGACCGCCAGGGCAGTGCCCAGCAACACCGCCAGCATTCGTTTTGTTTGATTCCATACGGCGCCTGCCGGCGCCGGGTCGGGCGCAAACCCTGCATCATCCTTCGACTGAGCGCTCCCCAGCGTGGCGTTCCGGAACATGTGCTTCCCCTCTAGTCCATTCGGTGTCTGGCGGCGCTGCTGGTCAGCACCGCCACGTCCTCGGCCGTGAAGAGGCCTCGGATCCAGTGGTCGTTTCGGCTTGCGCCGACGTTGGTGTGCATCAGGGCCTCGCCCTGGGTTCCCGGGATGATCGGAAAATGCCGCGGGACCGGACGGACCTGCCGGACCGGAATCCCGGCGCGCAGGGCCACCCACTTGAGCCAGATGTCGTCAGCATTCGGGCAGGCAGCGGCGAAACCGGTGCCGTGCGCCTTCAGTTCCTGAAGCATCGCCGGCGGATAGAGCACTCCGGAGGCGCCCACGGCGAAGTTGGCCGTCCGGGCGGCGGTGTCGCGTGCCCGCGCCCAGGTGGCATAGTCGGCGATCCCGTCCACCGAGGGTCCGATCACGTTGATCCAGTGCCCGCTGATGGCGCCCGGGTGACGGCGGTTGGCGTCGGTCAGCAGGGCCAACCAGTTCCTCGGGTAGGCGATGTCGTCATCGGCGGTCACGAGTGGCAGGGTGTGGCGGTCCACCGAGGCGACGTACGGGTAGTACTTGGTGTGGGAGCCGTAGTCCGCGCTGAGCAGCACCTCCACGCCGCGGCGTTCCAGCCGGCGCAGGGCGGGCGGAGTGGTGCGGAACTGCTCCGGTGTCTGAAGCCACAGCAGCAGGCGTTGCGGCCTGGTGCTGCCTCGGGCGATCGATTCGAGCGCGAGGGCAACGGTCTGCAGCCTGTCCCCGTGCGTTGTCATGGAGACGACGACGGGGGCGGTGCCGGTGGCACACCGCCGGGCCGTCAGGTTCCGAAGGCGCAGGTACGCCACGGTGACGCGCGCCCGCAGCCGCTTGGCCGCCTTCCTTCCCCGCCGGGCCGTGGTCCGCACCAGCAGCAGTGAGGGCAGGCTGTCCAGTTGTGTTGCCATGGCTGGATCCTTTCCTGTGATTCAACGGTCGGTTCTGATAGCTCTGCCGGAGGCGGTTAGGCCGGCACCTTGCCTGCAAACGTCGCCACCGGCGTCTCGGCCTCAAGATTGAAATGGATCTTGACGTTGTCCCGGGCCTCCAGGGGGACCGCGAAGACGAACACCCCGGTGCCGGTGTCTCCGGGCGCGACCGAGGACGGGAAGGCGGCCGTGTCCGGACCACTCAGGGGTCCGGCCGGCTCCTCGTCCCGGCCGAACGTCAGGTCGACGACGGCGGACCCCAGGGAGAGGGCTTGTGCGGTGCTGTTGGTCACCGTGACCTTGAAGCGGACGGCCGGCCCGGCGATTTCACCGATGCCTTTCGCTTCGCCCTGGACGGCCTGTACCTCCGTGATGGTGGCCGACACACCGCCCTTGAGGTCCTTCTTGTCCTTCAAATCCACCGGGGCCGCGGTGGGCTGCGGGATTTCGGCAAGCTGCTGCTCGGATTTGCCCTGCCGGTCTACCGGGCTGGGATCAGGCCGGGCAGCGGGAGACACGGCCGCCGGTCCCGGCACCGTGTTTGCCGCCGGGCCACCGGCTGCGGAGGGTGTGAGGGCGGGCGCCGCGGGCCCCGCCGTCTCCGGCTTTGGGCTGGCCGACCCGGCAACCGTGTCCTGCCCGGGCCGTTCGCCTGCCGCCCTGGCGACGGTGTCCTGGCCGGAGGCCCAGACCGTGCCGCCCAGGGCGAGCAGCGCCGAAATTCCGATCGAGGTGGCGAGGAGGCGCCGGCGCCTCCCGGCGCTGTGGCCTCCCTGCCCGTGGTGTGCTGTGTTCATTGCGGGACCCCAGTTCCAGTGATGCTGCCGGTTGGTTCGGTCGGCTGCGGGAGGCGTTGCCGGCTCTCGCGGCCTGGCGCCGGCGGGAAGGCGGAAATCTCACGGAACCATTTGACGGATGCCAGCAGCAGGAAGCCTGCCGTCGCGGCGACGATCAGGGTGTAGACGGCGAGGAAAAGCGGAACCACGCCGTAGAAAGCGAAGGAGAGGCAGAGGACCCCGTAGTCCATCGGGACCACCAGCACCGACCGGACCCAGGACCGGTTGCCCGGGGCTGCGACGGAGACCAGCCTGTGTTGGCGCCTCAGCTGCTCGGTGAGGATCATGCTGAAGAACAGCACGGCTGAGATGACGGCGGCGGCCAGTGGGACCAGCAGCCACCAGCGGTCCACCGCGCCGAAGCGGTACAGTCCGACGGCGAGCGCCAAGGGAAGCGCAGAGGTCTTCACCGCATCCACCATGTGGTCCAGCCACTCTCCGGCCGGCGATCCGCTGCCCTGCATCCGGGCGACCTGTCCGTCGGCCGAGTCAAGGGCGTAGCCGACCACCAGCAGCAGTGCCACCCCGATCCCGAGCGCCCCTGACGGCGGGAAGACCGTCAGCAGGGCGATCCCGGAGAAGGTGAAGACCGCGCTGATAGCCGTGACGGCGTTGGGGCCCAGCCCGGCGCGAAGGGCCAGCGCGGCCAGCAGCCGTCCGAGCCGGCGGTTGACGTAGCGGGAGTACGCCGGCGCCCCGCGGGCCGCCGTCTTCTGCGCCGCGGCAAGCTGCTTCACGGTGTCCCGGTAGCCCGTGCCGGCCGGGGCGGCCGTACCGATTCCCGGATCGACGGCGGTCATTGTCCGGCTCCCAGGCTCGGCCGAGGCGCCGAAGTCCGGTCGCGGGTTGCAGCCGCGGGGCCCTGCCGGGCGCTCCGGCTCCTGGTGCTCAGGAGCCCCTCACAGAGCTGTTCGTATCCGGCCGCGACGTCGTCCCAGTTGTAGCGGCGCGCCAGCTGCCGGGCGTGGCGCCCCCGGGCGTCGGCGTCGGAGCCGGGGCTTTCGGCCTCGTGAACCAGCCGGGTGACGTCGTCGGGGCCGGCGAAATACCGCCCGGCGGTTTCGAGCACCTCGCGGTTGAATCCGACGTCGAACGCGTTGGTGGCCGTGCCCGAACCAATGGCCCGCAGCAGCGAGGGGTTGGTGCCGCCCACGGAGTGTCCGTGCCAGTACACCAACGCGTTCGCGTACAGCTGGTCCAGCAGCTCCTGGTCCCAGATGCCGCCCACGAAGCGGACCCTGTCGTCGCCGAGTCCGTGGACCATGCTTGTGTAGCGGTCCGAGTAGGGCGCAGAGCCGACGACGACGAGCGGAAGCCGGGCGGCGCTCCGGGCGAACCCTTCGACGATGAGGTGGACGTGGTTTTCTGGCTCGAAGCGGGCGACGACGAGATGGTAGCCGCGGGGCGCCAGGCCCAGTTCCCCTAGCCGGTCGGTGCCGCCGCCGGCCTGCAGCGGCGCCCCGTAGGCCAGGTAGACCGTGTCGGCGTCGAACTTCTCCCGGTAGTAGTCCTGGATGCCGGCCGCATCCGCGATCAGCGCGTCAGACCACCGGACCGCGAGCCGTTCGACCAGCTGATAGTAGTTCCGGCCGGCCCGGCCCCACTTGGCACGCTTCCATTCCAGCCCGTCGACGTGGGTGGCCACCGGAACGCCTGCGGCCCGGATCGCGGGCAGGTAGGGCGCGTTGGCCGCGTTGAAGACGATGGCGGCGTCCGGACGATGCCGGAGCAGGTGGGCGACGGAAAGCCCGGTATGGCTCAGCGTCTCAAGGGACCTTTTGCGCAGCGCCGGAAGATGGACGAGGTCCATGCCGAGGTGCCGGGCCGGCCGGGCGCCGTCGCCCATCTCACGGCAGTAGACCGTGACGCGGTGGCCGCGCTGTACGAGCCGCTGCCCGATTTCCTCGATGGCGGTTTCGAAACCCCCGTAGCGGGCCGGAACCCCGCGCGTGCCCACCATCGCGATATGCAGCCCGCTCATAGCCGCACCCCATGGAGGCGTTGGCCGGGTTCAGGCGAACGGTTGATCAACTCCAAGGCGGTGCGTAACGAGGAACTGGACGTCTGCACGGTGTACGGGAAGAAGACGACGTCCACGCCGACGGCCCGGAACGCGGCCTCCAGCCTGTCGCCCTGGGGGGTGCCCTTCCAGTCATCGCCTTTGAAGAAGACGTTGAATCGGAGCTCCTCCCAGACCTGGAGCTTGTCCGGGACAGTTTCCGCGTAGACCTTGTCCACGTAGCCGATGCTGGCGACGATCTCCATCCGCTCGGCCAGCGGGACCACTGGGCGCCTCCCCTTGGCCTGTTCCAGCATTTCGTCCGAGACGACGCCGGCGACCAGGAAGTCGCATTGGCTCCTGGCGTGCTTGAGGATGTTGAGATGCCCGATGTGGAACAAATCGAACGCCCCCGGCGCGTAACCGATTCTGAGACCCATTTTTTCCCTTTCAATTCACCGCCGGCCCTCACCAGCGCTTTAGTAAGCCCCCACCGGGTTCAGGATGACCTTGACGGTGCGCCAGAGGATCATGATGTCTCCCGTCAACGACCAGTTCTCCACGTAGTAGAGGTCCCAGCGGACGCTCTCTTCCCAGCCAAGATTCGACCGGCCGTTCACCTGCCACAGCCCGGTGATGCCGGGTTTGATCAGCAGCCGGCGGGTCACGTCGCCCTCGTAGCCCTCAACCTCGCGGGGCAGCTGCGGACGCGGCCCCACCAGGCTCATGTCCCCTTTGAGGACGTTCCAGAACTGCGGCAATTCGTCGAGCGAATACTTCCGCAGCCAGCGGCCGCACTTTGTGACCCGCGGGTCATCCTTCATCTTGAAGAGCAGCCCCGCGCCCTCGTTCAGCTCCTTGAGCCGCGCCAGGTCCTCCTCCGCGGTCACCACCATGGAACGGAACTTGATCATCTGGAACCGTTCCCCGTTCCGGCCGACCCTTTCCTGCCGGAAGAAAACCGGTCCCATGCTGTCGCGAGCGATGACCCAGGCCAAGGCGCACAGCAGCGGCGAGAGGAGCAGCAGCGCCGCGGCCGAGGCAACCACGTCGACGGCGCGTTTGAGCGTGTGCTTGCCGCCGCTGAATTCCGGCAGTTCCACGTGCATCAGCGGCAGGCCCTCCACCGGCCGCCAATGGATCCGGGGACCGGCGACGTCGGTCAGGCTGGCGGCCAGAACCAGGCTCGCGTGCGTGCCTTCCAAGGCCCAGCCGAGCTGGCGGATGGCACGGCTTCCGCCCTGCAGCTGCCCGGCCACGACGACGGCGTTCGCCCCGGTCTCGACCACCTTCCCGGCGACCGAGGCGACATCGCAGAGCACGGGGACCCGGGTGGCGGAAATCTGCAGGTGGGTGGCGGTGTAGCCGGTCGGCAGGGCCGCCCCCACCACCTCGTACGCGGCACCGGATACCTTGCCGAACTGGCGGATGACGTATTCAACGTCTGCGGGCTCGCCCACCACGATCACCTTGGAGAGGTAGTGGCCGAAGTTGCGTTGGCGGTTCAACCAGGCCCGCCACCGCCACCGGCTCAGGAGGAGCAGCAGGGAACCGGCCGGGAGGGCGATCGCGAAATGGCTGCGCACCACGTCGATGCCGAGCAGCAGGACCACGATGGCGATTCCGCCGAAGACCCCCAGGGTGGCGTCCATGACCCGTTTGTATTCCTCGGCTCCGACGCCGAGCACGGTCTCCTCCCTGGTCCTGTGCACTTCGAGCGCGACGATCCAGGCCACGACGATGGAGATGCTGAGGGACACATAGGTGCTGACGGCCGGCGTTCGGGCGAGCATGTCCTCTGCGTCGATGTGGATCGCATAGGCCACCGCCACCGCGCTGGTAACTATGGATATGTCAGTGAAGCGCAGCCAGCGGCGGTACCGCCGAGCCCAGGACATCCCCGAGTCGACGGGACGGGCCGCCGCGGGTTCCCGGCCAACGGACCGGGAGTGATCAAACGCCCCGCCTGCGGGCCTTAGGACCCGGGCGGGGCGTCTGTTACTACGACTGCCTCTTTTTCTATAGCCGGCGCGGTGTTCGTCTACCGCGCTCACGGCAGTTCCACGTCTCTCAGTGGTGCAGACCGTTTAAGGGAGCCGGCGGCGGCTGGGGGGAGAGCCTCGGTCTCAGAAGGCTCTGACGCCGCCGGCTCCGTCTTGGGGGTACGGCTGCCAGTTGGGGCTCCGTACGGTTCCATTGAAGGAGTTCGGTTATGGATGGTGTCGACACGGCCACGTTTGCGCGTGGCTTTGGCAATTGCGGCGCTGGAACTCAGGCTTGTGGCCCTGCTCCTCCGCGGGCGCTGCCCGCAGTCGGTTACCGCCCTGTAGTTACTCATTTTGAGACCTTTGTGAGTCGTTCCTGGGACTGAGTTAAGTCAATCGCGGAGGCCCGATCTGCACACGAGTAGGGGTTACCCGACTTCTCTTGTGGACTACGCTGACGTACTACTTGGGCATACTCCCGGAGGGCGTCCGGGTCACGCAGGCGATACGCGGGCTTTCCCGCGGTGGCGGCAAAAAACGCCTGCATTTCGCACTCAGGGCCCGCTGCCGGCCCGGCCCGTGTCACTGCTGCGGTAAATCACGCTGGACGTCCACGAGCTCACCCCGGCGGCTGACGCCGAGCTTCCCGAAGATGCGGTAGAGATGGCCTTCGACGGTCCGTTGCGACAAGGTCAGCCGGGCGGCTATTTCCGCGTTCGTGGCCCCGCCCGCCACCAGCTTCAGGATCTCGGTTTCCCGGGCGGTGAGGTCGGCGTAATGCTCGCCGCGGACGATGTTCATCTGGCCGGACATGCCGGCGGCGACCATCCGGTGGTGCACCTTGCGCTGGACCGCGGTCAGCTTCCATTTGTCCGGATCATGTTCGAGCAGACGCGCGGCCTGCTGGGCGGCCTCGAGCGCCAGCAACAGGTATCCGGCGCTCAGAGCCTGATCGCTCACGGCCATCAGCTTGGTCGAATCCGATGCGGCGACGGCGAGCGCGTAGTCCCGCAGCAGCCGCGCCTCAGGGCCTTCGACGGCGCTGCTACTGGCCGCCAGGGCGGCCGCGGCTGCCGTGTCCCCGCCATGCAGCGCTAGCCGTCGAATGTCGGTTTCCACGCCCCGCAGCCCCTGCCGCTGCGCTTCGTCCGCGAGCCGGTCAAGTTCGCGGCGGCCGTCGTCGCCGTCCCGGCCAGAAGCGACCTCCGCAGCGGTGCAGTAGGCCTCCGCAAGGAGCCCAAGCGTTGCCGGCTCGCGGTACGCGGTGCTGCGGAAGGCCAGCGTCTGTTCGGCCGCGTCGCCGGGGTGTCCGGCGGCGGCGGCGGCGTAGGCAGCGACGGCGTGCGCGAAGGCCAGCAGTTCCCAGGGGTCGGCGATCAGGAGTTCTTCCACACCGAGCAACAGTTCGGCGAGGCTTTCCGGGATCCGGCCCTGCCGCAGCCGGGAGTAGCCACGCATCACGTGCAGCATGCCCCCGCTGTATAGCAGCCGCGGGGACAATCCGGCGGTGTAGTCGTCCAAGGCGGAGGCGAGTTCCTCCCATTCGCCAGCGCGGATGAGGTTCAGGCAGTGCCGTTCCAGCACGTCTTCGTAGACCAGGGGAAGCGCCAGGCCGGCTCCCTGCACCCCATTCCAGGCCTCCCGGTCGATGCCCAGTCCCGCGAGCACCCGGCCCTGGGCGGTGAGCACCTCGGCCAGGCGAGACACCGCCGGGATGCGGATTTCCGGGTTGCCCTCCGCGGCGGCGACGAGCCCCTGCAGCCGTTCCTGAAGCTCCGCGGTCCGGCCCTCCCAGCGCTCCAGCAGGAGGCCGGCGGCCACGCCCGCGGTTGGCCCCGCCCAGCGCCGCTGGTCGGGGTCGCCGGCGTCCAGTCCCCCGCCGCCCGCCTCGCGCGGAAGCTCGAGGGATGCCGCTGCGGTTCCGAGCCGGGCGGCCAGGAGTGCGGCGAGATAAGAGGCCCGGCCGTAGCGCACCGGCTGCGCTGCTTCGAGGTAACCGGCCGACGCCCCGCTCCGGCCGAGGATGTAATTGGAATAGGCCAGCTGGATCCTCGCCTCCGAAAGGAAGTGCTCCTCCTGGATGGCGCCCGCGGCCCGGAGCGCCGTCGCGGTGTCCAGCTGGATATTCGCTGCCGTGGCGGCCCGGAGCAGTTCCACGGCGGGGACCTCGGCCCCGGTATCCAGCGACCAGCGCAGCTGGTTCAGGAAGGCATCCGGGTGCACCGCGCCCGCCCAGGGCAGCGCCAGCAGGCTGGTCCGGAGACTGGCGCTCCGTCCCGCGGGCACGCGGCGGCGGATGATCTCCCCGATAAGCGGGCTGGCGGGTTTGACGATCCGGTCGCGGTCCCGTGAGACGGTGATGATTCCGGCCATCTCGAGGGCGTCGACGGCACGGGGGCTGCTGAACCTGAGGATCTGGCCGAGCGAGAGCGGCCCGGCCAGGGCGACAATGGCGGCGGCCGTCTTTTCCTCCGGGGACATCGAGCGGATCTGGTGGTCTAGCAGGTCAGCGGCCGGGACGCTCCCCAGATCCGGCGCCGCGAGGAGGAACCACGCTCCGCGTCGCTGCCCGATGGCTCCGGTCGCGCGGGCGTGCTCGATCAGGGACATCAGCATAAACGGATTGCCCTCCGTCAGCTTGGCGAAGACCTCGCTCACCCAAGGGGACACCTCGGCGCGCAGCACCTGTTCGCAGAGTTGGTGCACCTCGGAACGGCTGAGGGGCGCCAAATCGAACTTCGCAATGATGCCGTCATCCCACAGTGCCAGGAACTCCTCGGGAATCAGCGGCCCGGGACGGCAGGTGGCGAGCAGCCGGGCCGCGCCGGTGGCCACGGCCTGCGCCACCAGCTGGACCGTCCCCCGGTCCAGGCTCTGGGCGTCGTCAATCACGAACAGGGCCAGCTTTGGCTCAGCCCTCAGACTGGCTGTCACGGCGGCCAACACGGCAGCGTACGAATCCAGGTCATGCGCCGGGAGACCTGCCAGGTACGGTGCGAGTGCACCGAACGGGACCGCGGCGAGCGCCGGGGTCGCTGCGAGCCTGATCACCGTTCCCTGCGGGTGCAGTTCCGCAAGGACGGCCTTCACGACGGCGGTCTTACCGGACCCCGAACTCCCGACGATCACGGCCCCGGCCCTGCCCTCGTCACGGAGGCAGCGGACCACCTCCTTGACGACGCCGGAGCGGCCGATCAGGGTCACGGCATCAGTCAGGCTTTCCACTCAGGGCCACTCCCGCCGCCGTCGACCGCGTCAGGGCCACGGTGGGCCCCGTGCGGGTCAGCCGATGCGGGCGCTGGCCGCCGGTCCCGAGATGACATCTTTGAGCTCCGATCGGCTGGCGACATGGAGTTTTGCGTACACCTGGTACAAGTGGCCCTCGACCGTGCGGACCGAGACGTGCATCTGCTCGGCGATTTTGCGGTTGGACGTTCCGGCTGCCGCCCGGACGGCGACCTCGCATTCCCTGGCGGTCAGGGTGGAGGTGGTCAGCGAATGCAGGCCGTTTTTCGGGCTGCCGAACCTGTCGTCCAGGGACTGTTCCGTACGCTGCGAGACGCGGAGCGCGATCCGGTTCCCGGCCTCGTTGGCGCAGTAGACTGCCCGGCGGGCCACGTCGCGGGCGAACACCGCGTTCCCGGCGGCATCGGCGTCCTTGGCGACGGCCAGCAGCTGCTCGCTGGCGCAGTCCTTCACGCCGTCGGCAAGCCGCAGGCAGAGCAGGGCGAACTGCCCGGTCACCCGGCCCGCGAGGCCGGCGAGCTTCTGGCACAGCTGCCGGTCGCCCAACCGGGCCGCCGCGGACAGGAAAAGCAGCCCTGTGGCTGCGGCCCCGGCGTCCGCGTCGCTGTCCGATTCGGCGGTGAGGGCGCGGATCGCCGCCGGCCGCTGGCCGAGTTCAGCGAGAGCGCACAGCTCGAAGTACCGTGTCATCCGCTCCACCAGCCAGGAGCTGGCACGTTGCGGCTGCGACAATTCGGCGAGCAACAGCCCGGCTCGTTCCTCGTCCCCGGCGAGCCCGGCTGCATAGGCGCAGGCCGCGGTGGCCAGTCCGGACAGGGCATCGGGATCCTGCATCCGCAGCTGCCACATTCCGGCCTCGAGCCACGGGCCGGCGCCGTCCAGGTTCCCGGCGTGCAGATCGATCACGCCTCGGACAATCTCGAACATCCCGCCCAGCCGGGCCTGCGGCTCCGGCGTGCTCGACGTTGCCGTGAGGAAGGCCGAGGCTTCGCGGAACTTCGCCGACAACAGCATGAGCAGCAGGAAACGCCCCCTGATCTCGCGCACAGCGCGGTCCGACATCGGTACGGCGGCGGCCGCGGCGATGACCTGCTTTCCCAGGGCCATGGCGCCAAGGACGTTGCCGGTGACCGCCATGGCCTCGCAGAACAGGCTCGCGGTAAGAAGCCCGGTTTCGGTTCCCAGCTCGGCCCCCACACCGGCATGGGCCGCGAGGACGTCACCGTAGCGGCCCTCGAAGGCTGCCAGTTTCACCTCGGCCAGTCGTAACTGCTCGCGGGCGGCCTCCACCTGTCCCGTCTCTTCCACGGACGGGCCGAAGAGGCGGTCGCGGACCCGCTCCAGCCTGGACCGGGCGTCGGCTGCGGTGGCGGTGCTTCGCAGGTCCAGATCCACCCGCAGCAGTTGAAGGGCGGCCCACTCTTCCAGCGGGCGCCCAGCGGCCGCGGAGCCGTCAAGGCCGTGCAGCAAGCGCCGGGCGGACTCGTCGTTGTTGGCTGCAAGCTGCGCGTGCACGGATTCGATGGCCACCTCCGTGAGCGCCTCGCCGCCATCGATTTCGTGGATGAACCGCAGCGCCGAGGCGGGATCGGAGGCGTTGTTGGCCAGGTGCGCCGCGGCGAGCGCCGTCGCGGAGCTGATCTCTTCCCCGCAGTCCAGGGCCCACGCGACGTCGGAGGACCCGGTGGGTTCACCTTGCTCCGTGTCCGCCAGCACCGCGGTCAGGCGGCGGCGCAGTTCGGCGCTGCGGCCCGGAGGAACGACGCTGGCAACGATCGAGGCCGTCACCGTGTTGGCGACGCTGACCATTGGCGGATGGTCGTGGCTGACCTGGATCAGGGCCCGCTCCTGCAGGTTGTCCATGTCCTGCGGATTGAAGATCCGCATAAGGGTCTGGAGCGGAACGGCGCCGGCGAGGGAAAGGAGTTCGAAAACGTCGCGCTGGCCGGGGCTGAGCCGGTTCAACCGCGCCTTCACGACGTCGCGCACTTCCCCGGTCAGGGCGATGGAGCGGCCGCCCTGGACCCAGGCGCCCTCCCGCCGCACGATGGTGCCGAGCTTGATCTGTTCCCGGGCCAGGGAGTGCAGGAAGAGCGCGTTTCCGCCGCTTGCACTCCAGAGCGCGCGGGCGGCCGTGTGCGAGAAGTGCCCGCCGTATTCCTGGTTAAGCGTGGCGGCCGTCTCGGCGAAATCGAACGGCTCCAGGTCCACCCGGCGCAGCAGGTCATCCTTCCACAGCCCCATGATGTCGCCGCCCACGTGCGGCAGGTCGACGCACGCAGCAAGCAGGGTCACGTGGCCCCCGGCGCTGAGCTGGGCCACCATCATGCAGGACAGGTCATCCAGGTCGTGGGCGTTGTCCACGAACAAGACAATGGCGCGGCCCTGGGCTTTCGTGTGGAGGAGCTGGGTGAGCCCGCGCAGCACCATCAGCGGGTGCTCCAGGTGGGAGGCATCGAGATCGTTGAGCAGCACGCTCAGGGCGCCGTACGGGAGTTTTGATGAAATCGAACTGCCCCGGACCTGGACGACCAGGTAGTCGTCGCCGAGTTGTTCAAGGGTGCGCTGGGCGATGAACGATTTTCCGGCCCCGTGCTCCCCCACCAGTACGACGCCGCAGCCCGATCCTGATGTCAGGGTTTCCAAGACGTCCGCAACGACGTGCTGGCGGGTGAAAGGTTTTTCCTGCCGCCCCTGAGGGGGGCGTTGCGCTGGTGAAATCGCGTCCGTTTTGCCGCTGCCCGCGGGCACGCCGGCTTCTTGCTGAAACATGGGAGAGACCTTCGCAATCAATGTTTAACCAGTGATAGCTCCACGCTATGGAGCGGCCGTCGCAAAGGCATCCGTAAGTAGTACTCGATTGCCGGCCGGGTATGGCGCCGGTGTCTACGCGGCTGTACTCGGATTCCGCCAGGCCCTCTGCGCGGCAAACCAAGTAGTTCCAAACCGAGTCCAAGTGCCGCCGGCCGTAATGCGCTCCGGCCGAGCAGGGAACACCTACTCCTCGGACACCCGGCGGAGTTCCTCGCGTCCCTTGATGTTCAGCTTGGCGTAACTGCGGTACAGGTGGCCCTCCACGGTCCGGACTGACACCTGCAGTTCGGCAGCGATTTGCCGGTCGCTCAGGCCCCGGACCGCCAGCGCCACGATGTCACGTTCGCGGCGGGTCAAGAGTCCGAGCGTGTCCTGGCCGGCCGGTTCGTCCCCGGCAGCGCTGTCGGCACGGTCGCGGCACCGCTGCCGCTGCGCCGTGGCCATCCGCTCCCGCAAGGTGTCGCCGGCCGCGTGGTAGGCGTTGGCGGCGTCGCCGTACGCCAGCGCGGCGAAGCCCCACAGTTCGGCCTCCTCGCAGGTCTTGGCCGCGTCGATCAGCTCGCCCGGCTGCCCGGACCCGATCGCGGCGGCGTACCCGCAGACAGCCCTGGCACGGCGGCCCTCCAGCTGCGGTGCCAGTTCGCGCAGCCGCACGGCCGCCTCCCTGTCGCCGAGGGCCAACCTGAAGGTCAGCGCATCAAACTCCAGCCCCGCGGTGTTGCGGTCGCCGTCGGGCCTGCCGAGCCTTTGCAGTTCCTCCGCCGCCCGGCGGTAGCCGCCGAGCCGGGCCTTGCCGTACACCACGGCCATGGCGGCGAGGGCACGCAGGTAGCGCGAAACGGGGGGCCGGGCGGATTCGTAGTCGGCCAGGTACCCGGCGGCCTTCTCCGTAGCTCCGATGTCCGCGGCGGCGGCAAAGGCCATCGCCGCGGTCAGCGAAAACAACTGTTGGGGGTCGGCAAGCCGCAGCGCTTCGACGGCCGCGCGCAGCGTCCGCTTGGCTTCGGCCGATCGGCCCTGGTACAGCAGCACGATGCCGGTCGCCGTGTGGACGCCGCCGCCAAACGAGATCAGGCTGGGGCCGAACCCCGCAACGAAGCGTGCGAGCAGGCTTTCCGCGGCGCGCCAGTCACCCCCGTGGATCACCGCCGTCACGGCGCGGACCACGAGGAAGTCGGAGAGGAAGTACAGTTCGTCGTGCTCGGTTCCGGCAGCCTCCAAGGCGGCGGCGGCCGCGGCGGAGGCGCTGTCCGGCTTGCCCTGGACCAGCAGTTGTTCCGCCTCCAGGGCCAGGCCGAAGGCCCTTTCAAGGGTGCTGGCCGCCAACCGGCCTTCGTCGCGGTCGGCAGGGTCGCTGCCGGCCGCGCCGGCAGCTTCCGCGTCGCCGGCGAGGGCCAGGACCATGGTCCGGATGGTCCGCACCCGTTCCCGCGTCGCGGCAAGGATGCGTTCGGACTCGGCGGGGCTGGCGTCGGCCAGCCGTTCACCGGCGCGCAGCAGAGCTTCCGCCCGGTGCATGATGTCGGCCGGCGTGTGTCCGAGCGCCGAGAGCACTGCCGCCCACAGCAGCGAGCCCGTCAGCAGGCCGGCCAGCGTGCGTCCCTTGGCGAAATCCGCCTCCAGGATGTCCCGTGCCGCGGCATGGTTGGAGGTGTTGTAGTACGTCCGTGCGATCACCGACCGGGCCGTGAACTGCAGTTCCGGGTCCTTGACCTGGGCGGCCGCCTTGCGGGCGAGGTCGTCCTCGAAGAGCCTGCTGGCCAAGATCGCGGCCCGCAGCAGCTGACGGTCCTCGACCTCGACGCCGCACTCCATCGACCAGCTGACCTGGCGCAGGAGTCCCTCGGCCGAGGCCGGTTCCCGGTCCATCAGCCGCAGCAGGCTCTGGCGGAGCTGCAGGCTGCGGGCAGGAGAAACCAGGTTCCGCAGGGTGTCGCCGTAGACGGGGTGCCACAGCCGAAGTTCGGGCTCGGCCTCCTCGGAGACGCGGACGATTTCCTGTTCGATCAGTCCTGCGACGGTGGCTTCGTCCACCAGGGCTTCGATCAGGGCCTTCGACACCGGCTCGGCCAGCGCCACGAGGTTCAGTGCCTTGCGTTCTGCGGCGGGGCGCCGGAGCAGCTGGCGGCGGACGACGTCGGTCAGCCGTTCGCCGTGGCTGTTTAGTGGGCGGGCGAGCAGCCATACTCCGTTGCGCTGGAGCAGCGTGCCGTCGCTTTTCGCGTCGTCGACCAGGCAATCCAGCAGCAGCGGGTTGCCGCCGGAGGCCTCCCAGAGCACCTCGGCGACATTGGGCAGGACCTGGGGGCCGAGCTGGTGCGCCAGGATTTCCGAAGTTTGTTCCCGGGTGAGCGGGCGCAGGTCGTGGCGTTCGGCAATGCCCTCGAACCAGAGCTGCAGGAGCGGCTCGGGCAGGCCGGGGCGGGCCACGGCGCCGACCAGCAGTTTTGCCCAGCCGGCGGCGGCGAGTTCCACCAGGACCCCGGCCGTAGCCTCATCCAGGTCATGGGCGTCGTCGACGACCAGCAGCAGCGGCTTCTGGGTCTTCCGCCGCTGCCCTTCGAGGTAGCTCCAGAACGTCCGGAGCACGGCCAGCTGGGACGTGGCGTCCTCCACCGGCAGGTCCACGATGAACGGGGCCAGCACGCCGTAAGGCACATGGCTCAGCGCCGGGCTGCCGTGCAGGCGTACCGGCGTCACCTGGCCGCGGAGCTCCTCGGCCACGGCCTCCATCAGCCGCGATTTGCCGATCCCGTGGTCGCCGAGCAACAGCACAGCGACGTGGGTGCCGCCCTGGAGGGCCTCCACCGCGGATGCCAGGTCTTCCGAGCGTCCGGTCAGGACGCTCTGTTGCACCTCGCCGGGAGCGGCTACGCGGACCCTAGATGAGTCCAAGCAGATCACTCCGCGAGGACACTCCGAGCTTCGTGAATACCTGGTACAAGTGCCCCTCCACTGTCCGAACCGAGATGCCCACGTCCAGGGCGATGTCTTTGTTGGAAACTCCGTTGCCGGCGAGGGCCGCGATTTGCCGCTCCCGCTCGGTCAGCAGCGGGCCCTTGTTGTGCGGGACGATCGGCAACGCCGGGACCGACTCGGACAAGGACTCGAGCATGCTGTGCGCCGCCGTGGCGCTGCCGGCGAGCCCGGCGGCCTTGGCGAAATCGAAGGCGAGCGCCGCGCATCTGGCCTGCACGGCGTCGAGCTCCAGGGCGGCGGCGAGTTCGGCCGCTTCGAGCATCGTCACGGCGTCCTTCGTGCGGCTGCCGACCGCCACCACCCGGGACAGCTCCGCGAGGGGGCCCTGCCGCAGCCCTGCGATCTCCTCCATGAACTGGAAGTCCTTTACGGTGCCGTTGACGGTCGCGCCGAGCATGCAGATGCCGGCCAGGGTATAGAGGCCGTTCCGGAAGTGCCGCTCGGCGGCGTGGACCAGCCGGTCCTTCGCGTCGGGGTCCCCCAGCCAGCGGGAGGCCATGTCCATGCAGAACTCGGCCGAGCTGCTGACGACGAAGCGGGCCGGCCCCTCAGCGGACCGTGCGCGGTCCAGGTAGACGGTGGCCTGCACGGAGTTGCCCATCTGCGCATAGGCAAAAGCGGTGGCGGCATAAGCCTGGCGCAGCGCGTGCAGGCTGGTCCTGACTTCGAGCTGGGCGATCGCAGCGAGCAGCGGATCCAGGGCCAAGTAGCCGCGGCCGGCATATACATACGCGAGCCCGACGGCGAGGTCGGTGGCGGCGCTGCCCGAGTGCAGGCCGTGGCCGGCCCGCCCGCTGGCGTCTTTGAGCATGTCGATGCTCTGCCGCCACTGTCCGGAGAGCAGCAGGACATTGAAGGAACGCCAGGCGAAGTTTTCCCTGATCCGCGGGACATTGGCCCACTCACCGAGTCTTCCGCCGATGTCTCGCATCAGCTGGCGGGCCTCCAGTTCCCTGCCGGTCATGCACAGGGCTTCCATCAGGATGATCGAGGTCCGCAGCCGGTGGACCGGGTCGAGGGCGTCGGTATCGGCACTCGCGGCCGCGGCGAGCCGGTCCATCATCGGCCGGTAGTCGCCGATGAAGGAGAGGTAGTTGAACTCGCAGAGGTCGAGGCACAGGCCGGCGCGGGCCAGCCCGTCCGCATCGCCGTCGGCGGCCCCCGCTTCGGCCTGGCGGAATTCCTGCAGCCGCAGCCGGGCCTGCCGGATCAGCTCAGGGACCTTCCCGGAGCGGTCCTCCAGCCAGGCCATGCAGTCGGCCTTCGCCGCAATCAGCTCGGCAAACGCCTCTGGGGCGAGGGCGTTGGTCTGGGCCTCAGTGACGTCGTCCAGGGCGGACATCGCCTGCAGGGGAAGGCCCAGCTGCAGGTACGCGGCAGCCTTCTGCAGCTGTCCCTCGGGCCATTCGGTGTCGCCGGGCGCGATGCTGGCGGCGCACTTCAGCGCGAATTTCGGGTCGAAGAGGCGGACGGCGGCCTGCGCGGCGGCCAGCGCGTGAGCCGGCGCCAGCTCGGCGTGGCAGTCGTGCGTCCAGGCCGCGTAGGCGAGCAGGTCCTCCACGGTGAGCTCGCCGAGTTCGTGTTCCTGGTGGCCGGGGACCTTGTCGCGCAGCTCCAGCCGGCGCTCCACACTGAGCCAGTTCCGCACGATGTCTCCCAGGTACCGGTCCCCCAGCGTCACGAAGTGCCGGTCGGTGCGGTCGACGACGATCTGGCCGGCTTCCTCCATGTCCGCAATCAGGCCCGGGCCGTACATCCTCGCCAGCCGGGACAGGGACATGCAGCGAGCGCACGAGAGCACCTCGATCACTTCACGGGCCTCGGGCGTTTCCCGGGCGTACCGCGCCCTGACGATATCCTCCAGCGCGGTCTTGCCGTCCAGCACCACCTCGTCGACGAGGGTCCAGACCGAGCCGGACAACACCAGGTTGCCGCGTTCGATCTGTTCGGAGACGACGGCCTGCAGGAGGGTGGGGCTGCCGCCGACCAGCTCGTGCATCTGGGTTGCCAGGGCGGTCGACACCCGGTGCCCGAGCGCCGCCTGGAGCACCTCCTGCGTTTCGATCGCGGTCATGCCGGCGAGTCGGACTTCGGCCAGCTGCCCGGAGGTGATGAGCCAATAGAAGTCGGGCGGAAGGTCGGTGGCGCGCTGCGCGGTGGCGATCAGCCGCGCGGTGCCGGTCTGCATCAGGTTCAGCAGGACCCCGGTGCTCTGCTCGTCGAGGGACCCGGCGTTGTCCACCAGGATCACGCATTTGCGTCCCGCGGCGTCGTTGCGGATCAGCGAGGTGATTCCGTGCAGTATCGCCGTCGGCGAACCAAGCGAGCTCTGCGGGAGGCGGGCGAGGGTGAAGGACAGGCATCCGTAGGGGGTGGCGGCACCTGGCCCGGAAGTGCGCAGCTGGAGGGTATAGACATCCGGGCCGAAGCCGGCGAGGGCGCTGCGTCCGACCAGGGATTTCCCCACGCCCCGGTCCCCGGTGATGACAACGCCCATACTCTCAGGCGCGGTGAGGGCGGTCCGGACACGGTCGGCGTCGGCTCCGCGGGCCAAGCCTGACCACGCGTGTCTGTTCACCGGCCCCGCGGCGTGTTGTTCTTCGGCGGGCGCCAATGTAATGGAAACATGCCCCCAGCCCAGCGAATCCCTCGACATCTAGTTTCCTTTGTACCGCTTTGCGGACGGCAAAGCCGTCACCGTCCACCTAGAAGTAGCGTAACCCTATCCCCCGACAAGAGAGTAGACAGATCATAGCGGCAACGCGGGACGCTTGGAAAGGAAACCGGGATCGGCCCCGGCTATGTTGCCTTCGCGGGGTGGAACTTCTGTTGGGCCTGCTGAAGCCCGTCGCGGACGAGCGCCTCGACGGCGTCGGCGGCGGTGTCGATCAGGAACGGAAGTTCCTTCTTCTCCGCTGTGGCGAAGTCCCGCAGCACGAAGTCGGCGGTGTCCATCCGGCCGGGCGGACGGCCCACCCCCACCCGGACCCGCAGGTAGTCCTTCGTGGCCAGCGCCTTGGAGATGTCCCGGAGGCCGTTATGGCCGCCTTCTCCCCCGCCGATCTTGAGTTTGACTGTATTAAAGGGAATGTCGATCTCGTCGTGAACGGCAATGACGCGGGAGGGGTCGACGTCGTAGAACTTCGCGAGCGCGGAGACCGGGCCGCCGGAGACATTCATGTAACTCAGAGGCTTGGCCAGCACCACCCGAGGCCCGCCGATACCCAGCCGGCCTTCCAGGACCTGGGCGCGGGTTTTGTGCGACTTGAAGGTGCCGCCGACCCGGGCCGACAGTTCATCGAGCACCATCTGGCCGACGTTGTGCCGGTTGTGGGCGTACTCGGCACCCGGATTGCCAAGGCCTACGATCAGCCAGGTGTCGGTCATGGGTCCATCCTTCGGGGGCGGCGGGTGGGGGCGGCGGGTGGGGGGCGGCGGGTGGGGGCGGCGGGCGGAGACGACGGCGGCCGGGCCCCATCGGGACCCGGCCACCTGAGAATACGCCGGAATTACTCGGCAGCAGCCTCGGAGGTCTCTTCGGCAGCGGCGCCTTCGGCCGGGGCAGCCTCTTCCGTGGTCTCTTCCTCTTCGAGGATTTCAACGGCCTCGGAGATGTTCACGACCAGGGCGTCGGCGTCGGCCAGCAGAACGGTGCCCTTCGGCAGCACGACGTCGGAGGCGTGGATGTGCTCGCCCGCGGCGCGGCCTTCGATGCTGACCTCGACGGCGGTCGGCAGGTGGGTTGCCTCGGCCTCGAGCGAGATGGTGGTCATCTCGAGGTTGTGCACGTTGCCCGGGGCGACGTCGCCGGTGACGTGGACGGGGACGTCAACGGTGACCTTCTCGCCCTTGCGGACGGTCAGCAGGTCGAGGTGCTCGATGATCTGCTTGATCGGGTTGCGCTGGATGTCCTTGACCAGGGCCAGGTGCTCTTCGCCGTTGATGTCCAGGGACAGCAGGGCGTTGGCGGTGCGGACGGCCAGGGTGGTGGCCTTTGCCGGCAGGGTGATGTGGATCGGCTCGGCGCCGTGGCCGTAGATGACAGCCGGGATCTGGTTGGCCATGCGGGCGCGGCGGGCAAAGCCCTTGCCGAATTCGGTGCGTACTTCTGCTGCGAGCTTCTGCTCAGCCATGGATATCTCCTCTGGGACGAACGGTGTTCAGCAAGGGCGGAGGTCTGTCAGCGACCTTCAACGCCGGGCGGCCGGGCCGCCCCTCAGAAGGGAGATTCAGACCCAGTCGATTACGGAGACCAGCAGTCCGGCTGTCAAGGCCGGCGCTCTCCCTCGCCAAGGTATCGGATCGAGTTTAGCAGTGCCGGGCCCCGTCGCGAAAACGGGGCCCGGCCGGGCGGCTGCTACGCGTTGCCGTCGAAGAGGCTCGTCACGGAACCGTCGTCGAACACTTCACGGATCGCACGGGCGATCAGCGGCGCGATGGAGAGCACAGTGAGCTGCGGGAAGTGCTTGTTCGCGGAGATCGGCAGCGTGTTGGTGACCACGACTTCGCGGGCGCCCGACTCGGCGAGGCGCTGCGAGGCCGGGTCGGAGAACACCGCGTGGGTGGCGGCGATGATGACGTCCTTGGCGCCGGCGTTCTTGAGCACCTGGACGGCGCCGGAGATGGTTCCGCCGGTGTCGATCATGTCGTCGATCAGCACGCAGGTGCGGCCTTCGATCTGGCCGACGACGGTCTTGGAGACCGCCTGGTTGGGGACCGTGAGGTCGCGGCTCTTGTGCACGAAGGCCAGCGGAGCGCCGCCGAGGCGCTCGGCCCACTGTTCGGCGACCCGGACGCGGCCGGTGTCCGGGGAGACGACAGTGATGTTGTCCGAGCCCACCCGGGTGCGGATGTAGTCGGCGAGGAGCGGGATGGCCATCAGGTGGTCCACGGGGCCGTCGAAGAAGCCCTGGATCTGCGAGGTGTGCAGGTCCACGCTCATGATGCGGTCGGCGCCGGCGGTCTTGTACAGGTCGGCGACGAGGCGGGCCGAGATCGGCTCGCGGCCGCGTCCCTTTTTGTCCTGCCGGGCGTAGGGGTAGAACGGCGAAACCACGGTGATGCGCTTGGCGGAGGCCCGCTTGAGCGAATCGATCATGATCAGCTGCTCCATGAGCCAGTTGTTCAGCGGGGCCGGGTGCGCCTGGATAACGAAGGCGTCGGTGCCGCGGACGCTCTCGCCGGCCCGGACGTAGATCTCGCCGTTGGCGAAGTCGTAGGCGTCCAGCGGCAGCAGCTCGGTGCCCAGCTCCTTGGCGATCTCGCGCGCCAGCTCCGGGTGTGCGCGCCCGGCGGCAAGTACCAGCTTCTTCTCGCCGTGTGCCGTAATTTCGCTCATGATTGCTAGCCCTGTTCTGTCGATGCCGGAGTAGTGGAAGATGTCGGGGTGGCGGCGGCCGCCTCGGCCAGCGCGGCGGAGAGGGAGCCCGGCCGGTTTGCCGCGACCCAGCCTTCCGAGTTCCGCTGCTTGGCCACGGACAGTGCGAGGGCGCCCGCGGGCACGTCGCTGCGGATCACGGCGCCGGCGCCGCTGTACGCGCCGTCGCCGACCCGGACCGGGGCCACGAAGACGGTGTTGGAGCCGGTGCGGACGCCGGAACCGATCACCGTGCGGTGTTTCTTCTCGCCGTCGTAGTTGGCCGTGATGTTGCCGCAGCCGATGTTGGTGTCCTCGCCGATTTCCGCGTCGCCGGCGTAGCCGAGGTGGGAGAGCTTGGAGCCGCGGCCGATCGTGACGTTCTTCGTCTCGTAGAACGCGCCAATCTTGCCGGTTTCACCGAGGACGGTGCCGGGGCGCAGGTAGGTGAACGGGCCGACGCTGGCGTTCGCGCCGATGGTGGAGCCGGAGCCGTGGGTGCGGATCACCGTGGCGCCCTCCCCCACCTGGACGTCGGTCAGGGTCGTGTCGGGACCGACGACGGCGTCGCGCGCCACCGTCGTGGCGCCGTGCAGCTGGGTGTTCGGCAGCAGCCGGACGTCCTCGTCCAGCGTCACGGTGGCGTCGATCCAGGTGGTGGCGGGGTCGACGACGGTGACGCCGGCGCGCATCCAGGCCTCGACGGCGCGGCGGTTGTGCTCGGCGCCGAGGGCCGAGAGCTGGACGCGGTCGTTGGCGCCTTCGACCTGCCAGCGGTCTTCGGTGACGACGGCGGCGACCCGGCCGCCGGCGGCACGGGCCAGGGCGAGGACGTCGGTCAGGTACTTCTCACCCTGGGCATTGTCGGTGGTGACGTGGGCCAGCGAGTCCCGCAGCACGGCGGCGTCGAAGGCGTAGATGCCGGAGTTGATCTCCCGGATCCCGCGCTCGGCGTCACTGGCATCCTTGTGTTCGCGGATGCCGGTCACGGTGCCGTCGTCGGCGCGGAGGATGCGGCCGTAGCCGGTGGCGTCGTCGAGGACGGCGGTGAGGACGGTGACGGCATTGCCTTCCGCCTCGTGGGCGGCGACAAGCTCGGACAGCAGTTCGCCGGTGAGCAGGGGCACGTCGCCGTAGGTCACGACGACGGTGCCGCTGACCTGGGCCTGGGGATGCAGTGCGTCGAGAGCCTCGAGGGCGGCTTCGACGGCGCGCCCGGTGCCGGGCACCTCGTCCTGGTCAACGATAAGCGCCTTGGGGTCGAGCGCTGCGATGTGAGCGGCGACCTGGTCGCGTTCGTGCCGGACCACGAGGGCCAGTTCGCGCGGATGGAGGGCGCGGGCGGCGTTAAGCGCGTGGCCAACGAGGGAGCGTCCGCCGATTTCGTGGAGGATCTTGGGGGTACGGGATTTCATCCGGGTACCGGCACCTGCAGCTAGGACAATGACGGCGGCGGGGCCGGTGTTCTCGGGGCTCACGTACGGGCTCTCCTTGCTCAGTGGCCTGACTCAGTGCCGCTGCTCGGTGGATCTCGATTGGCCCGTGGACGACAGCCAGGTGGTCTACCTCGTTGCCGGCTCCGCGCGGCCGAGCCGGACCACATTCCGGTCGCGGCATCCTCTTCATCCTACTGGACTCCCGCCGGCACCAGCCCGCCGGGCCGGTTCCTCCGGCAGCGACCGCCCAAGGAAGTTCCGCCCATAGGACTCGAACCTATACTCCACGGCTCCAAAGGCCGGGGTGCTGCCATTACACCAGAGCGGACCGTGCCAGGGCGTCAAGCCTGTGGCACAAGAGACAATTCTGCCACGAAGGATGTTGCTCGTGCGACTCAGTGCCCGGGGACCTGCGGGCGGGTAAGGCATGATGGTGCTGTGAGCAAGAGCGCAGGCGTGTCCGGAGGGGCGGACCACTTCACCGGCAGGCCGGTGCGGTCCCCCGGCCACATCCCCAGGGCCCGGATGACCGGCCCCCAGCGCCGCACCCAGCTAATCGGCGTCGGCCGGAGCCTCTTCGCGCTCCGCGGGCTGGACGGCACCACCATCGAGGAAATTGCCTCCGCCGCGGGCGTTTCGAAGCCAGTGATCTACGAGCACTTCGGCTCCAAGGAGGGCCTTTACACCCAGGTCGTGGAGTACGAGTTCCGGATCCTGCTGGGCGCCATCAACGACGCCCTCTCCGCGGAAGCCAAGCCGCGCGTCCTGGTCGAACGGGCCGCCCTGGCGTTGCTGGGCTATATCGAGGACCGGACCGACGGTTTCCGGATCCTGATGCGCGACGCTCCGCCCTCGCAGCCCGAAGGCGCGTTCTCCACACTGCTCTCCCAGGTGACCGCACGGGTGGAGTACATTCTGGCCGACGAGTTCGCCCGCCGCGGGTTCAGTGCGGCCGACGGCGCCATGTACGCCCAGATGCTGGTGGGCATGGTCGCGATGACCGGGCAGTGGTGGCAGGACAGCCGCACGCCGGATAAACGCGAAGTGGCCGCGCACCTGGTGAACCTCGCCTGGAACGGCCTCACCGGCCTGAGCAAAGAACCTGAGCTCAAGACCGAGGACTGAGGGTTCGGGTCTGTCCTGAACCCGGCCGTCACCCAAGCCGTGCAGCGCCACCCGAGGGACATGCCCATTCCTGGCTGCGCGCAGTGGACATATACGCACTATGCCCATTCCTGAGCCTGGCCGCTGGACATGCCCCTCGGTCCTGGAGAGCGGGAAGGGACATGCTCATTCCTCGAAGTGCACACGGGACATGTCCAACCGGCCCCTCCGCGTCCACCCGAGGGACATGCCCATTCCTGGCTGCGGGCAGTGGACATATACGCACTATGCCCATCCCTGAGACTGGCCGCTGGACATGTCCCTTAGTCCTGGAGATCTGGAAAGGACATGCCCATCCCTTAGCCTGGCCGCTGGACATGTCCACGGGCCCGGAAGGGCGGCAGCGGGCATGCCCATTCCTGGCGCTGCGCACTGGACATGTCCTGCGGAACGGACCGCGGAGGGCTTATTCGCCGAGGACTTCGAGGGCTTCGAGCCATTCCAGTTCGAGGGCTTCGCGTTCGGCAGCGAGTTCCCGGAGTTTGGCGTTCAACGCCGCGAGCTCGTCGAACTTGCTGGCGTCGCCGGCCCCGGCGGTCATCTGGGCGTGGATTTTGTCTTCCTGCTGCTGCAGCTTGCCCAGCTGACGGTCGATCCGGTTCTTGGCCTTGCGGGCATCGCGTTTTTCGGCTTCCGAGGGGCCGGAGGCTGCCGGGGCGGAACTGCCGCTGGCGGCGGTGACCGGGTTGCCGCCGCCGGTGATCGTGGAGCCGGCCATCGCCGCCTCGCGCAGTTCCAGGTACTGGTCCACGCCGCGCGGCAGCGCGCGGATCTTGCCGTCGCCCAGGAGCGCCATCTGGTGATCCGTGACACGTTCGAGCAGGTAGCGGTCGTGGCTGACCACCACGAGCGTGCCCGGCCAGCCGTCCAGCACGTCTTCGACGGCGGCCAGGGTGTCGGTGTCAAGGTCGTTGGTGGGCTCGTCAAGCATGAGCACGTTGGGTTCCCCCACGAGCAGGCGCAGGAGCTGGAGCCGCCGGCGTTCGCCACCGGAGAGGTCCTTGACCGGGGTCCACTGTTTCTCGTTGGTGAACCCGAGCTGCTCCACCAGCTGGCCGGCGGTGAATTCCTTGCCGCCGACGTTGAAGGAGCGCTTTTCCCGCTCGATCACCTCGATCACGCGGAGGTCCGACACGTCGTCGAGCTCCTTGACCTCCTGGCTAAGGACGGCGGTGACCACGGTCTTGCCGCGCTTGACCTTGCCCGAGGTCGGCTGGATCTCGCCGTTGAGCAGCTTGAGCAGGGTGGTTTTGCCGGCGCCGTTGACGCCCACCAGGCCCAGCCGTTCGCCGGGCGCCAGCCGCAGGGTGATGTTGTCGAAGAGCTTCTGCCCGGCTGAGCCGCCGAGGAAGTCCAGCGAGACGTTTTCCAGATCCAGCACGTCCTTGCCGAGCCGGGCGGTGGCCATCTTGCTCAGCGCCGTCGAGTCGCGCGGCTCCGGGACGTCGGCGATCAGGGCGTTGGCCGCCTCGATCCGGAACTTGGGCTTGGCCGTGCGGGCCGGGGCGCCGCGGCGCAGCCAGGCCAGTTCCTTCTTGACGAGCTGCTGGCGCTTGCTTTCCATCACGGACGCCGACCGGTCGCGTTCGGCACGGGCCAGCACATAGGCGGCGTAGCCGCCGTCGAACGGGTCCATGATGCCGTCGTGGATTTCCCACGTCTTGTTGCAGACTTCATCGAGGAACCAGCGGTCGTGGGTGACCACGAGGAAGGCGCCCTGGTTGGGCCGCCAGCGCGTCTTAAGGTGCCGGGAGAGCCAGGCGACGCCTTCGACATCGAGGTGGTTGGTCGGCTCGTCGAGCATGATGACGTCGTGGTCCTCGATCAGCAGCTTGGCGAGCGCCACCCGCCGCTTCTGCCCGCCGGAGAGGGCATGGACGTTCGCGTGCCAGTCGACGTCGGACACGAGGCCGCCCATGACTTCGCGGATCTGGGGATTGCGCGCCCATTCATAGTCGGCCTGGTCGCCGACGATCGCGGCGCCGACGGTGAGGTCGCCGTCGAGCACGTCACTCTGGTCCAGGTATCCGATGTTGACCTCGCTGCGCTTGGTCACCCGGCCGGAGTCCGGGGTGGCGCGCATGGCGAGGAGCCGCATGAGGGTCGACTTGCCGTCGCCGTTGCGGCCCACCATGCCGATCCGGTCGCCCTCTTCAAGGCCGAGGGTAATGCCATCGAGGACGGTACGGGTTGCGTACGAGACCGTGAGGTTCTCGCCGCCGAGCAGGTGTGCCACGGGGAACTGCTTTCCTAGAGGTAATGGTCGAGCTAGAGGCGCTGTTGGCCTCGGGTGGTTCTGCCGTCGATGCGGCCAAAGCTATTAAAGGAGCGTATCGGAGATGATGCGGGCACCGTGCACCGGACCGTGGACGGCCATGGCGTCGAGGCCGTGATGCCGGAGTTCCCCGGCGAGCCCCTCCGCGGCGGCCGCACCGTGCGCCAGCAGCGCCACGGTGGGCCCCGACCCGGAGACGATGCCGGCGATCGCGCCGCAGGATTCGCCGAGTCCCAGTACGTCGCGCAGCCCGGGCGCCAGCTCAATCGAGGCGCGCTGCAGGTCGTTGACGAGGACACGGCTCAGCGCGTCCGCGTCGCCGCTGCGGAGGGCGGCAAGGACCCGCGGATCCACCGAGGTGGGCTCCTCGATCTCCACCCCTTCGGCGGCCCGCAACCGGTCCAGGGTGCGGAAGACCTCCGGAGTGGACAGGCCAAAGTCCGCGGTCACCAGAACCCAGTCGGTCTGTGCCTTGACCAGGGCCGGCGACAGCTCGTCGCCCACGCCCAGTCCGACGGCGGTGCCTCCCAGCAGCGAGAAAGGCACGTCCGCGCCGAGTTCGGCGGCCAGGTGGGCCAGCTCGTCGCGCGAGAGCCCACTGTCCCACAGGGCGTCGCAGGCCAGCAGGGTCGCCGCGGCATCGGCCGAGCCGCCGCCCATGCCGCCGGCAACCGGCACGCGTTTGGTGATCTCCAGGTGGACGCCGGTGGAGTGCTCCGAGACGTCGGTCATGATGGCCGCCGCCTTGTACGCGAGGTTGCGCTCGTCGAGCGGAATGTCGACGCCGTCAAGGTCCAGGGTGCTGGCCGGGCTGATGCTGACCGTGATCTCCCCGGTGTCCGTGCTGGTGGCCGCGACTTCTTCA
Source organism: Arthrobacter sp. KBS0702 (assembly GCF_005937985.2). Taxonomy (NCBI): domain Bacteria; kingdom Bacillati; phylum Actinomycetota; class Actinomycetes; order Micrococcales; family Micrococcaceae; genus Arthrobacter; species Arthrobacter sp. KBS0702. The sequence continues at coordinate 1,025,556 of NZ_CP042172.1, read as the reverse complement.
TAGAGCGAGACCGCCAGGTAGACGCTGGCGACCGAGTGGTAGCCGTCCGCGCGCAGCGGCCCGACATCCAGTGAGACGTTGACTTTGCCCGGTGCCTTGACCCGGACGGTCCTCGCGGAAAAGCGCCCTCTCACTGCGTTCATGGCTCCACGCTATGGCATGGCGGCCCGTGGCTCCAAGCAGGAGAGGCACTCCCGGGAAGGAACAGCACTAGCCGCGGCGGGGGCTCCCGCGGCCGCGGCTCCGGTCAGGACGACGGCTGGGCGTGCGCTTCGGCGATCCGGGCAAAGTCGGCAATGTCGAGGACTTCGCCGCGGGCACTGGGGTCCACACCGGCGGCCCGGAGGCAGCGCTCGGCCTCGACGGCGCTCCCGGCCCAGCCGGCCAGGGCGGCCCGGAGGGTCTTGCGCCGCTGCGCGAAGGCCGCGTCGATGACGGCGAAGACCGCTTCCCGGGTGGCGGTGGTGGCCGGCGGTTCCCGGCGGGTGAAGGCGACGAGCCCGGAGTGGATCTTGGGCGCCGGCCAGAAGACATTCATCCCGATCACGCCGGCCTTGCGCATACTGCTGTACCAGGCCGCCTTCACCGAGGGGACGCCGTAGGTCTTGGAGCCCGGGGGCGCCGCCAGCCGGTCGGCAACCTCGTCCTGGACCATGACCAAGCCGTGCTGCAGGCTCGGGAAGTACTGCAGCAGGTGCAGGACGACCGGGACGGCAACGTTGTAGGGCAGGTTGGCGACCAGCGCCGTCGGCTGCACCGGCAGTTCGGTGACTTTCATCGCGTCGGCGAGGACCAGGTGGAAGTTTTCCCCGGCCTCGGGGCGCCACCGGCTGACGGTGGCGGGGAGCTTGCCGGCCAGCACCGGGTCGATTTCGACGGCGACGACCGCCTTGGCGGCGTCCAACAGGCCCAGGGTCAGCGAGCCGAGACCGGGTCCGACCTCGAGGACCGATTCCTCCGCGCCGATGCCCGCGGCGGCGACGATGCGGCGGATGGTGTTTCCGTCGATGACGAAGTTCTGGCCCAGCGTCTTGGTGGGGCGGACCCCAATTTCCTCGGCCAGCCTGCGGATGTCGGTGGCGCCAAGGAGGGGCGCGGGAGTGCCTGCGGGCAGCTTCCCGGCAGGCTCGACGGCGGCGGAGGGGGTCGGTTCAGTCACCTAGGTATCCTATCCCGCGGCGGCAACGGCGAAGGCCGGCCCCGGGGTCCGGGACCGGCCTTCGACAGCCAGTTGAAGTCCTGCGCGGCGCAGGTCAGGCGCCGCGGGATTCCTTCGTGTGGTTCCTTAGCGGGACGCTGCCCAGCCGCAGCCCCAGGGCGACAGGCCGCGCTGGGCGTAGACCCGGTTGGCGATGTCGATCTGCTGGGCCTTGGTGGCCTGGCTGGCGTTCGGGGCGTAGGCGCCGCCGCCGGAGCCCACCCAGGTGCGGATGTCGAACTGCAGGCCGCCGTAGTAGCCGTTGCCGGTGTTGATGGACCAGTTGCCGCCGGACTCGCACTGGGCGATCTTGTCCCACATGGCTTCGTTCATCATCGCGGGGGCTGCGGCGCCGGTGTTCGCGGCTGCGGCGACGTCGGCCTTGGGCTTCTCCTTGGTGCCGACCGTGACCTTTTCGGTCACCGGCTGGAGGGTGATGTTCTGGGAAACGAGCGTCCGGGAGGCCTCGCGGCCGTCCACCAGCACCAGTTTGAAGCTCTTGCTGATGCTTCCGGCGGCGCCGGCCTGGGTGACCGTCTTCTCACCCTTGAGCATGGTCGCGTCTTCGGTGGTGAGGGTCTCGAACGGGATGGCCTCGGTGGAGTCCGCGGTCTTGGTGGCGTCCACCCGGGACACCTTGACGACCATGTTGTTGACGACGGGGGCATTGGCCGGCTGGGAGGTGCGGTCGCTGGCGCCGAGCTTGATGCCGGCGTCGGCGAGCAGGTTCCCGACGGTGGCCGCCGTCGTGGTGGTCTGGGTGGCCTTGCCGTCGGCGACGATGGTCACGGACTTCGGCGTCGAAATGCTGACGAAGGAGCCGGAGACGGCGAGCTGCGCGTCCTTGGGGGCGGAAACTTCCGAGGCGCTGGCGACGCCGAGTTCGCTCACCAGGGAGGCCACGGTGGGTGCGGTGGTGTTAATCGTCCGCTCCGCACCGTCCACGCTGACCTTCACGGCCTTGGCGAGGTTGACGTTGATGACGGATCCGTCCTGCACATGGGAGTCGGCCGAGGGCGAGACCTTGTCGGCGGACTGCAGCTCCACCTTGGCGGCCCGGACCACCTGGCCGACGGTGCCGCCGAACGTCTGGACGGAGCTCACTTTGCCGTCGACGTTCAGGGTGACCGTCTTGTTGTTGCCGACGAAGGCGACGAGGCCCAGCACCAGTGCCATGAGCACCACCAGCTGCGCGCCGACCTTGACGAAACTAACCTTGCCGTCCGATGTGAAGAACTTGACCACGATTGCCCATATCTTTTGGACCATCCGGGCACGGGGATAAGCGCACACGTTTCCCCGGCGCAAACACCCCCAGGGCAGCTCCGGACGGGTCCGGATATTTGCGGAAAACGCGAGCACCGCCACACCCCCAAACGAGAGCGCACACGTGGATTCTTTACCGCAGTGCGCGCCCGGAGGGAGTGAAATTATCCGAAGGCCTTCCCCGACCCCGGCTAATAGTTGACCACTGTAACCGTAGCGTTATAAACCAACCAAGATTTTGTGCATACTCGGTATGTTGCCACAGTGACGCCGGGGGCCAGATTTAGTCCCAGGAACCGTACGCCTGAAGCGTGTTTTCGGCCAACTGGGCACACAGCCCGGACAGCTCCCGGCCTGTCAATTCCGCCATCGCCCGGACCGTGTACGGAACCATGTAACTGGCGTTCGGCCTTCCCCGGTGCGGGTGCGGGGTCAGGAACGGGGCATCCGTCTCGACCAGCAGCCGGCCGGGTTCGGCGATGGCCAGCGCGGCGCGCAGGTTCGCCGCATTCTTGAACGTCACCGTGCCGGCGAAGGACATGTACCAGCCCTCGCTGTTGCAGGTGCGGGCCAGTTCCTCTCCGCCGGAGAAGCAATGGAAGACCACGCGCTGCGGCGGCCCCTCTTCGCGGAGCACCTGCACCACGTCCTCGTGCGCGTCGCGGTCATGGATCTGCAGCGTCAGGCCGAGCCGCTTGGCGATGTCGATGTGCCGGCGGAACGAGTACCGCTGCTGGACCAGCCCCTCCCCCTCGGTGCGGAAGAAATCGAGGCCGGTCTCCCCGATGGCCCGGATCCGCGGGTGGGCCGCGAGGGCCTCGATCTCAGCGAGGGCCTCCTCGAGTTCGCCGCGGGCGGCGTACGCGGGGGCGTCGTTGGGGTGCAGTGCGACGGCGCCCAGCAGCCGGGAGTCCTGCTCCACGGCCTGCACGGTGAAACGGGACGATTCCAGGTCGCAGCCCACCTGCACGGCGCCCCGGACCCCCACGGCCTCGGCGGCATCGAGGGCGTCCTTGATACTGACCGCCGGACCCCCACGGGACGAATCAGCGTCCGGGAAGTCCAGGTGCGTGTGGTTGTCCATGACCGGGAAGGGCAGGGGCTCCGGCGCGGGCGGGTACCCTTTCCGGCCGGAGGAACCGGTTCCGGAGGGACCGCCGTCGGCCGCGTCGCTGCCGGTCGCGCGGAAGGGGGCGGGAGTGAGCGGATTGCACATTCATCCAGCCTAGCCGCGGGGTGCTCGGAGAATTACCCGGAACTCTCTGTCTGCATCGTCAGTTGTGTTAGTACGCTGTTAGGAATACAGGCGTGCACGAGATGGGGTTCCCGGCAGACGCTGCCGCTCCGCCCGGGCCGCACCAGGGCTGAAAGGCTGCCGATGGACTACCACCGACGCACCTCCGTAGACGAAGCGCTGCCGGAACGGCAGGGCTTCCCGCACGATCCGGCTGCATCCGGGTCCACGGCCGGAAGCGCCTCCGGAACCGCGGCCGCCGGCGCCAGCGGCAACGGCAGCCGGAGGCAGTCGGGACCCACCCTGCCCGCGCCGATGGAAGCCGAGGCCTTCCACACCGCCAGCGAGCGCATCCTGCGCGCCATCAACACCGTGATCGACGGCAAGGCCGAGGCGGCAAAGCTGGCCCTGACCGTGCTCCTCGCCCAGGGCCACCTGCTGCTGGAGGACGTCCCGGGCGTGGGCAAGACCCTGCTGGCGAAGACCCTGGCCCGCACCATCGACTGTTCGGTCAGCCGGATCCAGTTCACTCCTGACCTGCTGCCCTCCGACGTCACCGGGGTCTCCATCTACAACCAGGCCTCACGGATGTTCGAGTTCCGGCCCGGCGCGGTGTTCGCGAACATCGTGATCGGCGATGAGATCAACCGCGCCTCCGCCAAGACCCAGTCCGCGCTGCTGGAGTGCATGGAGGAGCACCAGGTCACGGTGGACGGGAACTCCTACAAGCTCGACGAGCCGTTTATGGTGGTGGCCACCCAGAACCCGATCGAGATGGAGGGCACCTACCCGCTGCCGGAAGCACAGCGGGACCGCTTTATGGCCCGCATCTCGATGGGCTACCCGGACAAGGACTCCGAGATGGAGATGCTGGAGACCCATCAGGCCACGTCCCCCCTGGCCCGGGTGACGGCCGTGGTCACCGCCGACGAGGTGGCCGCCATGATCGCCACCGTCCAGCAGGTGTACGTGTCCCAGTCGATCAAGGAGTACACGGTCGCCCTGGGCCGTGCCACGAGGGAAAGCTCCATGCTCCGGCTGGGCGCCAGCCCCCGCTCCATGCTGCAGCTGCTGCGGGCCGCGAAGGCCACCGCCGCGCTGGAAGGCCGGGACTTTGTGCTGCCGGACGACGTCGTGAGCGTCGCCGAATCGGTGCTGGCGCACCGGATCATCCTGGACCGGAAGGCGGCCAGCACCGGCGAGACGCCGCAGAGCGTCATCCGGTCCATCCTCGCAAAGGTGCCGGTCGGGCAGGACACATCCGCGGCGTTGTCCCGGGCCGGCCGCGACAATGGACGGCCCCGCTCCGCCGCACAGCCCTCCGCGACCCCCACAAGCCGCTAGGGAGCTGGCGCAGCCGTGGCGTTGCTGGACCGGTTACCGAGGAACATCTTCAGCTCCCGTGGCTGGGGCCTGCTCGGGGCTGGGATCCTGTCCCTGCTGGCAGCCCAGGTGATGGGACGCCGCGACTTGCTGGCGCTGGCCCTGCTGCTGCTGGTCCTGCCGTTGCTCTCCCTTGCCGGGACCCGGGTGTTGAAGCCCCGGTTCCAGGTCTACCGGGAGTTCAACCCCTCCCCGGTGGAGACATCCGCTACCACCACGGTCCGGCTGGCGGTGGCGCGCACCGGCCCCGGCACCGGCCACGCCCTGATGGAGGAGCAGCTGCCCTCGCGGTTCGGGCAGTCTCCGGTCTTCCGTTTCCCGGCGCGGACGGCCACCGCGGGGTCCAGCCGTTACGAGTACCAGTTGCGGAGCGCGAAGCGCGGCCAGTTCCTGATCGGGCCGGTCACGGCCGAGTTCAGCGACCCGTTCGGACTCTCCGTGCACCGCCACGCGATCGACGCCGGCGACATCCTCACCGTCACCCCGGCCGCCGTCGAGCTCCCCGAAACCGGGCTGGCCGGCGCACGCGGCCACGACGGCGTCACGGCGACGCGGATCCGCGCCAATCCCAGCGACGACGACGTGATGACCCGCGAGTACCGGAACGGTGACCCGATGCGCCGGGTGCACTGGGCGGCGACGGCCCGCCACGGTTCGCTCATGGTCCGCCAGGAGGAATCCGTCACGACGCCGGAGGCCACGATCATCCTGGACCAGCGGTTCCTGGCCTACTCCCATGGCGCCGGCTACGTCGCCGGCGGCAGCGCGGCCGACGCGCACGAACTCGTCACCACCGACGCGTTCGAGTGGGCCGTTACAGCAGCCATGTCCATCAGCGCCCACCTGGGCGAGCGCAACTACGCGCTGCGCTGCCTGGACCCGGCCGGCGACCCGGCGTTCCTGCATTCCCCGTCGGCGCCCGAACCGGAAGCCGACGAATACTCCGGTGCCGGCGGCCTGCAGTCCATCGCGGAGAGCCTCGCGGCGATCCAGCTCACCGGGCCGCACCACCCGAGCGCCGACGCCGGTCCGCAGCCGTTCGACGACCGGCTGATGGACAAGCTCTCGGCCCACCGGCTCCGCGGGCCCATCCTCGCGATCCTGGGGCGGCTCTCGGCGGCCGAGGCGGGGGCCCTCGCCCCGGCGGCAGGGTTCGGCGCGAATGCCTTCGCCCTCGTCATCACCGACCGCGGAGCTGACACCGGCCCGGTCCTGGAAATCCTTCGCCGCGGCGGCTGGCACGCCGTGGCCGTCTCCGCGGCCACCCCGCTCCCGGCCGCCTGGTCGGCCTTCGACCAGGGCGGATCCCCGGGGCTCACGGCTGCTGCCGATGTGCGCCGCGGCGCGGGAGGCCGGCGATGACCCTGGCACCGCACCGCGGCCCGGCCGCCGGGAGCCCGGCCTCCGACGACGACCGGCGGGCCGCCCCGGCACCGGAAGGGGCCGCCCGGCGGGACCGGGCCGTCGTCGAGCCCTGGGCAATGGGGCTCGCCGTCGCGGTTGCGGTGGCAGGTGCGGCGCTGGGACTCAACGGTGTGCTGCGCGGGTGGGCTTGGTATCCGGCCGTGCTCACCACGGTCTTCACCGTGGCGATGACGATGGCGGGGCTCCGGGCCCTGCGGCTGCGCGGGGTCCTGGTCGGCGCCGGCGGCTTCCTGGCGCTGGCCCTGGTGCTCACGTTCACCTTCTTCCGGCAGCACAGCATCGCCGGTTTCATCCCCTCCGGCGACACCCTGGTCCAGCTGCAGCGTTACCTGCGGCGTGCCAGCGAGACCGTCCTGGCCGAGAGCACGCCGGTGGCGCCCAACGCCGGCATCGTGCTGCTGATCTGCGGAGTGCTGGGCCTGCTCGTGATCCTGGTCGACGCGCTCGCCCTGCCGCTCTCGCTGCCGGCAACCAGCGGGCTCGGGATCCTGGCCATCCTGGTGGTCCCGGCCATGGTCAAGCCGCAGAGCGTCGGCTGGCTGGGTTTCACCGGGGCAGCCGTCGGCTACCTGATGATCCTTGCCTGCAGCAACTGGTTCCATCCGGGCTCCGGAGCCCGGGCGGACACGGCGCACAACCCGGGCCAGCTGAAACGCGCCACCCTGACCGGGGCCATGGCGCTGGCCCTCACACTCCTGCTCCAGCTGGTGGTCCCGGGCTTCGACCAGGGCACCTTCCCGCAGGGCTCCCGGCTGAACCCCTGGGGCACCGCCAACGGGCTGAATCCGATGATCAGCCTGGGCAACAGCCTGCGCAGCCCCACCGGCACCGGCCGGATCACGTACGCCACCAACGCCGCGACGGCGCCCTACCTGCGCTCGGTCACCGTGGACGGCTTCGACGGCGATTCCTGGTCGCCCGACGACCGCGACGCCAGCCGCAGGCTGGGCACCGGGAGGATCGACCCGGGAGTCGATTCGACCGTCGAAGAGCAGGTCCGGGTGGTCACGGCCGTCAACACCGGCCAGTTCACCAGCCCCTACCTGCCGGTGCCCTACGCGCCCGAGGCGGTCAACGGGCTGACCGGCCGGTGGACCTGGGACCCGGCCACCCTGAGCATCAAGGGCGTGGACCTGAACTCCCGCAACCAGCAGTACGTGGTGATGTCCGTGGCGCCGAAGCTGTCGGCGGCAACGCTGGCGCAGGCATCCGCCCCGGCGCGCGGCATTCCGGACATCTTCACCCGGATCCCCGGCAACGTCCCACAGATTGTGCGCCAGACCGCCGATGCGGTCACGGCCGGGAGCAGCACCGGCTACGCCAAGGCAATGGCGATCCAGAAGTACCTGCGATCCGTGGAGTTCCGCTACTCGCTCCAGTCCCCCGTCCAGGGCGGCTACGACGGGAACGGGCTGTCCGTACTGTCGGACTTCCTGGCCCAGAAGAGCGGCTACTGCATCCACTTCGCCTCGGCCATGGCCGTGATGGCGCGGCTGGAAGGGATCCCAAGCCGGGTCGCCGTCGGCTACGCACCGGGCCGGCCCACCGGGGCCACGGTGTCGATCCCAGGCCAGGGGGCGCTGCCCGAGTACGAGGTTGATGCCCGCGACGCGCACGCCTGGCCCGAGCTCTACTTCCAGGGCGTCGGCTGGGTGGCATTCGAGCCGACGCCGTCCCGCGGTGTGGTGCCGGCCTACGCCGTCGAGCCGGCCGCGCCCAGCGGCGCCAGCACCAACCAAAACAATGACGGCCTGATCCCCAAGGACGACCCGAAGCCGAGCGCGGCGCCGGCGCCCGCCCCGCTTCCGCTGCCCGGCCCCGGCGGCGAGGCCGGGTCCGGCAACCGGCTGATCCCGCTGCTGTACGGGACCGGCGGCGTGCTGCTGGTGCTTCTGCTGCTGGCAACCCCGGCACTGGCGCGCGGTGGCCTCCGGCGGCGCCGGCTGAAGCTGGCCGGAGCCGGCCAATCCGGGGCCGCGGCGCCGGCCTGGGCCGAGCTGCTGGACCTGGCCACAGACTTCCGCGTTCCGCCGCGGGACAGCGAATCCCCGCGGCACTTCGCCGCACGGCTGCGCGGGTCCTCGGCCCTGGGCGGCCCGGTGGTGGGCCCGGACGCGCTGGGCGGCCCGGTGGTGGGCCCGGACGCGCCGGGCGGCGCTGAGGCGGGGGCACAGGCCGCCGTGGCGGAGCTGACCTCTGACTTTGAACGCCAGCAGTACGGCCGGCCCGATGCCGGTACGCCGGCCGGCGGCGCCTCCGCGGACCGGATCGCCGCGGTCCGGGATGCCCTGCGGGAGAACGCGTCGTGGTGGACCCGGCTGCGCGCCACCTGGCTGCCGCCCTCACTGCTGGCACACTGGCGAAGCCGGGCGTCGAGGCCGCTGCACGCGGCCTCGGGCCCGGCGAAGAGCGCCGGCCGGGTCGCCGCGGAGTCCTGGTCCAGGATCCGCGACGCCGCCCGCAGGCTCCGCCGCGGCTAGCCGGCGTAGGGGTCGGCGATGCCGATGTACTGGGTGTAGAGGTACTCCTCGATGCCTTCGAGGCCGCCCTCGCGCCCGAGCCCGGACTGCTTGACGCCGCCGAACGGGGCGGCCGCGTTGGACACCACGCCCGCGTTCAGGCCCAGCATGCCCGTCTCGAGCCTCTCGCCCATCCGGATGCCCCGGTTCAGGTCCCGGGTGAAGACGTAGGCCACGAGGCCGTATTCGGTGTTGTTCGCGAGCCGGACGGCTTCGTCCTCGGTGTCGAAGGTGATGATCGGGGCGACCGGGCCGAAGATTTCCTCGGACAGGATCCGGGTGCCCTCGGTGACGCCGGTGAGGATCGTGGGCTGGTAGAAGTAGCCGGGGCCTTCGACGGCGGAGCCGCCCAGCACGGCAACCGCACCGGCGGACACCGCGTCGGTAACGAGTTCGTGGACCTTGTCGCGGCTCTTCGCGTCGATCAGCGGGCCGACCTTGGATTCCGCTTCGGTGCCGCGGGCCGTCGTCATCTCTGCCATCTTCGCGGCGAACTTCTCCGCGAATTCGTCGGCGACGGACTCGTGCACGATGAACCGGTTGGCCGCGGTGCAGGCCTCACCCATGTTGCGCAGCTTCGCCAGCATCGCCCCGGCCACGGCAGCGTCGACGTCGGCGTCCTCGAACACCACGAACGGGGCGTTGCCGCCGAGCTCCATCGAGGTCCGCAGCACCGTCTCGGAGGCGTCCGCGAGCAGCCGCCGGCCGACCTCGGTGGAACCGGTGAAGGAGAGCTTGCGGAGCCGGGAGTCCTTGATCAGCGGGCCGGTGGTGGCGCCGGCGGTCGAGGTGGGGATCACGTTCAGCACACCGGCGGGGAGGCCGGCTTCGAGCATGACGGCGGCGAAGAGCTGCGAGGTCAGCGGCGTGAGGTTCGCGGACTTCAGCACCATGGTGCAGCCGGCCGCGACGGCGGGGGCGATCTTGCGGGTGGCCATGGCCAGCGGGAAGTTCCACGGCGTGATCAGCAGGCAGGGGCCCACCGGCTTCTTGGTCACCAGCAGCCGGGTCTTGCCGTCCGGGGAGACGGAGTAGCGCCCGAAGGCACGGACGGCTTCCTCGGAGAACCAGCGGAGGAATTCCGCGCCGTAGGTGACCTCGCCACGGGCCTCGGCCAGCGGCTTGCCCATCTCCAGGGTCATCAGCAGCGCGAAGTCATCGGCCCGTTCAGTGACGAGGTCGAAGGCGCGGCGCAGGATTTCGCCGCGCTCCCGGGGCGGGACCTTGGCCCAGGACTCCTGCGCGGCGGCGGCGGCGTCGAGGGCGGCGGCGCCGTCCTCGGGACCGGCATCGGCCAGGCTCAGCAGCACCTTGCCGGTGGCGGGGTCCTCGACGTCGAACGTCTTGCCGGATGCGGCCGGACGCCACTGTCCGTCAATCAGCAGGCCGGTCGGCACGGAGGCCAGCAGTGCGGCTTCGCGCTCCGCGGTAACGGTGGGCTGGGCAGTTACAGTCACAATGACTCCCTCGTCAGCAATGGGTTCGGAAATTTCTGATCGGCCCCGCGGCGGCTTGGCGCCGCGGGCCCCGGACTACTGCCACGGTACTGCCGGATTCTCCGGAGTGTCTACGCATCCGCGCACTAGTCCACGCGGGTTTCGCTGTGCAGCTGCACAAGGGCGGCCGCAGCCCGGGGCAGGGCCGGCGGCAGGGGTGTCAGCGTGCGGCGAGCACGGCCGAATAAAGTTCGCGTTTGCTGACCTTCGCGTCCTCGGCGACGGCCGCGACCGCCTCCTTCAGCCGGATGCCCTGGGCAATGAGCGCGTTGACGGCGGCGACCTGGTCCTCCGGTTTGCCCGGCTCCCGTTCCGGAGCGCCTCCCACCACGACGGCGATCTCGCCGCGGACCTCGTTGTTCTCGGCCCATTCGAGGAGTTCGTGGACGTTTCCGCGGATGACCTCTTCGTAGGTTTTGGTCAGTTCCCGGCAGACGGCCGCCCGCCGCTCGGCCCCGAAGCGTTCGTGCAGGGCTCGGAGCATGGGCTCCAGCCGGTGCGGCGCCTCGAAGAAGACCATGGTGCGCCGTTCGGAGTCGAGGTCCGCGAGCCGGGAGGCCCGTTCGCCGGCCTTGCGCGGCAGGAAGCCTTCGAAGCAGAAGCGGTCCGTCGGCAGCCCGGAGAGGGCGAGCGCGGTCAGCACGGCCGAGGGCCCGGGCACGGCCGTGACGGTGAGCCCGGCGGCGACGGCGCCCTCCACCAGGCGGAAGCCGGGATCCGAGACCGAGGGCATGCCAGCGTCGGTCACCATGACCAGGGTCTTCCCGGACCGCACCTGGTCCAGGAGTTCGCCGGTCTTGGCGGCCTCATTGTGTTCGTGGTAGCTGATCACCCGGCCGGCCACGGTGATGCCGAGGCTTTGTACCAGCCGGTGCAGCCGCCGGGTGTCCTCGGCGGCCACGATGTCCGCTGTCTCCAGGAGTCCGATCAGCCGGGCGGAGGCATCCCCGACATTGCCGATCGGCGTGGCGGCCAGCACGATCCGGCCCGGACCGGCGGCCGTCCCCGCTGTCGGAACAGCGTCGGCGGGGGCAGGGGACGGGGAACTGCTTTGCTCGGGATCCACACCACCAGCCTACTGCCGGCGGGCGCGCGGGACCGACGATTCCCTGCCGCGAACGGTAGCATGGGCAACGTGACGCAGACCCCCATGCGGCCTGCCGAGGCCGGTTCAGCCGCATCGGCGCCCGACGATGCCAGCCCAGACCGTACCCGCCACGCCGGAAGTCCGGGGCCGGCCGGGACCCCCCGCAACCTTGAGGGCCACCGCTGGATCAGCCGGCCCGACGACGCATTCACCGTCGAAGCCCTCACGCAGCGGCTGATCGGCAACATCCGCAGCTGGCGGGACTACCCGGCCTCGCTGCGCCTGTGGTTCTGGCTCATCCCCGCACTGACCGCGGTGCTCGGCGGGATCCTGCGCTTCGTGCGGCTGGACGACCCGCACAACCTGGTCTTCGACGAAACCTACTACGTCAAGGACGGCTATTCGTTCCTGGTCAGCGGTTACGAGCGGGCGTGGCCGGACAAGGCCAACGACGCCTTCATCGCGGGCAACCCCGGCGTGCTGCTGGAGAGTCCGGAGTACGTGGTCCATCCGCCGGTAGGCAAGTGGATGATCGCCGCCGGCATGTGGCTGTTCGGGCCGGAGAGCTCGTTCGGCTGGCGTTTCGGCGCCGCCCTGACCGGCACCCTGTCCATTTTCCTGCTTGCCCTCATCGCGCAGAAGATGTTCCGCTCGCTCACCCTGGGCGCGGTGGCCGGCGTGCTGCTGGCGGTCGACGGCCACCACCTCGTGATGTCCCGCACCTCGCTGCTGGACATCTTCCTGATGTTCTGGGTCCTTGCCGCCTTCGGCGCGCTGCTGATGGACCGCGACGACGGCCGGCGCCGGCTCGCGGCGCGGCTCGGCCGGCAGGCCGCGGCCTCCCCCGGCGGGGTGCCCTCCCGGTTGCAGCTCGCCGCCGGCCCGTGGCTGGGAATCCGCTGGTGGCGTCTGGCTGCCGGTGTCTGCCTGGGCCTGGCCGTCGGCACCAAATGGTCCGCCCTGTTCTTTATGGCCGGCTTCGGGCTGCTGACGGTCCTCTGGGACCTCAGCGCCCGCCGGATCGCGGGCGTCCACGGCTGGATCACCGGGGGCATCCTCAAAGACGGCATCCCCGCCTTCCTCAGCATCGTCCCCGTCGCGGCCCTGGTCTACACGGCCACCTGGACCGGCTGGTTCCGCTCCAGCAACGCGTACTTCCGTCACTGGGCCGAGACCAACCCTTCGGCGGAGTGGGGCTGGCTTCCGGATTCGCTCCGCTCGCTGGCGCACTACCACCTGGAGGCGTACAAGTTCCACCAGGGCCTGACCGCGGACCACCCGTACGAGGCGAGCGCCTGGAGCTGGCTGGTGCTGGGCCGGCCGACGTCGTTCTTCTACGAGTCGCCCAAGCAGGGAACGGACGGCTGTGAACTGCCCAGCTGCACCTCTGCCATCCTCTCGGTCGGCAATCCGCTGATCTGGTGGAGCGCGGCCATTTGCCTCGTGGTGCTGCTGTTCTGGTGGGCCGGCCGCCGCGACTGGCGTGCCGGGGCCATCCTGGCCGCAGTGGGCGCCGGCTACCTGCCCTGGTTCCTGTACCCCGAACGCACCATGTTCTTCTTCTATGCGGTGTCCTTCGAACCGTTCCTGGTGCTGGCACTCACCTATTGCCTGGGACTGGTGCTGGGCCGGCGCACGGACCCGCTCTGGCGGCGCCGCTCCGGCCTGTTCCTCGTGGCGCTGTTCGTCGTGGCCGCCGTGCTGCTCTCGGCATTCTTCTACCCGGTGTGGACCGCGGAGCTGATTTCCTACCAGGACTGGCGGTTACGCATGTGGATGCCGTCCTGGATCTAGGGCAGGATTACTAACGGAGTCCGGGGCCGCCGGGCCACGGACCGGAACGGGAGACGTGGGTTGTGAGAGAAGCTAGCACCGGGCTGCTCGTTGAGCTGGACCCGGAAAGCAATGTGACGGACCTGCTGCTCGAGCAGCACGCCAAGGACCCCGTGCACGCGCTCTACTCCCGCAAGGGGCCCTCCGGCTGGACCGACATCCCGGCCCAGCAGTTCCTGGACCAGATCCGGGCCCTCGCCAAGGGCCTGATCGCCGGCGGCCTGGCCCCGGGTGAGACGGTGGCCGTCATGTCCGCCACCCGCTACGAGTGGACCGTCGTGGACTTCGCCATCTGGTTCGCCGGCGGCGTCACGGTCCCCGTTTACGAAACCTCCTCCGCCAGCCAGGTCGAATGGATCCTGCACGACTCCGGCGCCCGGCGCGTCTTCGTTGAAAACCAGGAGAAGGCCGCCCTGGTCCAAGGCGTCCTGGACGGCTCGGGCCTGCTGGGCGACCGGCTGCTCGGCGTCGTCCGGATGGACTACGACGGCGCCGCGCCGAACCTCGCCAGCCTCGCCGCCGCCGGCTCGGGCGTCAGCGACGCCGAGCTGGAGCGGCAGCGCTCCGCGGCCGGCCTCGCCGACGTCGCCTCACTCGTCTACACCTCGGGCACCACGGGCCGGCCCAAGGGCTGCGAAATCACCCACGGCAACTTCGCCCTCGTGGCCAAGAACATCGTCCTGTTCCTGCCCGAAATCCTGCTGCAGCCCCACACCCGGACGCTGATGTTCCTCCCGCTGGCCCACGTCCTCGCCCGAGCCGTCCAGGTGATTTGCCTCAGCGCAGGCACCACGCTGGGCCACACCTCCAACGCCAAGGAACTCCTGGAGGACCTCGGCACGTTCAAGCCGACCTTCCTGCTCGTGGTGCCCCGGATCTTCGAAAAGGTCTACGCCGGCGCCGCGCACAAGGCCGCGCTGGCCGGCAAGGACCGGCTCTTCGAGACGGCTGCCGCCGTCGCCGTCGAATATTCCAAAGCGCTCGACGCCGCCGCCCGCGGTGCCGGCGCCGGCCCCGGCTGGGTCCTGCGCGCCAAGCACGGCGTCTTCGACCGGTTGCTGTACCCGAAGCTGCGGCAGGCGTTCGGCGGCCGCCTGGGGTACACGGTCTCCGGGGCGAGTCCGCTGAGTGACCACGACGCGCACTTCTTCCGAGGCGCCGGCATCCCCGTGCTCGAAGGCTATGGTCTGACCGAAACGACGGCGCCCTGCACGGCCAACACCCCCACCCGCACCCGGGTGGGGACCGTGGGGATCCCCGTGCCGGGCACCACCATCAGGATCGCCGACGACGGCGAGATCCTGGTCAAGGGCATCGGTGTCTTCAAGGGCTACCACGCAAACGAGGCGGCCAACGCCGAGGCGTTCGTCGACGGATTCTTCCGCACCGGCGACCTGGGTTCCCTGGACGCGGACGGCTTCCTGACCATCACGGGGCGCAAGAAGGACCTGCTGGTCACCGCGGGCGGCAAAAACGTCGCCCCGGGGCCGCTGGAGGAGAAGATCCGCGAACACCAGCTGGTGGCGCAGGCCGTAGTGGTCGGTGACGGGCGGCCGTTTGTCTCCGCCCTGGTCAACCTGGACCCGGAAGGCCTGGAGAACTGGTGCGCGGCGCAGCGGGTTCCCGCCATGGGGACAGCGGAAGCGGCAGTCAGCGAGCAGGTCCGTGCCGCCATCCAGGCCGCCGTCGACGAGGCCAACACGCTGGTGTCCAAGGCGGAGTCGATCCGTGCCTTCGTGGTCCTGGATGCCGACTTCACGGTCGAGTCCGGGCACCTGACGCCGTCCCTGAAGCTCAAGCGCTCCGCCGTCGTGCGCGACTTCGAGGCGCAGATCAACCGGATCTACGGCTAGCGCCGCGGCGCCCGGTCCGTCGGACGCAAAAGCGGCCGGCACCTGTGGGTGCCGGCCGCTTTGCTGGCGGTACTCCTAGGACGTCCTGTCGCGGGCCGCCGGTGCCCCGCCGCGGTCTGCGGCGGGCGCATCGCCGCCGTCGGCGTTGTGAACCGCACCGGTGTCGCGGACGGCGCCGGTGTCCCGTCCGGTGTCCGCGTCGTGGCCGGCCGGGGTTTCTGTCCGGCCGTTCCGTCGCTTGAAGCGGCGGCCCTTGAGCTCAGCGGGGTCCACGGCGCCGGCCTCGTCCTCGCCGGATTCGCTCTCCCGGGCGGCGGCCCGCGGCGGCAGCCCGCGGCGTTTGCGGGTGGGCCAGGTGAGGACCAGGGTGAGCAGGGCAGCCAGCAGCACCAGGGCGCCGATCACAATGCCGGAGTCCACCCAGAACTGACCCGGGAACAGCCGGATCAGGGTGTCCTGCAGCGAGAACGTCCAGGTTCCGTTGGCGAAGAAGACGCGGTGGAACTCGGTGAAGAACTGCTCCCAGCCCAACGCCGCGAGCACGCCCAGGCCAATGATGATCACCAGGGTGGCGATGGAACCGGCGAACAGGCCGCGGCGGACGCCTCCGGTGCTGCGGCGGCGCAGGTAGAGGATGGCGACCAGGCCGAACAGGGCAAGCAGGGCGCCCGCCCCGAACGCGGAGAGGATAACGAGCTTGACGTCGGCCATGTGGCTGACTTCGCCGTCCTTGAACAGCTTCTCCCCGGCACGGTTGACGAGCTCGCCGAGATAGCGCGGGCCGGACCAGTTGCTCAGGTAATCCACGGCGTAGGACCCGTAGGTCATCCGGTCGTCGGTGCTGAAGCCGTAGCCGTCGCCCGGGAAGCCCGGACGGTTGTACTCCACCCAGAGGAACAGGGGGCTGGTCACGGCACGCACGGCCAGGACCAGCAGGATGACCGGGTAGCAGACCGCGAGCAGGACCTGCATGACCCGGGGGGCCACCGGCTTCGCGTTGGCGGCGTGCTCGCGTTCGGCGTTGCGGCGCTCCACCTCTTCCCGGGGCGGCCGGACCTGCAGCGCGGAAGTGGGCAGCGACTCGTGGAAGCCTTCGTCCGTGGACCGGCGGCCGCTTGCCTCGGTGGAGGCGGCCAGGCCCGTGCCCGCGGCAGAGCCTGTGCCTTCGGCGGGGCCCGTGCCGGCGGGGCCCGTGCCTTCGGCTGCGGCCTTCCGCTCGGCGCGGCGGCCCTGGCGTTCGCCGGCGGCGGGGGCTCCGGACGCATCGCCGGCGTCAGGCGTCGCGGCGCCCCGGCCGGCGCCGGCGGTGCTGTCGGCCCGCTGGCCCGCTGCCGCCGGCTTCATCCACTCGAAGGCGGGCTCGTCGGCGTCCTCGGCCGGATCCAGGGGCGGATCCTGCCGATTCGGAGGGGTGGGACTCTGTTCAGTCACTGCTGCTTCGCTTCCGTAGGCTCTCACGCCACCGGGCCTTGGGTCCGGCGGCGCCACATATCTGACTCCGAGCCTACCGTCAGGGCCTGTGCACCGGCGAGGTGCCACCCCGGAGCCGGGCGGATTCAGGCGGCAATTTCGGTGTACCCGGCGTCCGCGCTGCCAAGGTCGCCGCTGGCACCGGCCCGGTGCGCCCGGCCGCCGTACCTGAGCACGTAGCCCCAGTAGGCCGCCACCACCGAGGCGCCGACGGCAATTTTGGCCCACACCGGAAGATCGCTCGGCGTCACAAAGCCTTCCACCACACCCGAAACCAGCAGGACCAGGACGAGTCCGAGGGCCACCGTGATCAGCGAGCGGCCCTCGAGCGCGAGCGCCTGCGAACGGCGGCGCGGCCCGGGCGCCACCATGGCCCAGAAGATCCGCAGCCCGGCCGCGCTGGCCACGAAGACAGCCGTCAACTCCATCAGGCCGTGCGGGAGAATGTAGCTGAAGAACACGTCGATCTTGCCGGTCGCGGCGAAGACTCCGGCGGCGACGCCGACGCCCTGGGCATTGCCGATCAGGATCATCGGGACCCAGAACCCGGTGATGCCCAGGGCCACGGCCTGCGCGGCGATCCAGGCATTGTTGGTCCACACCATTCCGGCGAAGGACGCGGCAGGGTTCTCGGAGTAGTAGTTCACGAAGTCGTGGTCCACGTATCGGCGGACCGCCGCATCCGAGCCCAGGGCGCGGAGGGCCTCCGGCGAGTTGCCGATCCAAAGCGCATACGCCGCGGCGATCAGGCAAAAGGCGAGCCCGCACGCGATCGTCAACCAGCGGATGCGGTACAGGGCGGCGGGCAGGGCGATGACGAAGAACTGGGCGAGGTCCTCCATGAAGTTCGATCGAGCACCGGTGAACCGTGTGCGGGCCTGGGCAAGGGCCGCCGACAGCGCCGCGGACCGACCACTCTCGGGCGCCACGGAGCGCAGCAGCGAGAGGTCGGCGGAGGCGCCCTGATAGAGCCGGAGCAGTTCGTCGGCTTCGGCCCCGTCGAGCCTGCGCTGGTGCGCCAGGGCGTGTAGTCGCGCCCACTTGTCCCCGTTCACCAGGGAGAACGCCTCGATGTCCACGGCACCACCCTAAGCCCCGGGGCCCGGATTGCGCCCCCACGACGGCGCGAACGGACACTTGGGGCCCCGGTTGCCCCGGAAAACAGGGCCCCAAGTGTCCGTTCGCGCTCAGGATCGGGGCCGGATGGTGGTTAGACTGTGCCTGATTGGCAGACGAGCGGGGGCGGGTTTGAGTTCCATCATCACAGGCGAGGCCGTCGTGCTTGAACTGCGCCCGGCGTCGTTTGCAGCCCGGGCGCTGGGGCTGCTGCTGGATGTCCTGGTGCACGCCGTCGTGCTCTGGGGCCTCGTCTCGGTGGTGGGCGCCGCAGCCCCGGACCTGGACCGCGCCGTCCTGGGCGCCTTGATCACCGTGGCCGTGGTGTTCTGCTTCGTAGTGCTGCCGGTCACGGTGGAGACCCTCAGCCGCGGGCTGTCATTGGGCAAACTCGCCACCGGCCTGCGGATCGTGCGCGACGACGGCGGTTCCATCCGCTTCCGGCACGCCCTGATCCGGGGGCTGATCGGGTTCCTCGAAATTTACGCCACGCTGGGCGCCCTGGCGGTCGCCGTCGCGCTGTTCAACGGCAGGTCCAAGCGGCTCGGCGACCTCGTGGCCGGCACCTACGCGCTGCGGCGCCGGGTCCCGGCCGAGGCGCCTGTGCTGCACCAGGTGCCGTTCCAGCTGCAGCCCTGGGTGTCGCTCGCGGACATCGGCCGGATCCCGGACGCCGCGGCCCGCCGCGCCTCGCTTTTCCTCCGCCAGTCTGGGCGCATGTCCCCCGCTTCCAGGGTGGTCATGGCGGAGTCGCTTGCCACCGAGCTGGCGGCGCACGTCGCTCCCCCGCCGCCGGCCGGAACCGGACCGGAGGACTACCTGGCCGCCGTGCTGGGCGAACGGAGCCGGCGCGAACTGGACCGCCTGCATCTCACCCGGGAACGCAGCGCCCGCCTTGGCGCACGGCTGGGCCGGCTGCCCCACGAGCGCGGCCGCTGACCCCGCAGGGGCAGCGGAACCGGATCAGCGTTTGGCGTACTGGGCCCAGGGGATGTTCCAGTCGCCGAAGCCTTCCAGCGGTTCCACGGCCGGGGCGCCGGTATTGAGGGTCTGCACCACGTCACCGGTCTTCATGTTGGTGAAGAACCAGGCGGCGTCCGCGGGGAGCAGCCCGACGCAGCCGTGCGAGACGTTGAATTTGCCCACCGCGCCCCACGCCGATTCGAGGGCCTGGTGGACATACACCCCGGAGCTGGTGAGGCGGTTGGCGTACTCCACGGTCAGCGGCGGATAGTAGCCCTTGTCCCCGGGCTTCAGGCCGATGCTGCCGGCGTTGAATTTGGAACTGCGTTCCTGCTCCATGATCACGGCGTAGCCGGTGGGCGAGAGCCAGTCGGCGTCTCCCAGCGTTACCGGCGCGGTCCTGACGAGTTGTCCGTCGAAGTAGACCTTCATGGTCTTGGTGAGGTCATCGACGACGGCGAGGCGGCGTTCACCCACCGTGAAGGAGACCTTGGTGTCGGAGTTGCCGATCATTTTGTTGCCGAAATCGACTCCGAAGAGCTTCAGGTCCACGGTGACCTGGGAGTTGGCGGCCCAGAACGCTTCAGGCCGGAGCCGGACACGGCGGTCCGAATACCAGCGCCACGCCACGGCCTGGCCGGACGACGCCGTGACGGTGACGGCCTTTTCCATTGCCGCCTTGTTCAGCACCGGCTCGCTGAAGACGATCTCGATGGGCTGGCCCGCGCCGACGGTGGTGCCGCCCCGCGGGTAGATGGCGGCATCCGCCTCGTTGGCCTTGGCGACGGTGGTGAAGGTCTGGGCCTTCTTCGTCTCGCGTCCGGCCTGGTCAACAATGGTGAAGCTGTACGTGTACCTGGTGTCGAAGTCCAGGGGCTCCTCTGCGGTCCAGGTCGAGCCGTTCGGGCTCGTGGTCCCGGGGACGGGGTTACCGCCGGTGTCGGGCACCAGCAGCACGTCCTTGACCACCCCGTTGACGGCCTTGACCGACGGGAGGGAGGCCGGGTTGACGCCCTTGGCGCCATCGGTGGGCGTCACCCCGAGTTCGACCGCCTTCACAACCGGGGCGGCCAAGCCCGCGACGTTGCGCATCGGCGCAGCCGACTCCGAGGGCAGGGCGCCGTCGGCCCAGACCGGGCTGGTGGCGGCGCCGATCCCGCCCGCGCCCACTGCGAGGCAGACCCCGGCGACGGCCAGTATCTTCCCGGTCCTTCGTCCGGTGTTTCGTCCGCTGTTTCGTCCGGTGCCACTGCCGCCCCGGGTGTTCCGGGCGCTCAATTCCGCCATCGGTTGTTCCCCCATTTCCCCCATTGCACATCCTGTAACAGCCTGACGGCTCAGTTCGCGTACTGCGCCCAAGGGATGTTCCAGTCCCCGTAGCCGTCGTCGTTCGCTGCGTAGTCGCCGTCGGTGTTGACCACGTTGACGACGTCGCCGGCGGTCATGTTGTCGAAGACCCACTGGGCGCCGTCCGGGCCGAGGCCGATGCAGCCGTGCGAGAGGTTGGCCTGGCCGATGAAGGGCAGCGCGGAGTCCGTGGCCTGGTGGATGAACTCCCCGCTGGGGGTCAGCCGGGTGGCGAAATTGACGTCCAGTTCCCCGTAGTAGGCCGGGTCGCCGGGCTTGAGGCCGATCGAGGCCGCGCTCATGTGCTCCACCCGGTACTTCTCCATCAGGACCAGGTAGCCCCGGGCGGACGGGAACCTGGTGTCGCCCATGGTAGCGGGCCACTCGCCCACCTGCTTGTCGTTGATGAAGGCTTTGAACGTGTGTGCAGTGGCGTCGGCGACGGCGACCTTCTTGTCGCCGATGTGCACGGTCACCTTCTTGTTGAAGTTGCCGATCTGCCCCTTGCCGAGATCGACGCCGAACAGCTTCATATCCATCGTGATGGTGCTGTTGGCGGCCCAGAAATTCTCCGGGCGGTACCGGACCATGGTGTTGCTGAACCAGTGGAAGTCGCCCACCTGGCCGGAGCTGGAGGTGATCTTGATCGCCTTTTCGACGGCGTCACGGTTCAGCACCGGCTCGCTGAAGGTGATCTGCAGCGGCTGCGCCACTCCGACCTTCATGCCATCCAGCGGGTAGATCGCGGCGTCGGCTTCGTTGGCGGTCGAGACCGTGGTGAAGCTGCGTGTGGTGCTCGTGCTGCGCCCGACGCCGTCCACGATCGAGTACGTGCAGGTGTAGCGGGTGTTGAATTTCAGCGGCCCGGCGGCGGCCCAAC
Source organism: Arthrobacter sp. KBS0702 (assembly GCF_005937985.2). NCBI lineage: Bacteria > Bacillati > Actinomycetota > Actinomycetes > Micrococcales > Micrococcaceae > Arthrobacter > Arthrobacter sp. KBS0702. The sequence continues at coordinate 1,004,486 of NZ_CP042172.1, read as the reverse complement.
TGGAACCGTCAGCGCTGAGCGTTCCCTCCACGCCGTCGCCGGAGGCGCTGGTGAGCGACGCCCGTTCGATCCGTCCGTTAACCACCTTCAAGGTCACCGGGGCGGCGGGGTTGACCTGCGTGGCCGCGTCCGCGGGGGCGGCGGTCAGCTGGACCGGCGGCACCACCGGGAAGGCCAGGCCCTGCGTGGAACGCTCGGGCGAGGCGGACTCGGAGGCAAAGGACGGGTGGGCCAGCGGACCGGCCGCGGCGAAGACGCCGCCGCCGGCTGCCAGGGCGCACACCGCAGCCAGCACGGCGGCCTTCCGGCCGGCGCTCCAGCTTTTCGGGGCGATCACGATACTCGGGTCCTTCCAGACGTTACCTTGAAAGCATAGGTGAATTTCCGTCCCGCCCCGCCGCCACCCACGCCACGATACGGTCACAAAAAGGGGCCCCGGACGGTGACGTCCGGGGCCCCTGGCTGCACGCCGCGGTGCTTCTAGTAGCGGTAGTGCTCCGGCTTGTAGGGGCCTGCGGCGTCAAGGTCCAGGTACTCGGCCTGTTCCTTGGTCAGCTCGGTGAGCTCAGCGCCGAGAGCGTCCAAGTGCAGCCGGGCCACCTTCTCGTCGAGGATCTTGGGCAGCACGTAGACCTGCTTTTCGTACTCGCGCTCCCCCTCCGGCTGGGCCGCCTTGGTGAACAGTTCGATCTGCGCGATGGTCTGGTTGGCGAAGGAGTTGCTCATCACGAAGGAGGGGTGGCCGGTGGCGTTGCCGAGGTTCAGCAGCCGTCCCTCGGACAGCACGATGATGGAGCGGCTGTCCTTGCCAGTGGCGGGATCGGCCTCGAAGACCCACTCATGCACCTGGGGCTTGATCTCGACCTTCTTGATGCCCGGGATCCGCGCCAGCCCGGCCATGTCGATCTCGTTGTCGAAGTGGCCGATGTTGCCCACGATTGCCTTGTCGCGCATCCCGGCCATGTGTTCGGCCATGATGACATCCTTGTTGCCGGTGGTGGTGATGAAGATGTGGCCCTCGGCCAGCACGTTCTCCAGTTTCGCCACCTGGTAGCCGTCCATGGCGGCCTGCAGGGCGCAGATCGGGTCGATTTCGGTGACAATCACCCGCGATCCCTGGCCGCGGAAGGCCTCCGCCGCGCCCTTGCCCACATCGCCGTAGCCGCAGACGACGGCGACCTTGCCGCCCATGAGCACGTCCGTGGCGCGGTTGATGCCGTCCGGCAGCGAGTGGCGGATGCCGTACTTGTTGTCGAACTTGCTCTTGGTCACGGAGTCGTTGACGTTGATCGCCGGGAACAGCAGCTTGCCCTGCTCGGCGAGCTGGTAGAGGCGGTGGACGCCGGTGGTGGTCTCCTCGGTCACGCCGAGCAGGCGCGAGCCGATCCGGGTCCACTTCTGCGGGTTCTTCTCGAGCGAGGCGCGCAGGACGGACAGGAAGACGCGGCCTTCCTCGGACTCGTCGTCGCCCGTTGCGGGAACGGCGCCCAGGGCCTCGAACTCGGCGCCCTTGTGCACCAGCATGGTGGCGTCGCCGCCGTCGTCGAGGATCATGTTCGGGCCCAGCTCCGGGTTGCTGTCCGCACCGGGCCAGGTCAGGATCTGTTCGGCCGTCCACCAGTACTCTTCGAGCGTCTCGCCCTTCCAGGCGAACACCGGAACACCCTTCGGGTCCTCGACCGTGCCCCGGCCGACCACGACGGCGGCGGCGGCCTCGTCCTGAGTGGAGAAGATGTTGCAGGAGGCCCAGCGGACCTCGGCGCCCAGGGCGGTGAGCGTCTCGATCAGCACGGCCGTCTGGACGGTCATGTGCAGCGAACCGGCGATCCGGGCGCCCTTGAGCGGCTGGCTCGCACCGAATTCCTCGCGCAGGGACATCAGGCCGGGCATTTCGTGCTCCGCGAGGCGGATCTGGTGCCGGCCGGCCTCGGCCAGGGAGATGTCGGCAATTTTGTAGTCGAAGGTCATGGGGATCCTTTGTGGTAGCCGGAATGGAGCTGAAGGGACTGCAAGTGGTTCGGCGCCGGGGCGCCCGCCGATGGGCCGGCACCGGGATTTCCCTCGGCCACCTGCCGTTGCAGGGGCGGGATTACTCCGCGGCGTGGCGGGGCGCGCCGCCGGAGCGGCCGCCGTCGTGGTTGCCGCCGTCGTGCTGGTCGGAGCGGGCAGCGGTGGCAGCGGCGAGGAGTTCCGGCGGGAGCAGCAAGGGGATGCCGTCCTCGATCGCGTACCGGAGAATCTGCCCGTCCGCGCCGGGGCTCGTTGCGACAAGCGCTTCGCCCTCCTGTACCAGGGCGGAACCCGTGACGGGGCAGCGCAGGACAGACAACAGCTCGGGACTGATCAACGACATGGTAGGACCTGGCATGGTGAAGGCTCCCTGGGTGCGACGCAGCAGGCGCCGGTGGCGTACGGAAATTTCAGTTCCCAGCCTACCGCCAGTTCGCGGCTCAGGAGGGTTCGCGCAGGACGCGCAGGTGTCCGCGGCGTGTGCCTTCGGCCCCGGCCGGGGCTTCCAGGGCCGGATGCGCGGTCCGTTGTCCCTGGACGGGCTCCGTGGACGCGGGCCTGGCCGCGGCGGCCTCCCGGACGGCGTGCGCCAGGGCCAGCAGGTCATCGGGCCCGGGTCCGGCCGGGGTTGCGGGCATCGCGAGCCGCAGGACTTCCCAGCCGCGAGGCACGGTCAGCGAACCGGCATGCTGTTCGCAGAGGTCATAACAGTGCGGTTCGGCGTAGGTGGCCAGCGGGCCAAGGACGGCCGTGGAATCGGCATAGACGTACGTCAAAGTCGCCACCGCCGAATTGCGGCAGGCGGACCTTGAACACTGACGAATTGCACCCACGACATCACAGACTACTCCCTCCGGCCCGCGGCGCCGCGCATTGAAACGCCCCCTCGGTCCCGGACGCCGCGTGCGGCCGAAAGTCCGGTCCGGCCAGGGTGCACGCCAATGGCTGCTGCGCACGACGGCGGCCGGGGCGCGGCGGGGCGCGGGGGCGCGGCGGCGGCGCGGGGGGCGCGGCGGGGGCGCCGTCTCGCAGAAATCCAGCGCCGGGTTTAGAGTCAAGATATGCAGTCATCGCACCACGTTCCCGGCTTTACGGTCCGGTTGGCTGATCCCGCCGCCGGCGGCACCGCCACGGGCAAGGGCTTCCGTCAGCGCCGCAGGAACCGTCATGGCCGGGGCCTGCGCGGCGAACTCATGCTCCCCACCTTGCCCGGGTACCGGACCCGCTCCGACCGGTTCGATGACTTTGTCCTGGACTCCGCCCAGCGCCTGCACGACATCTGGGGCAAACCGCTGGACGGTGTCCGCTTCGCCGTGGAGGAGATCCCGCCGGGACTCGAGCAGCTCGTGGCCGAGGGGACGCCTGCGCCGATGGGCAGCTACACCCCGGCGACGGCCGAGGACGGCCCCGTGATCACGCTGTACCGGAGGGTCGTGGAGCAGGCCTGCGGCAGCCGTGAGGAACTCCAGGACCTCGTGCACGACGTCGTAGTCGAACGCACGGCGGAGATGCTCGGCGTCCCGCCGGAGTCGCTGGACCCGGTGTACCGCCGCCGCTACTAGGTCGCCGCGGGTCGTCCGCGGGCCCAGGTTCTTCCGCGGGCCGGGCTAGTACCCGAGGATGACGGGGACCTGTTCCTGTCCGGCCGCGCCGGGCGCCACCGGGATGGTCGAGACGTCGGACTTGTTGTCCTGTTCCAGCAGGACGGAGCCGTAGGCCGCGCCGCCTGCCGCCGACACCAGGTACCCCACCAGCGGCGAGCCCTCCACGTCGGCGGGGATCCGGACGGACGCGGTGGTTCCGCCCGCGATGTCGGCGGTGGCCGCGGCGCGGATCTTGCCGTCGGCGGTGATCGGCGTGTAGGAGATCGTGGCCCGGCCGTCCGGGACGCCGAACATCAGGAAGCGGGCGCCTGTGGCCGGCACCGGGACCACGTGTTGGCTTCCGAGCCGCACCGAGGAGGGCGCCCAGGCGAAGTCGGCGGCGTCCTCGGCCTTGAGCCCGCGGGTGACGCGGGCGGCGGCGGCAAAGGACACGTCCGAACTGGCCGTGAGTGTGTAGTGGCCCGCCGGAACCCCCGCGAGCGAGACTTCGGTCACGGCGCCCGCCTTTGCGGTCACCACCCCGCCGCCGGGCAGGGGCTTCTGGCCGTCACGGCCGAACAGTTTCACTTCCACCACGGCGTCCGCGGCGCCCGGGACGGTGATCTGGAGGGCGGGTTTGGCGTCGGCGAAGCCGGGTTTGGCGGCCAGCGCGGCCAGCGCGGCCGGGTCCTGGAGGTCGAGGCCCGAGATCGCCTGCCGGGTGGCCGGGGCCGTTCCGGGCGAAATGAAGTCCACGCCGCCGGCGGTCAGTCCGCGGAGCACGCTTTGCTGGATGACGGCCGCGACCGGTCCGCCGGTGCTGCGCACGCGCACGCTCAACTGCTCCTGCCCGGGCGCCAGGCCGGCGAGAATGACGGAGCGGGTGGTGCCCGGCGCGACCAGCAGCCCGCGGCTTCCGGGCGCCTGGATGGGCCCCTTGGCGCCGTAAAGATCCAGGCTGACGGTGGCCGGGGTGCCGGAGGCGTTGCTGAGGTTCAGGACCGCGGTCCGGCCGATGGCGGTGTTCGCCCCGACCAGCCAGAGGTCGTTGGCCGGACGCTGGCAGGCCGCGGCGGCGGTGCCGCGCAGGTCGCCGTCGGCGGCGGTGTAGCTCATCACGGCGCCGGCGGACGGCTGCCGGTTTCCCTGCGCATCGGCGCTGAGGACGCTGACGGCGTCGACGGCGCGCTGCGGGACCACGCCGGCCCGGAGCGCCGGGGCGCCGGGGGCGGGGCTGGGCGCTGCGGACGGCGCAGTGGCCTTGGCCAGTTCCACCAGCGGGCTGCCGGTGAGCGCAGCGAGGCGGCTTCCGGGAAGTTCACCGGCACTGGAACTAAGCACGACGGCGTTAACCGCGCTCTTGGCGGTGGCTGATTCCGGGCTGAACTGTGGGTCGGTGCCCACGGGCGCACCTTCGAGCAGCCGCGCGGGTCCCGGACAGATGCCCAGGCTGCTCCCGGCGGGCACCGCGGCCAGGGGTGCCTCGAGCGGGCGGCTGCCGGGGCCCTGCGGGGAAAGTGCCGCCGCCGCGACGAGGCCGCCGCCGGCCGCAACCAGCAGCGCGGCGGAGAGGACGCCGCCTACGGCACCCCAGAGGATTTTCACCCGGGCCAAGGCCGGGGCCGGGGCGCTGCGCGTGCTGCTGCCGCGTCCGCTTCTGTCCCGTTTGGCTTCCGCCGCGGCGTCCGGAGCCGGCCGGGTGGGGTCGGGCCGGTCCGGAGGCGTTGGGCGCCCGTTCTCGTTCTGGTCATGCATGCTGATGTTCCTTACGCAGGGAGCCTTCGTCCCTGGAGAGCCCGGTGTTCGGCCGGCGGGCCGGCATGGGGATGGCCAGCAGGATGGTCAGGCCGATCACGACGGCCTGGGCGATTCCGGTCCACAGCGCCCACGGGTTGTCGTAGCGGATGGTGAGCTTGCCGCCCTGGGCCGGCAGGGTGAACGCCTGGGCCCAGTCCGAGGAGGTGGCGGTCAGGCGCCGGCCGTCGACCCAGGCACTCCAGCCCGGGTCGGAACGCTCGGCGAGGACCACCAGGCGGCCTTCCGGCCCGGCCATCACGGCCGCCTCGGCCGTGATGGCCTCGGAGGGCAGCAGACCGACGGTCGCTCCGGCGCCGTCGACGATCCGGACGCGGTGTGCGACGTCGGCGGCGCCGATCACCGGCTGGTTCAGCGGGCTGATCCGCCACAGCCAGCCGGCATCGGTCTGGCCGACGGCGACGAGGCCGGGGACCGCGTCCATCCGGCTGGCGGTCAGCTGGGCCGCGCTGTCCGCGGCTTCCAGCACCACGAAGCCGACCCCGAGCTGCTCCAGCTGCCCGCGCGGGTCCACGCCCTGGCCGGCGACGATGGTGGCGACCACTCCGCGCAGCGACGCGGCAACGGCATCGTCGTCGCGCACCGTTTCCTCCCCTGGCGCCCCGATCACGGTGCGGGCGGAGGCGACGGCGGAGAGGGCGTCCAGCCGTGTGCCGGCGCCTCGCATGAGGGAGGCCGCGAAGGTTCCGTTTTCCCCTGCGGTGATGACCAGGGTCCTGGCCTGTTCCGGGCCTTCGGCGCGGTCGATGGCCGTCGCCGGCAGGGTGCGGGCCTTGCTGGCCTGGACCAGCCGGCGGGTGCCCAGGTCCCCGGTTCCGGCCGTGTCGGTGGCGGAGCCGGTTCCGGGGATGGCGTCCGGGGAGCTGCCGGTGGCACCCGCAGCGGCAGTGGGGTCGGTTGCTGTGGTGGGTGTGGCGGCGGAGGCCGGAACGGTCTGCAGCACGTTGTGCGCGGCCCAGGCGGCCAGTCCGGCCAGCGGACCGGCGAGCAGCAGCACTATGGCGGTGACGGCGGTGCCGCGGACCAGGATCTTGCGGGCCAGGACGTGGCGGCCGGGCGCGGCAGCCGCCGTCGCGTCGGCGGCGTCGAGCAGGGCTTCGGCGCCGACCAGGGCCGCGCCGAGCAAGGTGAACGCCGCGGCGGAGACCGCAGGACCGGTGAACGGGGTGACCAGGACCTCGGCGCTGGCGCCGGTGGCGACGTGACCCGCCAGCCAGCCGCCTGCCAGCATCAGTGTGCCGGCGGCCCAGAGGCAGCGGGCCAGCCGGGCCCGCCGGCCGTGCCGGCCGGGGAGAAACAATGCCGTCAAGGCCAGCAACAGCACGGGCAGGCCGAGCAACAGGGCCAGCAGGAGCGCCCACGGCACGGCCCCCGGCCCGAAGGGGGCCAGCCCGGCAACGCCTGCGCCGGGGTCGAAGCGCAGCGGCTGGCCCAGTACCTGCTGCCAGAGCGGAGCAGGGTCGAAACCCAGCGGCAGGCCCGGATCGGCGAGCAGGGCACGGGGCCGGTCCAGCACGGAGAGCGCAAAGGGAAGGAACAGGGCCAGGCTGGGCAGCAGCGACCACCAGACGGTGCGTCCGCGGCGTCCCAGCAGCACGCCGCAAAGCGCGACGACGACAACGGCGGGCAACAGCAGCGACGGCGCTGCCGCGGTGACGACGGCCAGCGCCAGTCCGGCCGCGGCTGCCGCGGTCCAGGACGGGGTGCCGTTGATTCCGGGCTTGGCGGGAGGTTTCTCCGTGAAGCGCCGCTCCCCCGGGCCCGGCACCGCAAAGCGTCCGCGGCCCGGGACCGAGCCGGTGGCGCGCAACAGGGCCAGGACAAGCAGTGGCATCATCACGTGCGCAACCAGCGGGCCGAGGCGGCCCTGGTTGAGGGCCACCTGCAGGGCCGGCGCGCCGGCCCAGAGCAGCGCGGCCGCGAGCCGCAGCCGGCGCCGCTGGGTCACGGCCCCGGCGGCAAACCAGGCGCCCAGGGCGGACAGCGGCATCGCGAGGACCAGCAGCCACACCACGGTGCCGCTGGCGTTGCCGGCCCCGAGGACGCCGAGCAGCCACAGCACGTAGCCGAAGGGGTCGCCGTGGCCCGGTAGTCCGGCCCCGAGCGCAATCCACCAGCTCGAAGCATGGTTCCAGATGTCGCCCAGGCGGGCTGAGACCGGTATCAGCGCCCCGCCGGTGACGGCGTCGGCCCGGAACAGGTTCAGCAGGCCGATGAGCGAGGCCGCGGCGGTGACCAGCAGCGCCAGCAGCGCCCCGTTGCCCACCCAGGCGCGCCCGGTGGTGCTGAGGGCCGCGAAATCGTCGGTGGAGTCCCCGCTCGGCTGGTCCGCGAGCGGGTCGTGCCCGGCGTCCGGGTCGGAGTCGTCGGATCCGATGGCCTCGATGAGGGAGCGGCGGTGCGCCCAGACCTCGCGCCGGGGCGTCTGCAGGCCCTTGATCACGGAGCGCCGGATGCGCCGGGTGCGGGCCGCGTTGCGGCGGCCGCGGAGCACGGCGGCGGGACGGCCCAGCGCGCCGAGGGTTGCCAGCAGCTGCGAGAACCCGTGCCCGGGGTCCTTGACGGCGATGCTGAGGACAAGCTTGAAAAGGCTGCCAAGCAGGGCGCCGACCGCGTGCAACGGGACTTTCCACGCCGAGGCGTGCTTGAGCCGAAGGTGGACCTGGGCCTTGCGGGCCGCCGTCGCGGTCCCGAGGGCGTGCGGCCGGTGCGAGACGTGGAACATCCTGGCGCTCGGGACCACCACCACACGGTGGCCGGCGAGCCGGTTGCGCCAGCAGAAGTCGACGTCGTCCCCGCTGCCGGGCAGGGCCGGGTCGAAGCCCCGCAGATCTTCCCAGACGTCGCGGCGGATCAGCATGCCGGCGGAGTTGACGGCGAAGGTGTCGCTGCGGCCGTCGTACTGGCCCTGGTCGAGTTCGTCGGCTTCGATCAGGGTCAGGCGTTCGGCCCACCGGCTGGTGGAGAGCCCGACGTCGATCAGGCGGCGACCGGCGTGCCAGTCCAGCTGCTTGCAGCCCGCTACGGTGACCGAGGGCGCGCGCTCCACGGCATGCAGCAGCTCGGCGAGGGCCTCCGGGGCCGGCGCGGCGTCGTCATGCAGCAACCAGATCCATTCGGCGGCCGCATCCGCGGCGCCGCCGCTCCGGGGCGCGAGGGCCTTGAGGCCGGCCTGGACGGCGGCGCCCATGCCGGTCCTGGCCTGCTCGAAAACGCTGACGTTGGAGGTGCCGAGCGCCTGGCCCAGCAGCGCCGCCGAGTGGTCGCGGGATCCGGTGTCGACCCCGATCACCGCGTCCGCCGGCCGCGTTTGCGCCGCCAAAGCCGCCAGGGTCCTGGGGAGATAGTCACCGCCGTTGTGGGCTACCACAACGGCGGTGACACGTACTTCTTGAAGAATTAGACTGCCCGCTTCCTAAGCCGGCGGCGTTCCCGCTCGGAGAGGCCGCCCCAGATTCCGAAGCGCTCGTCGTTGGACAAGGCGTACTCCAGGCACTGCGAGCGGACGTTGCATGCACCGCACACTTTCTTGGCGTCGCGGGTGGAGCCGCCCTTTTCCGGGAAGAAGGCCTCCGGGTCGGTCTGCGCGCAGAGCGCGTCCGTCTGCCATCCCAGTTCGCCTTCGTCATCGAAGTCCTGTCGGGACGGCAAGCCGATCCACACCGGCTGGGCGGTGGTTCCGGAGTGCAGGGTCTGCAGTTCCATCGGCGGGTCCAGCGGATCGTCCTGCTCCGGGTTGCCCGCCAGGAGTGCTTCGTGTGCTGCGAGGAAGGCCGTGGCCTGGTCCTGCAGGGAATCCTGGGTGTGTTCGTTGTACCGCTCCGCGGCGTCCGGATCGGCCGGGTCGACATACCAGTCGCTCGGCACTCCGCGTGAACGGTATTTTGCCGTCGCCTGGCCGGCGACGACTTCATCTTCATGGATACGCTCTGCAAGCCCCATTGGCGTTCCCTCTCTGATTTTGCAGCCCCTGACTGACCCTCGGACACTCGGTTGTGTGCCGGCTGTTGCGCAGTGGCTTTCGATACCTAATTACACGTGTGTAAGTATCCGGGAGTCAAGCCGCAGCGGAGATAATAATCAATTTCCATCGGATTGCCGGGGCACGCCACGCCCGGGATTTTTCGGACGCCGTCCGCGCCCAGCCGGGGAATTGACAGCATACTGAGCAGTTTCCTGCGCTTTTCCTGCGACCACACTGGGATTCTCTTGCGTTTTCGGCGATTTTGCGCGCCGGCCCTCCACCGCGTCGCGGCGCTTCCCTGCCTCCAGCCGGACTTGTCGTGACGGAGATCACGCCGGGATGGCCGTGGCAAGATGAACGCATGAGCATCCCGGCAATCGAACTGATGACGGCCCTGCGTTCGGGCCAGTCCACCTCCCCGCGGCTGACCTGGTACGGGCCCGACGCCGAACGGGTGGAACTCTCCGGCCGGGTACTGGACAACTGGGTGGCCAAGACCAGCAACCTTCTCCAGGACGAGCTGGACGCCGAACCGGGGACGCGGCTCCGGCTGGACCTGCCGGCACACTGGAAGTCGGTAGTGCTCGCGCTGGCCGCCTGGCAGCTGGGCATGGAAGTGGTGCTCGACGCCGCGGAAGCCGAACTGATCGCCACCGCGGAACCCGATCCGGCGGCCGCCGGGGGTGCTTTCGAGACCGTTGTGGCGGTGGCGCTGCCGGCGCTGGCGATGCGGTGGCCGGGCGAACTGCCCTCCGGCGTCGTCGACTATGCCGCAGAGGTCCGCTCGCACGGCGACTTCTTTATGCCGCACGTGGATCCGGAGCCGGACCGCCCGGCCGTCCGGACCGCTGCGGGCCCGGTGCACACCCACGGCGGATTGCTGGCCGGTTTCGCTGCGGCAGGGCAGGCCTCGGAGGCGGGCCTGCGGCTGCTGGTCCGGGCCGCCGACGGGCTCGAAACGGTCCTGGCCCAGGCCCTCGCGGCGTGGCAGGGGGACGGCTCCGTGGTGTTGGTGCACCCGGACGTGCCGGTGACGGAGCGGCTGCTCAGCGACGAACGCGTCAGCCGGAGCTGACCCGCCGGCTCAGCGGCGCTCGGGGTTGGCGCCGGGTGCGTCGGGCTCCTCGGCCGGCTGCCCGGGAACCGTGACGGGCGCCCCGCTGTGCGGGTGCCGTTCGATGATCTCGTGGTCGTGCGAGAACTCCGGCTCGTCGTCGAGTTCCTTGTTGAAGACCAGGAAGCGGTAGGCGAAGAAGCGCACGACGGTGGCGACGAGGATGCCGACGACGCCGGCCAGGAACAGCATGTTCTTGTCCGTGATGCCCATGCTGTACTTGGCGAGGGCGGTGAGGCCGGTGGAGATGCCGATGCCGATGCCGTTGATGAGGACGAACATCGCGAACTCACGCAGCACGTTTTCCTGCCTGCGGTGGCGGAACGTCCAGAAGCGGTTCGCGATCCAGGAGAAGATCGTGGCGACGGTCGCACCGACGAAGCGGGCCTTGGCCTCGCTGTCGGACATGGCGCCGTGCATCAGGTAGTACGTCAGGCCGTTGTCGATGACGAAGGCGACACCGCCGACGGCGCCGAACTTCGCCACTTCGCGCCAGAAGAGCGAGGCAAGCCCGCGCACACGATCTGCAAGTGTGTTAATCATGACCCTCCGTGGCCCTCTTGAATCTGTCAGCCAACCGGCCAACGGCCCATTTTAGCGCCGTTTCCCGGGTGCGCGCCCCCGGCCGGCGCAAATCCGGGGCCCGCCCCCGGCAGTCCCCGCCGAAAATTGCGGCCGATTCGGCGGCCCGGGCGCGCGGGGGCCGGGTTCCGCGCAGGTTTTCGGTAGGCTGGGAGATGTGACTTTTCCTGTAATCGGTGTGGTTGGCGGCGGCCAGCTAGCCCGCATGATGGCCCCGGCCGCGACCGCACTCGGCTTCGAACTCCGTGTCCTGGCAGAGGGCGAGGACGTCTCCGCCGTCGCTGCGGTGCCCAAGGCTCCCGTCGGCGACTACACCGACCTCGACCACCTGCTGGAGTTCTCCCGCGGACTGGACGTGCTGACCTTCGACCATGAGCATGTCCCCACCGGGCACCTGCGCGCCCTGATCGAGGCCGGCGTCAACGTCCACCCGGGCCCCGACGCCCTGGTCAACGCCCAGGACAAGCTGGTGATGCGTGCGGCCATCGACCGGCTGGAACTCCCGAACCCGCGCTGGGCCGCCGTCGCCGATGTGGAGGCCCTCGTCGCCTTCGGCGACGACGCCGGCTGGCCGGTGGTGCTGAAGACGCCGCGCGGCGGCTACGACGGCAAGGGCGTACGGATTGTGGACTCCGCCGAGGACGCCGCGGCGTCAGCGGACTGGTTTGAGGCCATGTCCCCGCTGCTGGCGGAGGCCAAGGTGGAGTTCAGCCGTGAGCTCTCCGCGATGGTCGCCCGCACCCCCGACGGCGAATCCCGCGCGTGGCCGGTGGTGCACACCATCCAGGTCGACGGCGTCTGCGACGAAGTGATCGCCCCCGCCCTGGACATCCCGCTGGAGGTTGCGGCCGCCGCCGAGGACGCCGCAGTCCGCATCGCCAACGAACTCGGTGTCACCGGCGTGATGGCCGTGGAGATGTTCGAGACCCCCGGCGTCGGCGCCGGTTTCCTGATCAACGAACTCGCCATGCGCCCGCACAACACCGGCCACTGGACCCAGGACGGCTCGGTCACGAGCCAGTTCGAACAGCACCTGCGCGCCATCCTGAACCTGCCGCTGGGAGCCACCGACCTGCTCGGGCCCGTGGTGGTCATGAAGAACTTCCTCGGCGGAGCGAACCAGAACCTGTTCTCCGCCTACCCGGCGGCCCTCGCCAGCGAACCGGCCGCCAAGGTCCACTGCTACGGCAAGGCCGTGCGCCCGGGCCGCAAGATCGGCCACGTCAACCTCGTCGGCACCTCAACGGCCGACGTCGACTCCGTCCGGCAACGGGCCGGCACCGTCGCCAACATCATCCGGGACGGTCGGGCCCCGGCCGGCACCGGCCAGGGAACCACCGAGGAGACCGCGTGAGCGCCAGCACCGAAGCCCAAGCTTCCGGACCCCGGGCCGCCGACAACGGCTCCACCCCGATCGTGGGGCTCGTCATGGGCTCCGATTCCGACTGGCCCGTGATGGAGGCCGCCGCCGAGGCGCTGGCCGAATTCGGCATCCCGTTCGAGGCCGACGTCGTCTCGGCGCACCGCATGCCCACCGAAATGATCCGCTACGGGCAGACCGCCCACGAACGCGGGCTGCGCGTGATCATCGCCGGCGCCGGCGGCGCCGCTCACCTGCCCGGCATGCTCGCCTCCGTGACGCCGCTGCCGGTCATCGGCGTCCCCGTGCCGCTGAAAACCCTCGACGGGATGGACTCCCTGCTGTCCATCGTGCAGATGCCCGCCGGCGTCCCGGTCGCCACGGTCTCCATCGCAGGCGCCCGCAACGCCGGACTGCTGGCGGTGCGGATGCTGGCCTCAGGCACGGATGCCTTCGCGGGGCAGTTGCGGTCCCGGCTGCTTGAGTTCGCCCAGGAGCTCAACGACGCCGCCACGGCCAAGGGCGCGAACCTGCGCAGCAAGGTGGCCGACGTGTTCTCCGACGACAACAGCGTTCCGCGGGGCGGCCGGTAAGGATCCAGGACATGAGCCAGAGTTTCGCTGCTGCGCAGGACAAGAGGCAGCCGACAAAGGGAGCGCTCACCGACCCGGTCCGCTACCCCTCCGGGGCGGGCCAGCGGGTCCTCGCCAAGCGTGCATTCCTGCTGATCCTGCTCACCCTGCTGGTACCCGGCAGCGCGCAGACCGTGGCGGGCAACCGCCGGCTGGGGCGCACCGCGCTCCGGGTGACGCTGACGGTCTGGGCCCTGGTCATCGTGGCGCTCCTCCTGCTCGTGATGTCCCGGCCCACCCTGATCAACCTCGTCGCCGACTCCGCCGCCTCGCTCGTTCTGATCATCGTGCTCACGGCGCTGGCCCTGGGCTGGGCGGTACTGTTCGTCAACACGCTGCGCCTAATCCGCCCGGCGATGCTCGAGACCCGGGCGCGCGCCGCCGTCGTCGTGACCCTGGTCCTGGCCATGCTGCTCAGCAGCGGCAGCCTGGGCTACGCCGCCTACCTGCTGAACGTCGGCCGGGACGCAATCGGCACGATTTTCGCCAGCGGACCGGCGATGGAGCCCTCCGAGGGCCGCTACAACTTCCTGATGATGGGCGGCGACGCCGGGGCGGACCGCACCGGACGCCGCCCGGACAGCCTCTCGGTGATCAGCGTGGACGCCAAGACCGGCCAGTCCGCCATTATCTCGATCCCGCGCAACCTGCAGAACGCCCGGTTCAGCGACGACTCGCCGATGCGGAAGATCTACCCGGACGGCTACGACTGCGGCGATGAGTGCCTGATCAACGCCATCAACACCGAGGTCACCAACAAGTACAAGGACCTCTACCCCGGAGTGGAAGACCCGGGGGCGCAGGCCACCCTGGAGGCGGTCTCCGGGACGCTCGGAATCAAGGTCCAGGCCTACGTCCTGGTGGACATGGACGGCTTCGCCAAACTCATCGACGCCATGGGTGGCATCCGGATCAAGGCCGGCGGCTGGGTCCCGATCAGCGGCGAGACGATCGACGAGGCCAAGGGCATCCACGGCATGCCGCTCGGCTGGATCCCGGCCGGGGACAACACCCTGGACGGCTACCACGCCCTCTGGTACGGCCGCTCGCGGGAGTTCGTCGACGATTACGCGCGCATCGCGCGGCAGCAGTGCGTCCAGCAGGCGATGCTCAAACAGCTGGATCCGGCCACCCTGCTGACCAAGTTCGAGGACATCGTCAAGGCCGGCACGAAGGTGGTCGATTCCAACATCTCGGCCAGCCAGCTCGGCAGCTTTGTGGACCTGGCGATGAAGTCCAAGGGCCAGCCGGTGAGCCGGCTCACCATCGGTCCGCCCGACTTCGATGCCTCCTTCTCCACGGTGCCGGACTTCGACAAGATCCACCAGGCCGTGGACAAGCTCCTGGGGCCGGCACCCGCGGCGGGGGCGGCCGACGATTCGCTCCGCCAGCCGGCCGCGGCTCCCGGGCCGATCTCCGCCGGCGCGGTGCCATTGGCGCAGCCGGGCACCAAGCCCGCGCCGTCGCCGTCGTCGTCTGACTTCACCCCGGTGACGACGACGCCCCAAGGCGAGCCGATCACCGAGGAAATGCTCAACGGCTTCAAACGCAACGGCGATGAGCAGTCCATCCGCAACCTGGTAGCCACCAACGGCCAGTGCGCCCCGCTCTAGGATAAGGATCCATGTACGCACTCGAGAACGTCCTCCGGCCCTACGCCTGGGGGTCCAAGACCGCGATCGCCGGCCTGCTCGGCCGGCCGGCCTCCGGCGGTCCGGAGGCCGAGCTGTGGGTCGGCGCCCACCCGGACTCGCCCTCCGTGGTCGTCACCAGGGACGCCGCGGCAGCCGCTCCTGCCGCTGGCGCCACGGGCGACGGCGACCGGCTGGCGCTCGACGCCCTGATCGCCAGCGACCCGGTGCACCACCTGGGCGGGGATAGCGTGGCCGAGTTCGGTCCGCGGCTGCCGTTCCTGCTCAAGGTCCTAGCCGCCGAGCGGCCGCTGTCCCTGCAGGTGCATCCGACACTGGAGCAGGCTCGGGCCGGCTTCGCCCGCGAGGAAGCCGCCGGCGTCGACCATGCCGCCGCGACCCGCAACTACAAGGACGACAACCACAAGCCGGAAATGATCTTCGCCCTGACGGACTTCGAAGCGCTGTGCGGCTTCCGGCCGGCAGCGGCGTCGCGGGCCATCTTCCAACACCTGGCGGACTGTTTCGAGCTGGCAGGCCTGGACCTGCCGCCGCTGATCCCGCAGCTGCTGGAGGATCTCGCGCGACCGGACGAACCGGCCGCGCTGCGGTCCGCCTTCGAGCGGCTGATCGCCGGCGGCGAGGATGTCTCCGCGGCGACGGCCGCCGTCGTCGCCGCCCTTGTCTCCGGCGCCCCGATGGGGGCCCACGTGGCGGAGCTGACCACCGTGGTGAACCTCAACGGGGACTACCCCGGGGATCCCGGTGTGTTGATCTCGCTGCTGTTGAACCGGATTTCGCTGGCCCCCGGCGAGGCCGTGTACCTGCCCGCCGGGAACGTGCACGCCTACCTGCGCGGCCTGGGCATCGAGGTGATGGCCTCCTCGGACAACGTGCTCCGCGGCGGGCTGACGCCGAAATTCGTGGACGTCCCCGAGCTGCTGAAGACGGTCGCTTTTGAGGCCGTTGGCGTGCCCATGCTCTCCGCCGAGACCACGATGCTGGGTCAGGAGCTCTTCCGCCCTCCGTTCCGGGAATTCGCGCTGCAACGGGTGGAACTGCTTCCGGGCGCGGAGCCGGTCCCGCTCGCGCAGTCAGGAGCCGCCGTGATCATCGTGGTCACCGGCTCAGTCCTGCTGGACTCCCCCAAGGGCGACCTGCAGCTGGATCACGGGGCGTCCGCGTTCCTGCCGGCCGCCGAGGCGCCGGTTAACGTGCACCCCGTCGCCGGTGCCACCGGGCCCGCCGTGGCCTTTGCCGTTACTACCGGAATGAAGGCCTGAGCCGTGGACTACTTCCTGCAGGGCCCGCACTGGGCCGACGTACAGCGCGCCCTGGGCCGCACCGTCCACGAAGAGGCGGGACCGGGCTGGCGATTCCTGGCCATCGAGGAAAGCAACCCCGCCGGCAAGCTGCTCTATGTGCCCTACGGGCCCCTGGCCGATTCCCTTGACGCCTTCGACGCCGCGCTTGAGTCCCTGACCGCACTGGCACGCCGGTGCGGGGCGGTGTTCGTCCGGGTGGAGCCGGTCGACGCGGGCTTCACCAGCGCCGACGCCGGCACCGTGCTGCGCAGCCGCGGGCTGCGTCCCGCCCCGGCGAACCTGCAGCCCGAACTGAGCTGGATCGTGGACCTGGACCGCGACTTCAAGGACGTCCTGGCGGACATGAAGCCGGTCAACCGCAACCTGTACCGCAACATCCACAAGAAGGGTGTGACGTTCCGGTCCAGCCAGGACCCGGCGGAGATTTCCGTGCTGCTGAAGTTCCTGCACCTGACCGCGGCCCGCAACGGCTTCAAGCCGCAAAGCGACGAGTACCTGAGCCAGGTGGCACGGTCTTTGATGCCCGCCGGCGCGGCCACCCTGTTCATCGCGGAACTGGAGGGCGAGCCGATCGCCGCGGCCCTGGCGTACGACTCGGCGGACACCCGCACCTACGCCCACGCCGCTTTGGACGACACCCACCGGAAGCTCAGCGCGGGAATCCCGCTGCTTGTGACGCTGATGGCCGACGCTAAGGAAAAGGGCCTGCAGCATGTGGACCTTTGGGGTGTGGCTCCGGCCGACCAGCCCGACCACAAGTGGGCCGGTTTCACGGCGTTCAAGAAATCCTTCGGCGGCCGCGAAATCGCCTTCCCGGGGACCTGGGACCTGCCGGTGAAGAAGCTTCGCTACGGCACCTACCAACTCGCCCGCAAGGCCGCCCAGGTAGGGAAGAAGCTCGTCAACTCCCTGCGCGCCCGCCTCCGGAAGTAACCCCTCCGGCGCGAACGTACACTTGAGGCCCCTCGCCTCGGCGCGAACGTACACTTGGGGCCCCTCGGAGCCCTGTTTTCAGGGCCCCAAGTGTACGTTCGCGCGATGGCAGCCGTCGGGAGCTGTGGATAACCCCTCTGACCGGTTCATGTCGGCGCACACTGAAGCATGGCCCGTCGTCCGCTGCCGCCGGAATTGCTTGCCGGCTCCTTCACCGCCCGGGATGCCGATGCCGCGGGCATCTCCCGCAAGCGGACCCGCCGGCCCGATGTCTATGTGCCCTCGCGCGGCATCCGGGTTCCCGCGGCCGCGGACGACCCCGCCGCGAGCCTTCGCGCTTTCTCCGCCCTCGACGACGAGTCGACACTGACCCACCACTCCGGCGGACGGTTCTGGGCCATGGGCCTGCCCGGGTGGCTGCAGGAGGACTGGCGGATCCATGTGGCCCGCGAACGTGACAGCAGCAAACCGCGACGCCGCAACGTCGTCGGACACCGCCTGACCTTCCTGCCCGGCGAGGTGGTGGTCGTGGACGGGCTCCGGGTGACCTCGCCGGCCCGGACTTGGCTGGATCTTGCTGCCATCCTGACACCCGACGAGCTTGTGGCGGCCGGCGACTCCATCGTCGTCGCCCACGGGCCGGAGTTCCCCGCGCCCCGGTCCGCCCTGGCCGCCCCGGCGGAGCTTCAACGGATCGTTGCGGCGCATCCCGGAATGCGCGGGGTGCGTACCGCGCGGGCGGCGCTGCCGGACATCCGGGTGGGCGCCGACTCACCGCAGGAAACGAAAATGCGGCTGATTCTGTGCCGGGCAGGTTTGGGCGAACCCGTGCTGAACCACATCATCCGCAACACGTGGGGCCAGGCCTGCGTCTGGCCCGACGCCGCCTACCCGGAGCACTACGTCGCCCTTCAGTACGACGGCGCCCACCACGCCGACCCAAGGCAGCAGCAGAGCGACAGCCGTCGGCTGGCGATGACGGAAGCCCTCGGCTGGAAGGAAGTGCGGGTCTTCAAGGAGGACCTCGACGGCGATCGGCCCTTCGTCATCGAGAAGGTGCGGGCCGCCCTCGGCCGCAGCCTGCGCGCCGAACGTACACTTGAGGCCCCGATCCGGCTGGATTCGGGGCCCCAAGTGTACTTTCGCGCGCTGTGACGGCTAGTGCTTGCGGGCGTAGCCCTCCCACTTGCTGGCCTGGTGCTCGCCGTCGACGAAGCGGATGGTGCCGGACTTGGAGCGCATCACGATGGACTGGGTGAGGACCTTGTCCTTGGAGTAACGCACGCCCTTGAGCAGGTCGCCGTCGGTGATGCCGGTGGCCGCGAAGTAGCAGTTGTCGCTGGAGACCAGGTCGTTGGTGGAGAGCACCCGGTCCAGGTCGTGTCCGGCGTCAATCGCTTTCTGCTTCTCCTCGTCGCTGGTGGGCCAGAGCCGGCCCTGGATGACGCCGCCGAGGGACTTGATCGCACAGGCCGCGACGATGCCTTCCGGGGTTCCGCCGATGCCCATCAGCGCGTCGACGCCGGTGCCGGCACGGGCCGCCGCGATGGCGCCGGCAACGTCGCCGTCCATGATGAACTTCGTGCGGGCGCCGGCTTCGCGGATTTCCTCGACCAGCGGCCGGTGCCGGTCGCGGTCCAGGATCATCACGTTGAGCTGGTTGACCTTGACGCCCTTGGCCTTGGCGATGAGGTGCAGGTTCTGCTTGACCGGCAGGCGCAGGTCAACCATGTCGGCAGCTTCCGGGCCGGTGACGAGCTTCTCCATGTAGAACACGGCGGAGGGGTCGAACATGGAGCCGCGCTCGGCCACGGCCAGGACGGCCAGAGCATTGTTGATGCCGAGGGCGGTCAGCCGGGTCCCGTCGATCGGGTCGACGGCGACGTCGCACTCGGGGCCGGTGCCGTCGCCGACACGCTCGCCGTTGAACAGCATGGGGGCTTCGTCTTTTTCGCCTTCGCCGATGACCACGACGCCGTTGAAGTGGACGGTCTGCAGGAAAGAGCGCATGGCGTCGACGGCGGCACCGTCGGCCTTGTTCTTGTCGCCGAATCCGACCCAGTGGCCGCCGGCGATGGCCGCGGCCTCGGTGACGCGGACCAGTTCCAGAGCAAGGTTGCGGTCAGGCTCATCGATTCCGACGGCGAGCGACGGGGAAAGCGTGGAGTACTTCTGGGTCATGGACGCTGGTGACACGTGAACCTCTTCTTCGAGTGGCGATCGTTGAACCCGGGGCATCCGGGGTCCGGCCGCCACGGTGATCCGTCTGTAACTGATCATAGTCGCGGCGGCCGCGATCGGTCATGGAATGACCACACCGTGAACCGCCCGGCACCGGCCGGCACCCTCCCGTCGAATGTGAGATCGGCCCGGAATGGGCGACTATAGAGGGGTGAATGAATTGCAGGACACGTCGCCCAAGGCCCCCGGATCGCCGGCCGGCGGAGCAGCACCCGGCGCCGAAGGCGCCGCCGGCGGCCAGCCCGTGAAGCCCGTCATCCGCGCGGCCGCCGCCAAGCGGGCCAATGCCTCGGTGATCGGCATGATCATCGCGCTGGTCCTGAGCATCGCCGCCTTCCTGCCGGTGGTGCTGATGAACCCGTCGCCGAAGAGCGACGGCTACCATCCGGACATCAACGTCAGCGCCATCGCGAAAAACGCGGCGGGTGTGGCCGGATTCACACCGGTGGCGCCGGATACCGGCGACACATTCCGTTCGAATTACGCCCGCTGGGAGTCCGGCACAGGCAGCGGCGTGGCCACCTGGGAAGTCGGCTACCTGACGCCCAAGGACTCCTTCATCGGGCTGGTCCAGACCCGCCAGTCCAATCCGACGTGGCTGCTGCAGCAGACCAAAAGCGCCCCGGTGACCGGGACTCGGACCGCCGGCGGGCGCGACTGGCAACTGCGTGACACCGGCAAGGGCGAGAAGTCCATGGTGCTCGACTACCGCGGGACCACCGTGGTCCTGACCGGCCCCGCTCAGCTCGAGGAGTTTTCCGTGCTCGCGGCGGCCGTCGTGAAGGCGCTGGACGCCCCGGCAGCAACAGTTTCACCCTCGGCCACCCCCACGCCGTAAAGTAGGGGCCGTGGCTACTTACCTGACTCCCGCCCTCGCCTGGCGCCGGCTGCGCGAAGGCAACGAACGCTTCGTCGCCGGTGAATCCTCCCACCCCAACCAGGACGCCTCGCGGCGCTCCTCGCTGGTGGAGACCCAGAACCCCTTTGCCGTCATCTTCGGCTGTGCCGACTCCCGCCTCGCCGCCGAAATCATCTTCGACCTCGGCCTCGGGGACGCATTCGTCGTCCGGACGGCCGGCCAGGTGATCGACGACGCCGTCCTCGGCTCGATCGAATACAGCATCGGCGTCCTCGGCGTGCCCCTGATCGTGGTCCTCGGCCACGACAGCTGCGGCGCGGTCATCGCCACCAAGAACGCCGTGGAGACCGGAGAGATGCCGGCCGGGTTCATCCGCAGCCTGGTCGAACGCATCACTCCCGCCGTGCTGACCTCGATGCGCAACGACCAGCATGACGTCAACGACATGGTCGTGGAGAACGTCAAGCAAACCTCGCAGCGCCTCGTGGACAGCTCCCGGGTGATTTCCGACGCCGTCGAGGGTGGACGCGCCGCCGTGATCGGGCTGGCCTACCGCCTCGCCGAGGGCCGCGCGGATCTCGTTTCCGGCATCGGCGAGCTCCAGTAGCCCCGCTTCAGCGCCGGTTCACGGTTTTCGGTGGGACGCTTGGGCAGAATAAGCTAGCCCCATGACTTCCACAGCAGATTTGAACACTGAAGAGTTCCGCATTGAACACGACACGATGGGCGAAGTCCGCGTCCCCGTGAACGCGCTGTACCGTGCCCAGACGCAGCGTGCGGTCGAAAACTTCCCGATCTCCGGCAAGACCCTGGAGCGCGCCCACATCGAGGCCCTCGCCCGGGTCAAGAAGGCTGCCGCCCAGGCCAACGCGGAGCTGGGGGTGCTCGACGGCGAGCTGGCCCAGGCGATCGCCGACGCCGCCGACGAGGTCGCCGCCGGGAAGTACGACGGCGACTTCCCGATCGACGTGTTCCAGACCGGATCCGGAACCTCCTCGAACATGAACACCAACGAGGTCCTGGCCGAGCTCGCCTCCCGTGCGCTCAAGGCCGCCGGCAGCGAGAAGGTGGTCCACCCGAACGACCACGTCAACGCCTCGCAGTCCTCCAACGACGTTTTCCCGACCTCGGTCCACGTGGCTGCCACGTCCGCCCTGATCAACGACCTGATCCCGGCACTGGGGTACCTCGCGGAGTCGCTGGAGCGCAAGGCCGTCGAGTTCAAGGACGTCGTGAAGTCCGGCCGCACCCACCTAATGGACGCCACCCCGGTCACCCTCGGCCAGGAGTTCGGCGGCTACGCCGCGCAGGTCCGCTACGGCATCGAACGCATCAACGCCTCCCTCCCCCGCGTTGCCGAGGTTCCGCTCGGCGGCACCGCCGTCGGCACCGGCATCAACACCCCGGCCGGCTTCCCGGAGCGTGTCATCGAGCTCCTCGCCGCGGACACCGGGCTGCCGCTGACCGAGGCCCGCGACCACTTCGAGGCCCAGGCCAACCGCGACGGACTGATCGAGGCGTCCAGCCAGCTGCGCAACATCGCGATCTCCTTCATGAAGATCAACAACGACCTGCGCTGGATGGGCTCCGGCCCCAACACCGGCCTCGGCGAAATCGCGATCCCGGACCTGCAGCCCGGCTCCTCGATCATGCCCGGCAAGGTCAACCCGGTCATCTGCGAGGCGTCCATCATGGTCTGCGCCCAGGTCATCGGCAACGACACCGCCATCGCCTGGTCCGGCACCAACGGCGCCTTCGAGCTCAACGTCGGCATCCCCGTGATGGCCGCCAACCTGCTCGAATCCGTCCGCCTGCTGGCGAACACCAGCCGTGTTATGGCCGACAAGATGATTGACGGCATCACCGCCAATGTCGAGCGGGCCCGTTTCCTCGCAGAGGCCTCGCCGTCCATCGTTACGCCGCTGAACAAGTTCATCGGCTACGAGAACGCCGCCAAGATCGCCAAGAAGGCCGTCGCCGAGGGCCTGACGATCCGCGAGACCGTGGTGGCGATGGGCTTCCTCGAGCGCGGCGAGCTGACCGAAGAGCAGCTGGACACCGCCCTGGACGTCATGTCCATGACGCGGCCGCCGCACAAGGCCTAGCCCCCACCGCCTGCTCCTGCGGGCAGCGTGTCCGACGGCGGCCGGCACCTTTCCAGCGAAAGGCGCCGACCGCCGTCGTGCTTTAACCGGCGCCGGGCCGGTCAGTCCGTCGGCAGCTCAGCTGCGGAAGTGCGCCGCGCCGTCCGGTTCCCGCGCGCGCTCAATGGCCTCCAGATGGCCCGGCATCAGCTCGGGAAACTCCTCGGGCCGGAACCATCCCACGGCGAGGGATTCATCGTCGTTGACGCGCGCCTCCCCCGAGACGAAGCGGCACCGGAAGACCAGGGTCAGGAAGTGGCAGACGTCGCCGTTGGGATAAGTGGTGGGACCGACGGCATCCACCGAGACGAGCCGTTCGGCTACGGCCACCACCCCGGTTTCCTCCAGGACCTCCCGCAGCAGCCCCGGCGCCGGCTCCTCGCCCGGTTCCAGGATCCCGGTGATCAGCCCCCATTGGCCGTTGTCCGCCCGCTGGCCGAGCAGGACCCGGCCGGCGTCGTCGAAGACCACCGCCCGCGCGCCCGGAATCCACAGCGACTCGTGGCCGATCTTCTCGCGCAGTTTCAGGATGAAGTCCGGAGTGGCCATGCCGCCAGCCTAGCCCGCGGGCAGCAGCAGCATCGCAGCCGCCGTGCCCGCCAGCATAAAGGGGCCGAACGGGATGTCCGACTTCAGCGTTCCGCGCCGCGTCAGGAGCAGGGCCACGCTCCAGAGTCCGCCGAACAGGAAGGCCGCGAAGGTCCCGGCGAAGACGTGGGCCCAGCCGAGGAACCCGAGGTAAAGGCCCAGCACCCCCGCAAGCTTGACGTCCCCGAAGCCCATCCCGGGCGGGTAGACGGCGCGCAGCAGGAAGTAGAACAGCCAGAGGACCGCGGCGCCGGCCAGGACCCGGAGTCCGGGCACACCGAACAGTCCCGCGCCGCCGTCGGCCGCCGCGCCGCCAAGCAGCAGCACACCCGCGACCGCATAGGAGGGAAAGATGATCCGGTTGGGGAGCAGGTGGTGCCGGATGTCGATGACGGTCAGCCGGGCCGCCATAACGGCGAAGTACGCGCACGCCAGCAGCACCAGCCAGAAGGCCAGCGGGGCGGCTCCCCCGAGTTCGCCGAGACGATGGATCACCCTCGGATGC
Source organism: Arthrobacter sp. KBS0702 (assembly GCF_005937985.2). Taxonomy (NCBI): domain Bacteria; kingdom Bacillati; phylum Actinomycetota; class Actinomycetes; order Micrococcales; family Micrococcaceae; genus Arthrobacter; species Arthrobacter sp. KBS0702. The sequence goes on along the minus strand of NZ_CP042172.1, from coordinate 981,200 downwards.
TACCGGTTTTTGCCGCGCCCGCGCCGCTCCCCGCCGGGTTGATGTGACTGGCGGCCCCTGCTCCCCGCCGCTAGGCTTCCCGGATGACTGAACTCGCCCGCTACTGGCCGCCCTTTGGCCTCACCCTGACCACGCCCCGCCTCACGCTCCGTCCCATCCGAGACGAAGATATCCCGGCAGCGGTGCGGGCGGCCCGGAGCGGCATCCACGAACCCGGCCGCAGCCCCTTCAGCACGCCCTGGACCGAATCCCCCGCCGAGGAGCTGGGGCCGAACATGGCGCAGTGGTACTGGCGTTGCCGCGGAACCATGTCGCCGCAGGACTGGACCCTGCTGCTGGGCATCTGGCACGACGGCGAGTTCATCGGTTGCCAGGACCTCGGGGCCAAGGACTTCGCCACCCTGAAGACGGTCAGCACCGGCTCCTGGCTCACCCAGAGCGTGCAGGGCCAGGGACTAGGCAAGGAAATGCGCGCCGCCGTCGCCCTCTACGCCTTCGACTGGCTCGACGCCGAGGTCGCCGAATCCGAGGCAGCCGCCTGGAACCAGCAATCCCTGGGCGTTTCCCGCTCGCTCGGCTACGAACTCAACGGCACCACCCGCGCCAATTGGGGCGGCCAGCTCCGGGACGCCCAACGGGTCCGCCTCACGCCCGCCACCTTCAAACGCCCCGACTGGACCCTGAAAGTCGAAGGCCACGAACCCACCGCCAAGCACCTGGGCATCGGCCTGTAGGACCCCGCGAGCGGGGCCACGGCGCCCCGCCGTCGCTTAGACACCTCCCGTCGCTGCGCCGCGGTCGCTGGGGGACCTTCGCTCCGCTCTGGTCGGCGATGCGCTCCTACGCGGCCCACCGCGTCCCCGCGAGGGTGACGGACGCACGAGCCGTGCCGCGGCCCCTTCGCGTAGTCGCGCATCGCGACGACGGCGGCCCCGGAGGTCGCCCAGCGACCGCAGCGGGTCGCCGTCGTTGTGTCTAAGCGACGGCGAAGGGGCCGAGGCCCGGCGGACCCGACCACGCCACACGGCAAAGGGGCCGAGGCCCGGCGGACCCGACCACGCCACACGGCAAAGGGGCCGAGGCCCGGCGAACGCGGCCACGCCACACGGCAAAGGGGCCGAGGCCCGGCGAACGCGGCCACGGCCCCAAACAGACGTTGCCCTAGATCTCAGCCCCCTCGAGCATGTCCGTCACCAGAGCCGCGATCGGCGAGCGCTCGGAGCGGGTCAGGGTGATGTGCCCGAAGAGCGGGTGGCCCTTGAGGGTTTCGACGACGGCGGCGACGCCGTCGTGCCGTCCCACCCGGAGGTTATCGCGCTGGGCGACGTCGTGGGTCAGCACGATCTTGGAGTTCTGGCCGATCCGGCTCATCACCGTGAGCAGCACGTTCTTCTCGAGGGACTGCGCCTCGTCCACGATCACGAAGGCGTCGTGCAGGGAGCGGCCGCGGATGTGCGTGAGCGGCATAACCTCGAGCATGCCGCGATCCATGACCTCCTCGACCACCTCCTGGCTGACCAGCGCCCCGAGGGTGTCGAAGACGGCCTGGGCCCACGGGTTCATTTTCTCGGACTCGGACCCGGGCAGGTAGCCGAGCTCCTGGCCGCCGACGGCGTACAGGGGTCGGAACACGATGACCTTGCGGTGCTCACGGCGCTCCAGGACCGCCTCGAGGCCGGCGCACAGGGCCAGGGCGGACTTCCCGGTGCCGGCGCGGCCGCCGAGGGAGACAATCCCCACGGACGGGTCCATCAGCAGGTCGATGGCCAGACGCTGTTCGGCGGAGCGGCCGTGCAGGCCGAACACGTCCCGGTCCCCCTTCACCAGGCGAACCTGCTTGTCGGCCCCGACGCGGCCCAGGGCCGAACCGCGGCTGGACAGCAGGACCAGCCCGGTGTTCACCGGCAGCTCGGCCGCGGCCGGGATGAAGACCGGCTCGTGGCCGTAGAGGGTGGCCACCTCGTCCTCGGCGGCGTCGATTTCGGCGATGCCGGTCCAGCCCGAGTCTTTGACCAGCTCGTTGCGGTACTCGTCCGCGAGCAGGCCCATGGCGGAGGCCTTGACCCGCATCGGCAGGTCCTTGGAGACCACGGTGACGTCGCGTCCCTCGTTGGCGAGGTTCTTGGCGACGGCGAGGATCCGGCTGTCGTTGTCGCCGCCGCGGAAGCCGGCCGGCAGCACCTCGGCCGAGATGTGGTTCATCTCCACCATGAGGGTGCCGCCGTCATGGCCCAGCGGGATGGGGCGGTCCAGGCCGCCGTGCTCCACCCGGAGGTCATCGAGGAGCCGCAGCGCCTTGCGGGCGAAGTAGCCCAGCTCCGGGTCGTGCCGTTTGCTTTCAAGCTCGGTGATGACCACGATCGGCAGGATGACTTCGTGCTCGGCGAACCGCAGCAGCGCGCGCGGGTCCGAGAGCAGCACGGAGGTGTCGATTACGTAGCTTCGGGCGGTTTCCTGCTCTGCTGTCCCTTCCCCGGAAACAGCAAGACCGGCCGCAGCGTCGGGATTCGCTGCGCCGGTCGTGGAAGTGGCTCGCTTGGCGCGAGAGGTAGCCTTCTTGCCCTGGTCGGAAATGACGTCGGGCAATACTTCAGAAATAGCCACATCGACTCCAGCCCCGGGCCGCCGGCCCGGAATTGTTATTGGTGAGGCGGCTCGGCCGTGAGGCCGGACGCGGCCTCCCATACATCCGGTGCGAACTTCCGCTCCATGTACTGGCCTCCCCGATCAGCCGGCGGTTTGCCCGCTGATGTGATTAACGTACGTCCGCGGCGCGACGATTGCCGGACTATTTTTCGGCGATTCTTGAAGACATCAGGTGACGCGCGGATTAACCGTTCACGCCCCGAAGCGGCGCTGCCTGCCGGCGTAGTCGCGCAGGGCGCGGAGGAAGTCCACCTTGCGGAACGCCGGCCACAGGGCCTCACAGAAATAGAACTCGCTGTAGGCGCTTTGCCACATCAGGAACCCGGACAGCCGCTGCTCCCCCGAGGTACGGATTACCAGGTCGGGATCGGGCTGGCCGCGGGTGTAGAGGAAGCGGGAGATGTCGTCCACGCTGAGTTCGTCCGCCAGCTTGCCGATGTCGGCGCCGCGGGCGACGGCGTCATGCAGCAGTTCGCGGACGGCGTCGACGATCTCCCGGCGGCCGCCGTAGCCGACGGCGACATTCACGTGGATCTTCTCGTGCGCCGGGGTGCGGGCCGTGAGTTTGTGCAGCCGCTCGGCGAGGTAGTCGGGCAGGAGCTCCGGCGCACCCATGGCGTGCACCGAGATGTCGGCGTCCTCGTCGAGGCGGTCCAGGGTGTTGGCGATGATCCCCATCAGCAGATCCAACTCCTCGCCCGAGCGGTTCATGTTGTCGGTGGAGAGCATGTACAGCGTGACGACCTTGACCCCAAGCTCCTGGCACCAGCCGAGGAATTCGTGGATCTTGTCCGCGCCCGCCTGGTGGCCCTGGCTCGTGGGGGCGTTGAACTGCCGGGCCCAGCGGCGGTTGCCGTCGACCATCACGCCGATGTGCCGGGGGATCCGCTCCGGGTCAAGGGACCGCTGGAGTTTCCGCTCGTAGAAGCCATACAGGAACCCGGGCAGTTCCATCCGGAGATTCACCTGGCTTCCTTGAGGTCTGACGGCAGTGCATTCCTAGGCTACCCGCCGCAAGGCCCCCGCCGCGCACACCGCAGGCGTCATTTTCCGGCACCCTCATTGTTACCGACGAGTAACTTACTGGGCCGTAGGTTATTATGGCGGCATGGAGAGCACCAGTCCGGAGCCCGGATCCGAGCGGTCCGCAAACGATGCACCTGGCCCCTCGGGCCGCGGCAACGGCCCGGTCGATGACGCCGCCGTCAGGATCGCCGAGCTGCTGATGATCAAGCCGAAGTGGCGGGGCTGGATCCACACCGTCACCGCGCCGCTGGCCTTTGCCGCCGGCCTGGTCCTGGTGCTCCTCGCCCCCACCGCGGATCTGAAGATCGCGTCGGCGGTGTATGCCTTCACGGGCGTCCTGCTCTTCGGCGTCAGCGCCGTCTACCACCGCGGGAACTGGTCCCCGCGCGTCAAGATCGTGCTGAAACGGCTGGACCACACCAACATCATGCTGGTCATCGCCGGCAGCTACACCCCGTTGGCCTGGGCGCTCCTGGACCGGCCCAAGGCCGTGCTGCTGCTGTGGGTGATCTGGTCCGGCGCGGTGCTGGGGGTGCTCTTCCGGCTGCTTTGGACCCACGCCCCCCGCTGGCTCTATGTGCCGATCTACATCGCCCTGGGCTGCGGCGCGCTGTTCTACCTGCCCGACTTCTTCGCCGCCAGCGTCCCGGCCGCCGTGCTTATCTGCGTCGGCGGCGCGCTGTACATCGCCGGCGCCGTCTTCTACGCCCTCAAAAAGCCGAACTTCAGCTACGAGCATTTCGGCTTCCACGAACTGTTCCACGCTTTCACGGTCTTTGCCTTCGCCGCGCACTACATCGGGATTGCGATCGCCGTCCTGGGCTGAGGCCTCCTGCCGTACACCCCGGGCCGCAGCTGCGCGGATTCTCCCCACGTTTGAAGGCCCGACGCCGGGACCCGCCGGGACTCCGCCCCGACACGCCGTCCGCCGCCGTCGAACCCGGGGAAAATCCGGCGACAGGGTCGGCCCTTAGCCCGGCCGTCCCGCGGCGATCAGTTCCGGGAGCTGGCGCATGTCGCGGAACACGGTCGTGCCGGGGCCTTCCAGCCGGCCTGCCGGGGTCACGCCGCCCGCGTAGGCAAAGACATGCATCCCCGCGGCCCGCGCCGCCTGGACGCCGTACGCGCTGTCCTCGACGACGGCGCAGCGCTCCGGGGCGGCTCCGAGCGTTCCGGCCGCGTGCAGGAACAGGTCCGGCGCGGGTTTGCCGTTGGCAACTTCGGTGGCGCTGAAGATGCGGCCGGCGAAACGGTGCAGCAGCCCCGTCCGACCCAGGGTGCGCTGCATCTTCGCGTGGCTGCCGCTGGAGGCAACGCAGTGCGGAAGCCGGAGCCGGTCCAGGGCCTCCTCGATGCCGTCGACGGCCGCGAGGTCCCGTTCGAAGGCCTCGTGGTACCACTGCTGGTAGGTCCGGTCCCAGCCGTCGGCCAGTTCGATGTCCAGCTCCCGTTCGATGGTGGCGATGAAGTTGGCCTCGCTCTTGCCGACAAAGCGCTGGACGATTTCCTCGATCTCCAGCTCCCAGCCGAGATCGGCCAGCACCCGCTGGTCTACCCGGACGGCGATCACCTCGGAATCCACCAGGACGCCGTCGCAGTCAAAAACCACCAGTTCAAAGGCGTCCGGGGCCACCGGGGAAGAAGTCATCCAGCCATGCTAGCCAGTTGTTCCCGGAGCGCCTCGACAGAACGCGCCGGCAGCTGGCAGACCATGCCGCGGCACAGGTAGGCCTGCGCTGCCCCGTCCGGCGCGGCCTCCCTGCCGCGCAGCAAGGGGACCCGGCCGTCGTCGGACTCCCCCGACGGGTCCTGCAGCGCGATCACCAGTCCCGGGCTCGGCGATTGCAGCAGTGTCCGGTGCAGCGCCGTCCGCTGCGGCGTGTCGGGCCCGACGACGGCGGCCTCCAGCGGGCCCGCCAGTGCGGCCTGCGCCGCGGCCAGCAGCCAGCCGGCCACGCGGGGAGCACGGGCGGCAAGAGGCGGCAGCAGGGACAGGATGTTCCCCGCCATGGCTCGGTGTTCCGCAGATCCGGTGAGGGCGGACGCGGTCAGCAGGACCCCGGCAAACGCGGCCGCACCGCTGGGGGTGGCGTTGTCGAACGGATCCATTCCCGCTCGGCGGCCCTGGGCGTTGAAGACCTGCGGTGATTCGCCGGCCGTGTCACGCAGCATTCCATCGGCGGCGAACCGGGAGCCGGCGGCTGCCACGAGGGCTTCGGCGAGGTCGTACCAGCGGGTCCGCCCGGTGACGGCGTAGAGCGCGAACAGGCCCTCGGCGCAGAAGGCGTAGTCCTCCAGCAGGCCGCCGATGCCGCGGGCCGTCCCGTCATGGGAGACCCGGACCAGCCTGCCCGGTTCCGCCCCCTGGCCGGGGGTCCAGTGCACCCGTTCAAGGTAGCCGGCTATCCGTTCCGCCGCGTCCACGAGTTCGGGCCGGTCCAGCACGGCGCCGGCTTCGGCCAGGGCCGCGACGGCCAGCCCGTTCCAGCCGGCCACCACCTTGTCGTCCCGGGCCGGCTGCGGCCGCGCCGCGCGGGCTCCGCGCAGCACGGGCCGCACCCGCTGCCACAACCCGGTGTCCGGACCGTCCAGGGCCCGGCCAGGATGCAGCGGCGACCCGGCCTCGGAGACGGTAGCCGTGGGGTGCACGTGCATCAGGCGCGCCACCGCGGCACCGTCCGCCGGCCCCAGCAGGGCGGCCAGTTCGGCTGGGGTCCAAAGGTAGCTGGCGCCCTCGGCATGCACCCCGTCCACCACGGTGTCCGCGTCGAGCGATGAAGCCAGCGCCGCGGGGGCCGTTCCGTCCTGCCCCTCGGTTCCGCCGAGCCCCAGCGAGGCTAGCATCCAGTCCGCGGTGCTGCCGGCGACGGCGGCGGCATCCCCGGCCGGGTACCCGGCGGTGCCGCCGAGGCGGATCCAGTGGACGTAGACCCGCAGCAGCTGGGCATTGTCGTAGAGCATTTTCTCAAAGTGCGGCACGGACCAGTCCCGCGTCACGGAGTAGCGGGCGAAGCCGCCGTCGAGCTGGTCGAAGAGGGCCGAGCGCGCCATCGCGGCGAGCGTGCGCCCGGCCAGGTCCCGGGCCGCCTCAGCCGACGCGGACGGCACTGCGGCGTGGCGGATCAGGAACTCCAGGACGGCCGACGGCGGAAACTTCGGCGCCGCGCCAAAGCCGCCCGCCGCGTCTTCTGAGCGGGCGAGGGCACGTACCGCTTCGGAGAGCAGCTCCGGGTCCAGGTCCGGCGCCGGCGCGTCCAGCCGGACGGCTGTGCCGTCCTGCGCGGCCGCGATGCCGCGTGCCAGCGCGTCGGCGTTCGCTTCGACGGCGCTGCGGCGTTCCAGCCAGGCTTCGCGGACCGCGCCGAGCACCTGGCGGAAGGACGGCCGGCCGGGCATTGGCCGGGGCGGATAGTAGGTCCCGGCGTGGAAGGCCCGGCCGTCCGGCAGCAGGAAGACGGACATCGGCCAGCCGCCCTCGCCGCTGATGGCCTGCGTGGCGGCCATGTAGACGGCGTCGACGTCCGGACGCTCTTCCCGGTCCACCTTCACGGCGACGAAGTTGGCGTTCAGGAAGTCGGCGGTGTCCTGGTCTTCGAAGGACTCGTGGGCCATGACGTGGCACCAGTGGCACGCCGCGTAGCCGATCGAGAGGAACACCGGGACATCGCGGGCCGCGGCGAAGGCGAAGGCTTCGTCGCCGAAGGGGCGCCAGTGCACGGGGTTGCCGGCGTGCTGGCGCAGGTAGGCAGAGGGTTCCCCGCCCAGGGCGTTGGACGCCCCGGGCCAGGCTTCGGAGGAGCCGCGCTCAGCGGGTCCCGGGTCCGGCGTCACCGTTGGCTTCCGGCCGGGTGTCCGCGCCGTCGGTGCCGGGCCGGTCCCCGCCGGTCCGGCCGCCGTCTCCGGGCCGGCCGGAGTCGCCGCCGGCACCGTGCTGGGCCGCCTCAAACTGCGCATACTCGTCCGCCCCCGCACGTTCTTCCTCCACCTGCGCGCGGTACCGGACCCGGCGGATCCTGCGCACCATGTCCACAATCAGCAGTGCCGTGAGCACAACAATGAACGCGGTCAGCAGGAAGCCCAGCAGGCCCGGGGTGACCTGGTCCTGGTCGAGCCCGGGGCGCAACGACGGCGACGGTGCGGGCGACGGGGATGTCGCCAGGGCGGTGAGCAAGGAATGCACGGTGGAAACCTTCTGTGGGGAGCGTCTTTTGCGGAACTTTGCCTGCCGCATTTCTACGCGGCATAGAAGTCCCTGCTGGATCTATCTTAGCCCGGCGAAGAAGTCCGTTTCGGGCACCTCGGTGGGGACCCGGGACTGGATCAGCGAGTAGTCCTCCCACGGCCAGGTCTGCCGCTGCATCTCCGGCGATACGGCGAAGAAGAAGCCTTCCGGGTCGATCTGGGTCCGGTGCGAGCGCAGGGCGTCATCGCGGGCCTCGAAGTAGTCCCCGCACTCGATCTGCGTGGTAGTGGGATGGGTGGGTGCCGGCGGGGTGTGGCCCTCCGCGTCGGCCTCCAGCCACGCGGCGAGCCGTTCGGCGTAGGGCGACTGCAGCCCGGCCTCCTCCAGGGCGTAGTGCAGGGCGCGGAAGCGTTCCGGGCTGAAGGCGCGATCGTAGTAGAGCTTGGCCGGGGCCCAGGCCTCCCCCGTGCCCGGGTACCTCGCCGGGTCGCCGGCGGCCTCGAAGGCCTCAACGGCGACGCGGTGCGCCATGATGTGATCCGGGTGGGGATAGCCGCCGTTCTCGTCATAGCTGAGGATGACCTGCGGCTTGAACTCACGGACCAGCCGGACCAGCGGCGCCGCTGCCCGCTCCAGCGGCAGCGTCGCGAAGGAACCGACCGGGAGCGGCGGGAGCGGGTCTCCCTCCGGCAGGCCCGAGTCGACGAAGCCAATCCAGCGCTGGCGGATCCCGAGAACCCTGGCCGCGTTCGCCATCTCCAACCGGCGGGCGCCGGCCATGTCCCGCTTGGGGTGCGGAGCACTCTCCATCGCCGGGTTCTGGATGTCTCCGCGGGAACCGTCGGTGCAGGTGGCCACCATCACCTCGACGCCGGAGGCGGCGTACATGGCCATCGTCGCCGCACCCTTGCTGGACTCGTCGTCGGGGTGCGCATGGACGGCTAGCAGCCTGAGCGGGGCCGGCTGACTGGGGGACGCTGTCATCGTCGGACGGCTCCTCTTTCTACTGCGGATATCTACTGCGGATTTCTAGTGCGGATTCGGTGCTGGACCGGGTGCCGGGGCGGAACATGGGTGCGGATTTTCCCCGGCCCGATCCACACTAAACTGGACTGGTGACTTCTGAGGAGCAGCCTGCCGCGCCCGCGCCGGCACCTACCAGCCTAGCCAATCGTTACGGCGGCCAAAAGCGTGCCCTGGGCGGCAAGGCAAAGCGGAACCTCCTGATCGTTGCCCTGGCCGCCGGGATCGGCGTTATGGCCTGGATCTCGACGTCGGCGGCCACCGAGTCCGTCGGTTTCAAGGACATCGGCTACAGCACCCCCGACGCCACCCTGGCCGAGATTGATTTCCAGGTCACCAAGAATCCGGGGACTGCGGCCAAGTGCGCGGTCAAGGCCCTCGACTCGAAGTTCGCCGTGGTCGGCTGGAAGGTCCTCGACGTCGGTCCCAACGCCGCCGATGCGGGCACCGACGGCGGCCGCACCACGGTGCACCGGGTGAGGTTGCACACCGAATCGCAGGCCGTGTCAGCCGTCGTGGACAACTGCTGGATCCCGGACGCCGCCAAGTAGCGCCGCCCGGCCGTTAACCCGCGGTCAAAAAGGGCGGCCGCCGTAACACGGTGTGACCTGCACCGCAGCGGTTCTTGGGTTTATCCACAGCATTGACTACAATGGATCAATACCCCTGCCCCGCTGAGCTGGTTACTGAGATCCATAAGTGGCCACCGTGGCGGGGTCTTTGCTTGTTTGACCAGCTTGTTTGACCATCAAAAGGAGAAGTCCGTGTCGACCACCAACAGCGCAACTGCAGCTTGGCTCACCCAGGAAGCTTTTGACCGCCTGAAGGCAGAGCTGGACCACCTCTCCGGCGCCGGCCGTGCAGACATCGTTCAGAAGATCGAAGCTGCCCGCCAGGAAGGCGACCTCAAGGAGAACGGCGGCTACCACGCAGCCAAGGAAGAGCAGGGCAAGATCGAGGCGCGCATCCGCCAGCTCACCGTGCTGCTGCGCGACGCGCACGTTGGTGAAGCCGCGGCCGACGACGGCATCGTTGAGGCCGGCATGATCGTGGTCGCGAAGATCGCCGGGGACGAAGAGACATTCCTGCTCGGCTCCCGCGAAATCGCCGGTGACTCCGAGCTGGACGTCTTCAGCGAGAAGTCCCCGCTGGGTTCGGCCATCGTCGGCCACAAGGAGGGCGACAAGCTCAGCTACACCGCCCCGAACGGCAAGGACATCACGGTGGAGATCATCTCCGCCAAGCCGTACGTCGGCTAGTCGCACCAGCTCCCGACGCCGGCCCTCCCCCTGCGGGAGGGCCGGCGTCGATGTTTAAGCCGGCCGGCGCTGGCTCAGCAGCAGCGCCGCCACCACTCCGCCGACGGCCCCGCCCAGGTGCGCCTGCCAGGAAACATAACCCGCCACGGTGGGCAGCACCCCGAAAAGAATCCCGCCGTAGGCCAAAAAGAGCAATACGGAGAGCAGGATTTGCCCCCAGTGGCGGTTGAAGAAGCCGCGCACCAGCAGGAACGCGAAGAGCCCGAAGACCAGCCCGGACGCGCCCACCGTGATGTTGTAGCCGCCGATCAGCCACACCACCACGCCCGATCCCAGCCAGCTCGAGGCGAGGGCGGTGGCAAAGACCCGCGCTCCGGACAGGAAAACCAGGAACCCGAAGATGATCAGCGGAAGCGTGTTCGAGAGCAGGTGGGCGAGGTTGGCGTGCAGCAGCGGAAACGTGAGGATGTCCAGCAGCCCGTCCGGAGTGCGGGGGCGCAGCCCGAAGGTTCTGTTGAGTGAGTGCAGCATCAGGGCGTTGAGGAACTCGATCGCGTAGAGCAGCAGCACGAACGAACCCACCACCTGAAGTCCCCGGCGGGCTCGGACGGCGGGGGTGTCACCGCGCCGCTCCCCCTTGGACGCGTCGAGCACCGCGACCGCCTAGTGCACCACGATCGGCTGGAAACCCTCGGCTCGGAGCGCGCCCAGGACCTGTTCGCAGTGCTCGTGGCCCTTGGTTTCGAGGTTGACCGTGATGGACACGTCGCCCATGCTGATCGAACCGCCCACCCGGGTGTGGTCCAGACCGGTGACGTTGGCATCGTTTTCGGCGATGATCCGGGCGATCGTTGCCAGCGAGCCCGGGCGGTCATCAAGCATCATCCGCACGGTCATGTAGCGGCCGGCGGCGGAGAGGCCGCGCTGGATGACCTTGAGCATCAGCATGGGGTCGATGTTGCCGCCGGAGAGGACCACGGCGGTGGTTCCGGGGTTCTCGATCTTGCCCTCCATCAGGGCGGCCACGCCCACGGCGCCGGCCGGTTCGACCACCATCTTGGCCCGCTCGAGCAGGAAGATCAGCGCGCGGGCCAGTGCGTCCTCGCTGACCGTAACGACGTCGTCCACGAGCTCGCGGATGATGCTGAACGGCAGCTGCCCCGGCCGGCCCACGGCGATGCCGTCGGCCATCGTGGAGACGCGCTTGAGCGGCACGAGCGCGTCCGCGGCCAGCGAGGGCGGGTAGGCGGCGGCGTTTTCGGCCTGCACGCCGATGATCCGGATGTTCCGGCCGAGTTCCTTGGCCCGGGCTTTGACCGCGACGGCGACGCCGGCCAGCAGCCCGCCGCCGCCGACGCCCATCAGGATGGTGTCCACGTTGGGGATCTGTTCGAGGATTTCCAGGCCGACGGTCCCCTGGCCGGCGACGACGTCGACGTCGTCGAAGGGGTGGACAAACACGGCGCCCGTTTCGTCGGCGTAGCGCTTGGCCTCGGCGAGCGCCTCATCAACGTTGTGGCCGTGCAGCACCACCTCGGCGCCGTGGCTGCGGGTCGCGGCCAGCTTGGGCAGGGCGACCCCCAGCGGCATATAGATGCGGGCCTTGATGCCGAGGGCCTTCGCCGCGACGGCGACGCCTTGGGCATGGTTGCCGGCCGACGCCGCCACGACGCCGCGCTTTTTCTCCTCGACGGAGAGCTTGGCCATCCGGACGTAAGCGCCGCGCACCTTGAAGGAACCGGCGCGCTGCAGGTTCTCGCATTTGAAGTAGACCTCGCCGCCGGCGATGCTGCCGAGGGCCCGGGAAGACTCCACCGGGGTCCGCGTAATAATCCCGTCGAGCAGCTTCTGCGCCTCCAGGACATCGTCCAGCGTGACGGGCAGGCTCTCGAGGGTATTCACGAACTAGTCTCCTTTGGGGGTTCCGGCATCGGCGCCAGGGAGGTGGACCTCCCTGAAGCTCGGGTCCTCGCCGGCGCCGGCGAGTGCAGGGGATCCCTGGGGGCTCGCGGCAGCCAGCTCATCATCATGTTCCCACGTTCTGCCCGCAATGTACCGAACGGCCGAGTTTGCTACGGCGAGGATCGGGACCGAGAACAGGGCTCCTGGGATCCCGGCGAGGTAGGAACCGGCGGCCACGGACAGGATCACGGCCACCGGGTGGAGCGAGACGGCCTTGCCCATCACCAGGGGCTGCAGGATGTGGCTTTCGAGTTGCTGGACCAGCAGCACGATGCCGAGCATCACCAGCGCATTGACCAGCCCGTTGGCCACGAGCGCCAGCAGCACGGCGATGGCGCCGGTCACGAGCGCGCCGACGACCGGGATAAACGAGCCGATGAAGACCAGTACACCGAGCGGCAGGGCCAGCGGGACGCCGATGATCGCGGCACCGACGCCGATCCCGACGGCGTCCACGAACGCGACGAACATCTGTATCCGTGCGTAGCTGACCATCGAGGTCCAGCCGCGGCGGCCGGCGCCGTCGACGGCCCGGCGGGCCTTCCGCGGCATCAGCCGGACCAGGAAGCCCCAGATCCGGTCGCCCTCGAGCAGGAAGAAGATCAGGACGAAGAGCGCCAGCAGGAGCCCGGCGGCGAAGTGCCCCGCGGTGCTGCCGAAGGTGAGCGCCCCGCTGAGGATGCTGCTGCTGTTGTTCTGCAGCGCCGCGGTGCCTTCCTTGATGTAGGTGTCGATCTGGGCTGCTGTCAGGTGCAGCGGGCCCTCGGCCAGCCAGGTCTGGACCTGCTCCACGCCGGTGAGCGCTTGGCTCCAGAGCTCGCCGAAGCCGGCGGTGAGCTGGCGGCCGACCAGGGCGAGGGCGCCCGCGATGAGCCCGATGAAGCCGAGTACGGTCAGTGCCACGGCGGCGCCGTTGGGCACCCGGCGCCGGCGAAGCCACCGCGTGATCGGGCTGAGCAGCCCGGCCAGCAGCGCGGCGACCATCACGGGGATGATGAGGAAGGTGATCTTGCTCAGCAGCCAGATGAGCGCAGCGGCGACGACCAGGATGAGTCCGATCCTCCACGCCCATGACGCCGCGATCCGCACCCCGTACGGGATGTCCTCGTCCAGTTGCCGGTCGCTGCGGGGCTGGTCGCTGCGGGGCATGGGTGCGGGCACGGTCCCGGCAGCCGTCGGTCCGGGGTCCGCGGCGGGGGCGGAGAGCCCGGGGGCGGCATACCCGGGGAGCTCGGAGTCTGATCGGGGGGTGGCGTCCTCAGCTGGCGTCATAGCCCCATAATTCCCCAGTGCGCCGCCGAAGTGAAACGGGAAGGGCAAACGCAGCTAGCCCTCGAGCGCGGCGGTGATTCCCCAGCTCATGGTGAAGGACTCCCCCGCCGGCAGCCAGGCCAGGCCGTCCCCGCTGTTGAAGGCATTGGCCGGCCCCGTCATCGGCTCGAGCGCCACAGCCCTGGTGCGGCCGGGGAAGGTGTCGGTGACAAAGACATGGACGTAGCGGCAATGCTCGTCCTGCCAGAGGCTCACGCTGCGGCCGTCTGGCGCGCGCAGCGTGCTCCGGGCCACGCCGCCGTCGAAGTCCAGGTCGGTGTAGGCGCAATCCAGCACGAGGCCGTCGATCTCTCGGCCGGACCGGAGGTCGAAGTCGCCGCCCACCGGCTCGGTGCCGCGCGGGATCAGGCGGTCGTCCGTCACCAGCCGGGTGCGGCCGCTGACCGTCACGGTAAGGTCCTCGCTCGGGACCTCTCCCAGCCGCAGGTACGGGTGGGCGCCCAGCACAAACGGGGCCGGCGACTGGGAGTCGTTGACCAGCGTCTGCCGGACCGTGAGCCCCAGGTCCCCCTCCAGTTCGTAGCGCACCCGGTGCCGGAGCAGGAAGGGGTAGCCGTGCTGCGGGAAAACGGCCGCTTCCAGGGTCACCGAGAATTCCGTTTCATCCACGAGCTCGTAGGACGCGTTGCGCAGCAGCCCGTGGCTGGCGTTATTGCGGGACACCTCGGTGATGTCCAGCTGCTGTTTCTTCCCGTCGAGGTACCAGAGTCCGTCCTCGACGCGGTTCGCCCACGGTGCCAGGGTGATTCCGGCGGCCCCCGGGGAAATCTGGTCGTCCCCGTAGCTCTCCGTCAGCTGGACCCCGGCACGGCTGTACAGCCGCAGTCCGGCTGCCAGTTCGGTCACGATGGCCAGGGCGTCGCCCCGGCGCAGCTCGTACTGCCGGCCGCTCGCGTAGCGGCGGGCGGAGGCGTCGGAAGGGGATTCGGGGGAAGCGCTGCGGTCCATGGGCACCACGGTACCGAACCGGGTCTTCACCCGCACACGGCGGGGCTTTGCCGGAAGCTCGCGAAGTCTGATCGAATGATGGAATGCGCGCCCACAGCATCAGCCAGGCCACCCTCGCCGACGGCCGGGAACTCTATTACTTTGATGACGCCGCCGACGGCGCCGCCGACGGCGGATCCGGCGGCACCGATGCGGCTGCGCAGCGGCGGGGCAGCCGGCGGCCGGGCTTCGCCGACCTCAGGGCGCCCGGAGCCCGGAGTGCCGCCGGCGAGCTGCGCTTCGACGCGCTCACCGGCGAATGGGTGGCCATCGCGGCGCACCGCCAGTCCCGGACGCACCTCCCGCCCGCCGATGAGTGCCCGCTCTGCCCCAGCACTCCGGAGAACCCCTCGGAGATCCCGGCGCCGGACTACGACGTTGTGGTGTTTGAAAACCGCTTCCCCTCCCTGGGGCCCGACGTCGGACGGCTCCCTGCGCGGCCGGCGTGGGGAACCAGCGTCCCGGCGTACGGTCGCTGCGAGGTGGTCTCCTTCACGCAGGACCACACCGGCTCCTTCAGCGGCCTCGGCGAGGTCCGGGCCCGCACCGTGGTGGAGGCCTGGGCCGCCCGCACCGCAGCGCTCAGCGCACTGCCCGGGATCCGCCAGGTGTTCCCGTTCGAGAACCGTGGCGCGCAGATCGGCGTCACGCTGCACCACCCGCACGGCCAGATCTACGCCTACCCGTATGTTCCGCCGCGGGCCGCCGTGCTGGCCGCCGCGGCCCGGAAGTACTACGACGACGCCGGCGGCCGGGACACCCTGACCGGATCGCTGTTGCGCGCCGAACGGACCGACGGCAGCCGGATGGTGCTCGAGGGCCGGCACTTCAGCGCCTATGTCCCATTCGCCGCCCGTTGGCCGCTGGAGGTGCACCTGGTCCCGCACCGGCAGGTGGCCGACCTCGCGGGCCTCGACGACGGCGAGAAAGACGAACTCGCGCGGCTGTACCTGGACCTGCTCCGGCGCCTCGATGCCCTCTACCCGACCCCCACGCCCTACATCGCGGCTTGGCAGCAGGCGCCGCTGGATAAGCTGCTGCGCCCGGCCGGCTACCTGCACCTGCAGCTGACCTCGCCCCGCCGCGCCGCGGACAAGCTGAAATACCTGGCCGGCTCCGAGGCGGCCATGGGGGCGTTTATCAACGACACCACCCCGGAGGCCGTCGCGGAGCGGCTCCGCGGCGCCGCGGACACCACCGGCACGGAAGGCAGCACACGATGAACGTCCCGCTCGGCACCACGGAACTCCGTTCCAGGTTCGAGGCCGTCTTCGGGGCCGCCCCCGACGGCGTCTGGCAGGCCCCGGGCCGGGTCAACCTCATCGGTGAGCACACCGACTACAACGAGGGCTTCGTGCTGCCGTTCGCCATTGACCGGGCCGCCAGGGTGGCCGTCCGCCTCCGCCCCGACTCCACCGTGCGGATGCTGTCAACCTTCGGAAACCAGGGGCTGACGACGGCGGACGCCGCGGCCTTGGAGCCCGCCGCGGCCAGGGGCTGGACGAAGTATCCGCTCGGTGTGCTCTGGGCCCTGCAGCAGCGGGGCCTCGCCGTCCCGGGCCTGGACCTGCTCCTCGACTCGGACGTGCCGCGCGGGGCCGGACTCTCCTCCTCGCACGCCATAGAATGCGCCGTCATCCTGGCCCTCAACGAGCTGACCGGCGCGGGCCTCAGCGCGCAGGACATGGTCCTGGCCACCCAGCGTGCGGAGAACGACTTTGTCGGCGCCCCCACCGGGATCATGGACCAGTCTGCCTCGCTCCGGGGCGCTGCGGGCCAGGCGGTGTTTCTCGACTGCCGCGACCAGGGCGTCCGCCTGGTGCCGTTCGACGCCGAGGGCGCTGGCCTGGTGCTGCTGGTGATCGACACGAAGGTCTCGCACTCGCACGCCGGCGGCGGCTACGCGGCTCGGCGCGCGTCGTGTGAACTGGGCGCTGACGTGCTCGGCGTCCGGGCCCTGCGCGATGTGGGGGTCGAGGATCTCGAGGAGGCAGCCGGCCTGCTGGACCCGGAGACGTTTCGCAGGGTCCGGCATGTCGTCACCGAGAACGACCGCGTGCTGCGGACCGTGGAGCTGCTCGAGGGTGCCGGGCCGCAGGCGATCGGCCCGCTGCTGGACGCGTCGCATGCCTCGATGCGGGACGATTTCGAGATCTCCTGCCCCGAGCTGGACCTGGCGGTGGACACGGCCCGGACCGCCGGCGCGATCGGCGCCCGGATGACCGGAGGCGGCTTCGGCGGCTGTGCGATCGCGCTTGCCCCGGCGGGCGCGGAGGAAAGGCTGCGGGCCACCGTCGCAAGCGCCTTCACGGGTGCTGGTTACGCGGCACCGGACATTTTCCGCGTGCGCCCGGCCGCGGGAGCCCTGCGGCTGGCCTGACCTGCTTCGAACGGACCTGGGCCGCGCCGGACCTGCTCCGGCGGGCCCGGCGTAGGCTGGGCGCATGCCTGAAGCTGTCATCGTCGCCACCGCCCGGAGCCCCATCGGCCGCGCCTTCAAGGGATCACTGAAGGACGAACGGCCCGACGATCTGGCCTCCGCCATGGTCGCTGCCGCCCTGGCCAAGATCCCCGCCTTCGACCCGCGCGACGACGTCCGCGGCCTCGACGACCTGTATCTGGGCTGTGCCGAGCCCAGCGGGGAGGCCGGGTCCAACATGGCCCGGGTGGTCTCCATCCTGGCCGGACTCGACAACGTGCCCGCCGCCACCGTCAACCGCTTCTGCGCCTCGAGCCTGCAGACCCTGCGGATGGCCTTCCACGCCATCAAGGCCGGCGAGGGCGAGGCCTTCGTTGCGGCCGGGGTGGAAGCGGTCTCGCGCTACCGTGACTGGGCCGGGGCCGGGGAGACCGACGCCTCCACCCACAACCCGCTGTTCGAGCCGGCGCGGCAGCGCACCGCGGCCCGGGCCGCGTCCAACACACCGTGGACCGATCCGAGGCTGGGCGGGCGGATGCCGGACATCTACATTTCGATGGGCCAGACCGCGGAAAACGTCGCCACCAGCTACGGCATCAGCCGCGCAGAGCAGGATGCCTGGGCCGTCCAGAGCCAGAACCGGGCCGAGGCGGCTCTCGCCTCCGGGTTCTTCGCCCGCGAGATCACCCCGTACACGCGCCGGGACGGCACCGTGGTGGACCGGGACGACTCGCCGCGGGCCGGCGTCACCCTCGACTCGGTGGCGGCGCTGCAGCCGGTCTTCCGCGCCGAGGGTACCGTGACGGCCGGCAACGCCTGCCCGCTCAACGACGGCGCTGCCGCCGTCGTTGTGATGAGCGACTCCCGCGCGAGGGAGCTGGGGCTGGAACCGCTGGCCCGCATCGTCGCCACGGGAGTCAGCGCCCTGTCCCCCGAATTGATGGGCATGGGCCCGGTCGAGGCGACCCGGCGGGCGCTGAAGCAGGCGGGCCTCACCATCGGCGACATCGACCTGGTGGAACTCAACGAGGCTTTTGCGGTGCAGGTGGTGGCGAGCGCGCGGGAACTGGGGATCGACCCGGACCGGCTCAACGTCCACGGCGGCGCCATTGCCCTCGGACATCCCTTCGGCATGACCGGCGCCCGGATGACGACCACCCTGCTCAACGGGCTGCAGGAGAGGGACGGCAGCCTGGGCCTGGCGACCCTGTGTGTGGGAGGCGGCCAGGGCATGGCAGTGATCCTGGAACGGCTCGGCTGAGGCCGATGACAATAAAGCGGCCCCGCCTTTCCGGCGGGGCCGCTTTATTGTCGTGCTGTTTTTTCTTGCGGCTGCTAGTCGTCGCCGCGGAGGATGGCCAGCAGGCGGATGATCTCGACATAGAGCCACACGAGGGTGACGGTGAGGCCGAAGGCGGCGGTCCAGGAGAAGCGCTGCGGGGCGCCGGCGCGGACGCCGGCCTCGATGCTGGTGAAGTCCATGATCAGGGAGAACGCGGCCAGGCCGATCGCGAGCAGGCCGATGAAGACGCCCAGCGGAATGCCGAAGATTTCGAAGCTTGTGCGAAGGCCGAACGGGGAGTTGACCGCCCCGGTCCACATCATCACCATGTTGATGAGCGCGAAGACGGCGTAGCCGATCAGCGCGATCATAAAGAAGCGCATGGCCTTGGGCGTGGCCCGGACCTTGCCGCTCTTGAACAGCACCAGGGTCACGGCGAAGACGGAGAGCGTGCCGATGACGGCCTGCAGGCCGACGCCGGGGAACATGCCGTCGAGGATGCGGGTCAGGCCGCCGAGGAACAGGCCCTCGAGGGCGGCGTAGGCCAGGATCAGCGCCGGGGAGGGCTGCTTCTTGAAGGTGTTGACGAGGGCCAGGACAAAGCCGCCCAGCGCGCCGACCAGCATCAGCATGGAGGCCAGGCCCTGGGCCACCACGAGGGTGACGGCTGCGCCGGCAATGACGGCGCCGAGGCAGGCCGCGGTCTTCATGATGACGTCGTCGAAAGTCATGCGGCCGGTGTCGACCGGTCCCGCGGCCGGGCGGTTGTACAGGTCCTGCAGTTGGTCGTTGCTCATGGCCTGCTGTGCCGGGTTCCAGCCGGCCTGGGCCTGACCGTAGCCGTTCTGGCCGTAGCCGTTCTGGCCGTACGGCGCCTGGCCATAAGCGTTCTGGCCGAAGCCCTGCCCGTAGGCGGCCTGCGGGGCAGGCGGTGCCTGGGTGGCTCCACGGAAATTCTTTCCGTTGAAGATCGGGTTTCCGCCAAGTGCCATTGCTGGTGTCCTCCAGGTTAAGGGGGTAGGTGATGATAGCTCGTAAAGATCGGTACGCTTCACGCTACCAATTCCCACGCCCGGGCGGCAGGGATAGTTCCCGCCGGGTTCCGGCCGCAACACAACCGTGATCTGGGCGCGCCCCGGTTCAGGTGGCGTCGGCCTGCCTGTTCCACCCCTGCCGGCCGCCGGCCAGGAACCCGGAATGCGACCCGCTGTCGACTTCCGGCCGCTTCAGGATGCTGGGTTTGGGTGCGGGGAGGACCCCGGGGATCGGCACAGGGTCCCCCGTGCCACCGTTGACCACCAGGTCATCGACGTAGATGTCGCCCTTTTGCTGGTCATGCTCGGACCCCAACTGCACCGTGTCGGCCGTGGTGGCGCGGATGTCGATGGTGTTCGATTCAAAGACGGACCGGCCGTCCCACCAGATCTGCACGCCGGTCGCGGGCCCATTCGGAACGACGTGCATGACCAGTCGGTGCCAGATTCCGTCCCGGACGTTCGGCGCCAGGCTGGTGTAGGTGAACCCCTGCGGCGACGTGGTCCGCAGCACGAGTTCGTGCGAGATGTTCTGCCGGAAGACATCCATGATCCGGACGCCCCCGGAGAAGATCCGCAGGTACGGGACATTGTTGCCAACAGGGCCCTCGGTGGCAATGTTAAACCAGCCGTCGGCATAGATTTCCCGCGTCTGGGTGTCGAGTGCCAGACTCACCTTGGCAAGGGATCCCGGATCCGTGGTGGTGTGGAGCCGGATCGAGCAGGTGCCGGAGTGGGCCGCGGCAGAAGACAGCGTCGCCGCCCCCGTTCCCGCAGTGACCAGTTGCAGCCCCTCAAGCGAAGACGTCTCGAAGTTGGCTGCCACGGCCGTTCTGCCGGGGTAGGGATCCACGGCCGGCGCCGCTCCGCTCACGCAGGCCTGCGCCCCGGCGGTTGACGGACCAGACACCAGCGCCGGCACAAGCAGCAGCGCCAGCGCGGCTGCGCCGGCGACTACGTATCTGGACCACCGTTTCATCGGTCGTCCCTCCGACTTAAGCGTTGAAATCACACCAACAGCACCAACCTCAGGACAGGCACCCCTGGGATGCCTTGGACGAACCATACCCCGGTGAAACTTGGGTAAACCTTGGGTGCCCGGCCCTCCCACCGTGCGGCCGGGGGCTGGAATGTTTAGGAATCCTCGGGAACAACAAAAGTTTTCTTTAGCTCGGCTAAAGCGGTGATCATGGCCGGCTTCACGGTTGTTACGCGATCGCGACGTTCTGCCTGCTCGCGACGGCGTTGGATGCACCGCCCGGGCTGTAACATGGGGCCGACAGGGTGACGGAGGTCACAGGCTATACGGCTCCATCGCATCGCAGTATCTGCTCCGCCTTCGCCCCCTGAACGTTCGCAGCGGTTGCAATGGCGCAACCCAGACCACCCCCATGTGGAGGTTTTCAATTTGAGAAGCACACCGAGAGGCCTGTCGCAGAGACGGCGCGGCAGGATCCTGAAAGCTGTGGGGGCCATTTTCGCCGCCGTGGCGGCCCTCCTGCTGGTTGTCGCCCCGGCATCGCAGGCCGCGACCCCGTCGCCGACACCATCCCCGTCGAGCACCACGTTCCAAAACAGCATCAGCGGCTTCCTGCGCGGCGACGACCGCGCGCCGCTCGCTGGTGTCACCATCACTGCCAAGAGCGGTGACTTCACGGGAACAGCCAAATCGGGCGCTAACGGCGCCTGGAGCATCGGCGTCCCCACTCAGGGAACGTATGAGGTGGAACTGGACGTCAAGACCCTTCCGGAGGGCACCAAGCTCGCCGAGGGCCAGGAGAACCCCCGCAAGGTCACCTTCAGCCAGACCTCCAACCTCTCGGTGATCTTCGCCTTCGGCAAGGGCATCGTTGTCCAGCAGCAGGATTTCGGCCAGAACCTCCTCAACCGCCTGGTGGCCGGCCTGAGCTTCGGCCTGCTCCTCGCCCTCGCATCCGTGGGGCTTTCGCTGATCTTCGGCACCACCGGCCTGACCAACTTTGCGCACGGCGAGATGGTCACGCTCGGCGCCGTCCTGGTCTTCGGCTTCAACGCCATGAACCTGCCGTTCTGGCTCTCCATCATCCTGGCGCTCCTCGGCGGCGGTCTCTTCGGCTACGTCCAGGACGCCGGGCTGTGGAAACCGCTCCGGCGCCGCGGGACCGGCCTGGTCCCGATGATGATCGTCAGCATCGGCCTGGCCCTGGCGGTCCGCTACGTCATCCAGTTCTACTTCGGCGGCGCCACCCAGCAGCTGCCGTTCGCGCAGAGCGCCGAAATCCAGATCGGCCCGATCTCCATCTCGCCGAACAACCTCTGGTCCCTGCTGATCAGCGTGATCGTCATCGCCGTCCTCGGCGTCGTGCTGCTGAAGACCCGGCTCGGCAAGGCAACCCGCGCCGTCGCCGACAACCCTGCCCTCGCTGCGGCCTCCGGCATCGACGTCGACTCCGTCATCCGCATCGTCTGGGTCACCGGCGGCATGCTGGCCTCCCTCGGCGGCATCCTCTGGGCCTACTACCGGCCCGGCGTCACCTTCGACATGGGATCCCAGATCCTGCTGCTCATCTTCGCCGGCGTCACCCTCGGCGGCCTCGGCACCGTGTGGGGCGCGCTGTTCGGCTCCATCATCGTCGGCATCTTCGTTGAGCTCACCACCGTGTTCGGCCTCGCCGCCGACCTCAAGTACGTGGGAGCCCTCTTCATCATGATCGTTGTCCTCTTGTTCCGGCCCCAGGGCATCCTGGGCCGCCGCGAGCGCGTGGGTTAGGAGACAAACATGGACTTCGGATTCATTCTTTCCAGCGCTGCCGGAGAAATCTTCAGCCCGACGACGGCGGCGTACGCGCTTGCCGCTCTCGGCTTGGCCGTCCACTTCGGCTACTCCGGCCTGCTGAACTTCGGCCAGGCCGGCTTCATGGCGGTGGGGGCTTACGGCTTCGCCATCTCCACCCTGACCTTCCACGTGCCGTTCTTCGTGGGCCTGCTGATCGCCGTCGTATGCTCGGCGATCTTCGCCCTGCTGCTCGGTATCCCCACCCTCCGGCTCAGGGCCGACTACCTGGCCATCGTCACGATCGCGGCTGCGGAAATCGTCCGCTACATCGTCACGACCAACCAGCTGACCTCGGTGACCGGTTCCGCCAACGGCCTTGCCGCCTTCGAGGGCGACTTCTACGCGATGAACCCGTTCCCCGAAGGAACCTACTTCGGCATGAACAACCGCGACCTCTTCATCCGCGTGGTCGGCTGGGCCCTGGTCATTGTCTGCTGCCTGCTGGTCTGGCTGCTGATGCGCAGCCCCTGGGGCCGCGTCCTCAAGGGCATCCGCGAGGACGAGAACGCCGTCCGCTCGCTTGGCAAGAACGTCTACTCGTACAAGATGCAGGCCCTCGTCATCGGCGGCGTGCTTGGCGCCCTTGCCGGCATGGTCTTCACCCTCCCCCGCGGCGCGGTGCAGCCCGCCAACTACGGCACGGAGCTGACGTTCTTCCTCTACACCTGCCTGCTGCTCGGCGGACTCGGCACCGTGCTGGGGCCCGTGGTGGGCGCAATGATCTTCTGGGTCGTACTGTCCCTCACCCAGGGCGTGCTGTACGGCCTGATCGAATCCGGCGCCGTCACGTGGCTGAACACGGTCCAGGCCGGCCAGCTGCGCTACATCCTGGTCGGCATCGCACTGATGCTGCTGATGATCTTCAGGCCCCAGGGCGTCTTCGGCAACAAGAAGGAGCTGGCGTTCGCATGAGCATGCACAGCGAAGAACCCAAGACGGCAGCCGGGACCCCCGGCGAGACCATCGACTACATGACGGATTCGCGTCCGATTGCCGCCGGTGAGATCGCGCCCGGCTGCAAAAAGCGCGATCCGATCCTGGTGGCGGAGGACGTCACCCGCAGCTTCGGCGGCATCAACGCCGTCGACGTCCAGTACCTGGAGATCCCGCGGCACAAGATTACGGCGCTGATCGGCCCGAACGGGGCCGGCAAGACCACGCTGTTCAACCTGCTGACCGGCTTCGATACGCCCAACACGGGCAAGTGGCAGTTCGAGGGCAACAGCCTGGCCGGCGTCTCCTCCTACAAGGTGGCGCGCATGGGCATGGTCCGCACCTTCCAGCTCACCAAGGTCATGGGCAAGCTCACCGTTATGGAGAACATGCGCCTTGGCGCCTCCCAGCAGTCCGGCGAGAAGCTCTCCAAGGCCCTGTTCAAGGGAATCTGGGGCGGCCAGGAGAAGAAGATCACCGAGCAAGCCAACGTGCTGCTCGAGAAGTTCAAGCTCGATGCCAAGAAGGACGACTACGCCGCGTCCCTGTCCGGCGGCCAGCGCAAACTCCTCGAGATGGCCCGCTCGCTGATGGTGCGCCCGAAGCTCGTTATGCTCGACGAGCCGATGGCAGGCGTAAACCCGGCGCTGACCCAGTCACTGCTGGACCACATCAAGAACCTCAAGGCCGAGGGCATGACCGTGTTGTTCGTCGAGCACGACATGCACATGGTCCGCCACATCGCCGACTGGGTGGTGGTGATGGCCGAGGGCAAGATCGTCGCCGAGGGCCCGCCCGCCGAGGTCATGAAGAACCCGGCAGTGATCGACGCCTATCTGGGTGCCCACCACGACGTGGATCTGGGTGACTCGGAAGGCATCAAGGTGCTCGCGGCCGAACTCGAGGCCGACGAGGAATCAATTGTCGGCACCGACAACGCCGGCATCATCTCCACCGATGTCCTCGTGGCGGAGTCGGCAGAGTCCGATACCGCCAACGGGGCACCGCACGGCAGGCGCAGCGCAGAGGAGCCGACCCGCGGCGAGCCGAACCGGACAGAGAAGGAAACAGAATGAGCGCCACCAGCGCGGCAGCAACCGCAACGAACGCCTACGACGGCGACTCGGTCGTCAAGGTCACCAACCTGGTTGCCGGCTACATTCCGGGCGTCAACATCCTCAACGGCTGCAGCATTGAAGCCCGCAAGGGTGAGCTGATCGGCATCATCGGACCCAACGGTGCCGGCAAGTCGACCCTGCTGAAGGCCATGTTCGGCCTCGTCAAGGTCCACTCCGGGTCCGTGGTGGTCCGCGGCCAGGACATCACCGGGCTGAAGGCCAACAAGCTGGTCAGCCGGGGCGTGGGCTTCGTCCCGCAGACCAACAACGTGTTCGCGGCCCTGACCATCGAAGAGAACCTCCAGATGGGCATGTTCCAGCGGCCGAAGGACTTCGCCGAACGGTTCGACTTCGTCGCGGACCTGTTCCCGGAACTGGCCAAGCGGCGTGCCCAGCGCGCCGGTTCGCTCTCCGGCGGCGAACGCCAGATGGTCGCCATGGGACGGGCCCTGATGATGGATCCGGCCGTGCTGCTCCTCGACGAGCCCTCGGCCGGCCTCTCCCCCGTCAAGCAGGACGAAACCTTCCTGCGGGTGCATGAGATCAACCGGGCCGGCGTCTCCGTCATCATGGTGGAGCAGAACGCGCGCCGCTGCCTGCAGATCTGCGACCGCGGCTATGTCCTGGACCAGGGCAAGGACGCGTACACGGGTACCGGACGGGAGCTCATGAAGGACCCCAAGGTCATCCAGCTGTACCTGGGCACCCTGGCCGACACCGTCGACTAGACCGCCACAGCAGTCCAGGAAGGGCCGTCACCAGCCGGTGGCGGCCCTTCTGCGTGTCGGAGCGCCGGGAGGCCCGGTAAGCCCTTGGGCTCCGGCGGCCACTTCCGCACCGGTTCCGGACAGCCGCACCGCGGATCCGGGTAGCCCTCGTCTGAATCCGCAGCGCAAGACCGGTTCCGCAGCGCCAACGAGACTGCATCGCCGGCCCAGCGACATCAAGCCCACCCCTTGGCGCGGGCGTCACGTGGAGCAGAGTATTGGGCCTGCGCCCGGCGGGTTGGGCCGCTTCTGCGGGGTCCAGCTGAACGGGGCAGGCCGAAAGACTGACGTGCGTGACGCCAAGGCCCGGTCGCGTCCTTCGCCGCCGCTCCCCTCCCGGCTCCCCACAAACAAGAGACCCCCGTCCGGACTGGACGGGGGTCTCCTGTTTGTCTAGGGGAATGCGGCTTTACAGCTTGCCGAACTCTTCCTTGACGGGCTTGTAGGTGTTGTCATCCTGGAACTCGTAGATGCCGATGTAGGCTTCCGTCGGGTCACCGGCGTCGGAGAACGTTACGGGGCCGGACTGGCCGTCGTAGTCGATGTCCTTGCCGTTGCGGAGCAGGGTGACACAGCTGGCGAAGTTGTTGCACTTCTCGCCGCCCTCGGAGACATCCTTCAGGTGCTTGGCGATGTCCACGCCCTTGGTGCTCTTGGCTTCCTCAGCCGCCAGTGCGATCAGGTTCACGGCATCGTAGGACTCGCCTGCGTAGCTGTAATCCTTGAGCGCGGGGTCGATCGCGAGGAGCTTCTTCTTGAAGTCATCCTTGGCGAAGGTGCCCGGGATGGTGCCCTGGGCGCCCTTCAGGGTGCCGGGCTTGAAGTCCTTGCTGTAGTCGGACATGTTGCCGTCCACCATGAAGATCTGGGTGGGCTTGACGCCCTTGCCCGTCATCAGCGGAACGATGCTCTTGGCCTGGTCGAAGGTGATCAGGGCAATGGCATCCGGCTTGGCCGCGAGGACCTTGTCCACCTGGCTGGAGAACTGCGAGTCGCCTTCGTTGAAGAGTTCCTGCGCCACAACCTTGCCGCCAGCAGCTTCAACCGCCGCCTGCACGTTCTTGGCCAGGCCGGTGCCGTATGCGTCGTTCAGGACGATCATGCCGACGGTCTGTGCACCACAGGTGGTCATGTAGTTGCCGAGGACCTTGCCCTGCAGCACATCGGACGGGGCGGTGCGCCAGTAGAGGCCCTTGTCGTCCCAGGTGGTGAAGTCCGGCGAGGTGTTGGCCGGTGAGAACTGGATAACGCCGGCACCGGTGATCTGGTTGATCACGGTCTTGGAGACGCCGGAGGAGGCGGCGCCGATGATGGCGCTGACGCCCTGGCCCAGGAGCGCGGAGGTGGACTGGGTGGCGATGTCAGTCTTGGTGTCGCCGGAGTCGCGGTGGATCACCTCGACGGGCTTGCCCAGCACGCCGCCGGCGTCGTTGATCTCCTTGATACCGAGGTTAACGCCCGCGATTTCGGGCGGGCCGAGGAAGGCGAGGGAGCCGGTGGTCGGCAGCAGCGAGCCGAGCTTGAGCGGCGTCGGGGTGGTGGTCGAGGAAGCAGGCACCGCACCTGCCGCGCTGGCCGAGCTGGTGGCGCCCCCGGTTGCACTGGGAGCCGGGCAAGAGATACCGCCGGCCTGCGCTGATGCCGAACCCGAACCGGAAGACGACGGCGTGGACGAACCGCCACAAGCCGTTGCCAGAAGGGCGACGCCGATGCTAAGCGCTGTGAGCTTAGCGATGCGCGGCGCCACCTGGGGGAGTGAAGTCATAAAAAATCTCCTCGATCGAAAGGTGCGAACGGCCTTTGACGCGAAAGATCAGGTGTTCCTGATTTAGTTTCAAGCTAGTGCAAATTCCGCGCGAAAATAAGTGACTACGGTCACATCCTTATAACACTCGTTGCATGGTGGGAATCAGGCGAGGGAATGGGCGCCTCCCCTCGCCTCAGGCGCCTCCGGAGGCCGACGCCGCCTGCCGCCACTGGCATCGGGGGACGCGGCCCTCCTCGGGCCCGCTGGCCTGCCGTGGCTGCCCGCGAAAACGCCCCCGCACCGGTCATTGCGACCGTGGTGCGGGGGCGTCTTTGATGTTCCCCTGCCGTCGGGGGGATTGGGAGGAACTGGACAAACATATGTGGCGAAAATGTGCAAGTCAAAAGCGCCGCGTGAGACGGACGCTCACCGTGTGTGCCCCAGGTGGGACTCGAACCCACAACACGCGGATTTTAAGTCCGCTGCCTCTGCCAATTGGGCTACTGGGGCGCCCGGTCAATGGTATCCCGGGCCGGGCCGCTACGCGGCGGCTGGCGGTACGCCAAAGGGCTCGGCGTAGCGGAAGGCTCCGCTGACGCCGCCGGGCCAGAGCGCCAGCGGCAGCAGCAGGAAGTGGTCTCCCCAGGCCGGGTCCGGTGGTTGCACGCCGAGGGAGGTGGAGGGCACAAAGCCGAACCGCGCGTAGTACTCCGGGCTGCCCAGCAGGGCGATGCCCCGCTCCCCCGCCGCATTTGCCCGATCGATGGTTTCTTTCATCAGCGCCGACCCGATCCCGTGGCGTTGCAGCCGTGGGGTCACCCCGATGGGCCCCAGGCCCAACAGCTCCAGCTCCCCCGCCCGCCCCCGGGTGCTGATCACGTGCCCTACGATTTCGCCGTCGAGCTCAGCGACGATGCTGAACTCGGGCAGGTACTCCGCACAGTCAAAAAGCCGCCGCAGCAACTCGACCTCCTCCGGCTCCCCTTCGACCGGCAGCCCCGTGACGGGCGAGATGGCGAAGGCCGCCGCGGTGAGCGCCAGGAGGGCAGGCCGGTCAGCCGGCTCCTCGGTCCGGAGCACGAGGGTGGGCGCGGGCTGCTGGGCGCCGCCGTTCGCGCTCCGGCTGCCCGCGGAGAGCTCGTGGAGGACCTCGAGCGCACGCTCGGCGTCGGCCACGGGAACCAGCAGGTGGTCGTGGTGGAACCCGGCGAGGACGTTGCAGCTGATCTTTGCCTCGGTCAGGGCTGCGCTAACGGCGGCGGTGAGCCCGACGGCCTCCAGCGAGGAGTGCACCTGCAGGGTGATCCAGGCGGCCACGAAGTCGTACTTCAGACCCATTGCATCGGCGTCGTCCCGCGGCAGCACCACGGTCAGGCCCTCGGCTTCACGGACGGCCGCCGCGATGTGACCGGCCAGCGGTTTGCCGTGCGGCCAAAGGGCATAGACGTATTCGCCCTCGCGGATTACCGGCCGCATGGTTGCGAGCAGCGTGTGCAGGTCCTTCTCAGCAGGAGTCATGGGCCAAGTCTAGGCGGGGACGCCCGCCCGCCGGCCAATCCGGGCCACCACCCACGACAACGCCACCAACGACGACGGCGGCCGTTCCCGCAGAAGGGAACGGCCGCCGTCGTCGGGCTGCTGGCGACTACTTGGAGTCGGCCACAACAGTCTGCTTGGGTGCCTCGGCAGGCTTGTCGGCCGCCGGCGCGGCGGGGGCCGCAGGCGGAGCCTCAGCCGGCTTCGGAGCCGGCTTCGCCGCGGCCTCGAAGGCGCCGCGCGGGTTGTCGAGGTCCATCAACTGGGTGGTGTCGCGGCCCAGGAAGAGCTGCCAGAACCAGCCGGAGATCACACGGATCTTGCGCTCCACGGTTGGCATGGCCAGGCCGTGGTAGCCGCGGTGCGCCAGCCAGGCGAGCGGTCCCTTAAGACCGATCCGGCCGATGAGGTTGATGTTGGCAACACCCTTCCATTCGCCGAAGCCGGCGACGGCGCCCAGGTTCTTGTGCTTGTAGTCCTTGAGTTCCTTCTCCCACCGGGAGGCCCACAGGTTCTTGGCGAGGCGCTTGGCCTGGCGCAGCGCGTGCTGGGCGTTCGGGACGCAGGTGCCGTCGGGCAGGCCGCTGCCGGTGAGGTCAGGCACGGCGGCGATGTCGCCGGCGGCCCAGGCGTTCTCGATGATGCCTTCGTCGCCGGAGATGCGGAGGTCGGGGAGGACGCGGACGCGGCCGCGGGGCTCGAGCGGGAAGTCGGTGGAGCGGACCATCGGGTTGGCCTGCACGCCGGCGGTCCAGACGAGGGTGTCCGATTCGAATTCCTGCGCGGGCGTCTTGTCCGGGAGGTTTATGAGCTTCAGCGAGCCCTCGGCGTTGTCCAGCGAGGTGTTGAGCAGCACCTCGATGCCGCGGCTGCGCAGGTGCTCGACAACCCATTCGGCCTGCTTGGCCGTGACCTCGGGCATGATCCGGCCCATGGCCTCGACCAGGACGAAGCGGACTTCCTCCTGCTTGACGCGCGGGTTGTTCTTGACCGCGGCCCGGGCCAGGTCTTCCATTTCGGTGATGCATTCGATGCCGGCGAAGCCGCCGCCGACGACGACGAAGGTCAGGGCGCGGGCGCGTTCGACCGGGTCGGTCATGAGCGAACCGGTTTCGATGCGCTCCAGGACACCGTTGCGCAGGGCGACGGCTTCCTCGATGGTCTTCAGGCCGATGCCCTTGTCCGCGAGGCCCTTGATCGGGAACGTGCGGGTGATCGCACCGGCGGCGAGCACGACGTCGAAGTAGGGAATCTCGAAGTTCTCGCCGCCGTCGGACGGTGCCACCACGGCTGTGCGGTTGGCGTGGTCGATCGAGGTGACGCGGCCCTGGATCAGTTCGGTCTGCTTGAGGTGCTGGCGGTGCGAGACGACGGCGTGGCGTGCCTCGATGTTGCCGCCGGCCACTTCGGGGAGGAAGGGCTGGTAGGTCATGTAGGGCAGGGGATCGACGACGGTGACGATGCCGCCGGCGTTCGCGATCTTCTTCTGCAGTTTGAGGGCTACGTACAGGCCGACGTACCCGCCGCCGACGACGAGTACCCTGGGACGGTCCTGGAGCTGAGGGGTGGATGCCATGCGTCAAGAATACCGTAGTTTGTGAAAAACTTCACTAACTCCCCGGGCTCCCCGACTCCACCGAATCCAAGGCGCCCGTTTCGGGGCCGCCGGGCGGCGCGGAGGCTGCGCGGGCTGCCCTCCGGAGCTGGATGGCGGCCCCGGCGATAATGCATACAAAGAGTCCGCCGAAGCCGAGCACCACCATCGCCGGGACGGCGCTGTCGGCCGGTGATGGAGCCTCCGCGACCGGCATGGTCGCCTCGGGCAGCGTCGGTGCCGCGCTGGAGGGGCTGGGCAGGGCAGCGGGCGCCGAACTGACCGGGTTGCCGCGCCGGTGGACCCGGATCCAGTCCGAGATCGACCCCAGCGGGTTGACCGCGCTTTCCGGAACATCGGCCTTCAGCGCAGCCTCGGCGTCAAGCACGCCGAAGCCGTACAGCGGGTCCTTTCCCGGAAGCCCGGCGTCCTTTGCGGTGCTGACAATCCGGTTGATGACCTGGCTGGCTGACATGTCCGGCCACTTGGAGCGGATCAGGGCCGCCACGCCGGCCACGATGGGGGTGGCGCCGGAGGTTCCGGCCCACTCGGCATAGCCGCCGCCGGGCATGCCGCCCACCAGGTTCTCGGCCGGGGCGGCGACGCCGATGCTGATGCCCTGGGAGGACGAGTCGATGCTGGCGACGCCCTTGCGGTCCAGGCCGGCCACCGTCAGCACACCGGGAATGGTTGCCGGCGCCCCCACCTGGATGTTCCCGCCGACGCGGTTGCCGGCCGCGGCGACGATCACCACGTCCTTTTGCTCGGCGTACAGGAACGCCGCATCCCAGCTTTGTGGCCACTCCGGGGCGGTGCTGCCGAGCGAGATATTGATGACGCGGGCCCCGTTGTCCACGGCCCAGCGGACCGCGGCGGGAATCTGGTCCTGGTCGCTCTTGCCGCCCGGGTTGGCCGACCCCAGCCAGGTGGACACGGACAGGATTTGGGCCTCCGGGGCGACACCCACGATCCCGTCGGAGCCGACGCCGGTCCCGGGCGTTGGGCTGGGGCTGGGGCTGGGGCTGGGGCTTGGGCTGGCACTGGCTCCGGCCGGCTGGTGTCCGCGGCCGGCCAGCATCGTCGCCACGAGCGTGCCGTGTTCGGGCTTGGCTCCGATGCTCTTCTGGCCGTCGGCGGCCCCCGCGCCGGAGACGTCCGCTCCCCCGGCCAGCACGCCCTTGAGGTCCGGGTGTTTGCCGTCCACGCCGCTGTCGATCACGGCGACCTTGACGTTGGCGCCCTTCGAGACGTCCCAGGCTTTGGTGATGCCGGATTCGGCGAGCCAGTATTCCTTGTCCCGGGTGGCGTCCGCGTGGGCCGCCGGGGCCAGCGACAAAGCTCCCGCGGTGCTGCACCCGGCCAGGGCCAAAGCCATCAACGCGGAGGCGGTCCGGCGGTGCCGGGCTGTTGCTCTGGTCATTCGGGTCCAATCGGCGGTATGTCTGCGGGCGCGGCAGTCGGTGGCGGCTGCCTCCGGCGGCGGTGGCGGCAGGCACTGCCTGGGTGGGCGCTGCGCTGGTGGACACTGCCGGTCCGGGCGCAAAAGCTAGCTGATGCTCAGGGCAATCCCGTCAAGAATATCGTGTTCACTGGTAATGGCCGACGTGATCCGCCCGTTGGTGGCGTCCGCCATCCGTTCCAGCACGCGCCGCCAGACGAGGCCGCCGGCACCGATCACGTCAACGCGCCCGGGGTGCATGTACGGCAGGGCAGCCCGGTGCTGCCGGGTCATCTCCAGCAGGGAAGTGCATGCCTCCCGGGCGGTGGCGAGGTCCAGTTCCGTGCCGTGGATAGCAGCCGGGGAGTACTCCGCCAGCTTCAGTGCGTGGGCGGTGATGGTGGTGACGGACCCTGCCACGCCGATCACGGCGGTGGCACGGTCCAGCGGAACCGTCAGCGCCGCGTGGCTGATGGCGGCGTCGACGTCGGCCTCCGCGGCGGCGATCTGCCCGGCCGTGGGCGGGTCGCCCACCAGGTGCCGTTCGGTCATCCGGACGCAGCCGACGTCGACCGACTTGGCGGCGATGACGCCGTCGGCGTCGCCGAGTACGAATTCGGTGCTTCCGCCTCCCAAGTCCACCACGAGCACCGGGTCCTTGCCCCGCGAGGGCAGGACGCTGCTGGCTCCGGCGAACGACAGGGCGGCTTCCTCGTCGCCGCTGATCACTTCGGGTTCGATGCCGAGAAGTTCGCGGACACCGTCGATGAAGACCTGCCGGTTGCGGGCGTCCCGGGTCGCAGAGGTGGCCACGAAACGGACCTTGCCGGCGCCGTGGCGGCGGATCAGCTCGGCATAGTCGCGGGTCGCGTCGAGGGTGCGCTCCAGCGCTTCCTGGGCGAATTCCCCGGTGGCGTCGACGCCCTGGCCGAGCCGGACCACGCGCATCTCGCGCACGACGTCGGTGAGTCTGGGCGAGGTGCCGGCGGATTCGGCCACGTCGGCGATCAGGAGCCGGATGGAGTTGGTGCCGCAGTCGATGGCGGCCACGCGGCTCACTGCCCGGCCCCGGTGTCGGTTGCTGCGTCCTCGCCTGCGGCGGGGGTCTCCGCGCGGGCCTTCCGGACCGGGGCGGGCCGGCCAACGATGTCCGGAAGCCCCTGCGGTCCGTGCCGGCTCAGGTCCCGCGAGGGGGCCTCTCCCCCGGTGTCCCAGGCGCCGTCGCAGTAGCAGCGCTCACGCGTCCACCACTGGCTGATGCCGGCGATGGCCTCGTCGCCGAGCGGGTTGACGCCGGGTCCGGCCGCGAGCGAGTGGCCCACCAGGACGTGCAGGCACTTGACGCGGGTGGGCATGCCTCCGGCGGAGACGCCGTCGATCTCCGGCACTGACCCGATGCCGGACCGGGCCCCGATCTCGGCGCGGGACTGCAGGTAGGCTTCGTGCGCGGCGCGGTAGCCGGCTGCCAGTTCGGCGTCGGACCCGAGCCGGTCGTTCATCTCGTTCATCAGCCCGGCGGCTTCAAGCCGCGACACGGCTGAGGTGATGACCGGGTGGGTCAGGTAGAAGGTGGTGGGGAACGGCGTGCCGTTGCTGAGCCGCGGCGAGGTGGCCGCCACGAGGGGGTTGCCGCACACGCAGCGGGCCGGGATCTCGACGACGTCGCGCACCGGCCGGCCCAGCTGTCGGCTGAGGACGTCGAGGTCGCGGGCCGTTGGTCGGCGTGAAGCCTCAGCCGCTGTGGCCGGTGCCCCCTCGACGGGGTTCCCGGCTTGGGGGGTGTCCACTCGGTTCTCGTCCACTGGCGCGGCACCTTCCTGCCCTGTTGGGATTACCGGCCTGCGGTAATCGGCGGCGGGCGCCGCTCCTAGTCTGTTGCCGACCGTTTGATGGAGTCCCAGAGGGAATCCACCCACGGCAGATTGGCGGGGTCTGTGGCTGTTCCTGACGCGGCACCGGCACCGGGCGTTCCGGCAGGAAGATCGCTGCCGAAAACCCAGTAGCCGGTTTCGCCGGGCATAACCATGTTAATGCGGTCGCGGGCCTGCTGCTTGACGTAGTTCGGGTCCTGCCAGCGCGAGACCTGTCGCTTGAGGTCCGTTTGCTTCGCCTGCTTGGCCGAGATGTCGGCCTCCAGCTCCGCGATTTCGGCGCGCTTTTCGAGGAAGATCTTGACCGACGGCGCCAGCAGGATGGTGATCGCGATCATCACCAGGGCCAGGGCCAGCATCCGGCCGGAGAAGGCCTTGGCCGGGACGGGATCGACGTCCTCCCCTGCCCCGGCGGATTCCCCGGACTGGCCGGCCTTGGCTGTGGCGGCTGTGGCCGCCCGGCCCGCGGCGACCCTGGCGGATCCCGCCGCTGCGCCGGCGGTGGCGCGGCCGGCAGTCGGGGCACCGGGTGCCTGCGGACCGTGATCGGGACGGGCAGCTTGGGTATCCGGTGCGCTGCCGTGCCGCGCGCCACCGAAATCGGCCCGGATGACGTCGCCGCCGTCGGCTTCCCCCCGGCCGGCGGCCGAAGACTTCGTGGCCGCGGCAGCGGCCCGGGGAACCTTGGGACGGCGGGTTGCCATGTCACTCCTTCAAACAGGCCAACAAAATACCGGCCAAGAGGGACCGGCCAAAACAGAACCGGTGGCCATGGTCATTCCACCATAGCCACCGGTTCGGGGTTTTTTCGGGTACTAGCCCTTGAAACGCGGGAACGCGCTGCGTCCGGCGTAGCGTGCGGCGTCATCGAGTTCCTCTTCGATGCGCAGCAGCTGGTTGTACTTGGCGACGCGCTCGGAGCGGGCCGGCGCGCCGGTCTTGATCTGGCCCGCGTTGGTGGCGACCGAGATGTCGGCGATGGTGGTGTCCTCGGTTTCACCGGAGCGGTGCGAGGTGATGGTCGTGTAGCCCGCGCGCTGGGCGAGGGACACGGCGTCGAGCGTCTCAGTCAGCGAACCGATCTGGTTGACCTTTACCAGCAGCGAGTTGGCGGTCCGCGAATCGATGCCGGTCTGCAGGCGCTCCGGGTTCGTAACGAACAGGTCATCGCCGACGATCTGGACCTTGTCGCCGATCGCGTCCGTGAGGGCCTTCCAGCCCTCCCAGTCGTTCTCGTCCAGCGGGTCTTCGATCGAGACCAGCGGGTAGTCGGCCACCAGCTCGGCGTAGTAGGCGCTCATGTCGGCGGAGCTGAGGGACTTGCCCTCGAACTGGTAGGCGCCGTCCTTGTAGAACTCGGAGGAGGCGACGTCGAGGGCCAGGGCAATGTCCTTGCCCGGGGTGTAGCCGGCGTTCTTGATCGCTTCCTGGATCAGGTCCAAGGCCGCGCGGTTGGACGGCAGGTTCGGGGCGAAACCGCCCTCGTCGCCGAGGCCGGTGGCCAAGCCCTTGGACTGCAGCACCGCCTTGAGCGCGTGGTAGACCTCGACGCCCCAGCGCAGGCCCTCGGAGAAGGTCTCGGCGCCGAGCGGGACAACCATGAATTCCTGGATGTCGACGTCGGAGTCCGCGTGCGAGCCGCCGTTGAGGATGTTCATCAGCGGTACCGGCAGGACGTGCGCGTTCGGGCCGCCCAGGTACTTGTACAGCGGCAGGTCGGCAGACGCGGCAGCGGCGTTGGCGACGGCGAGGGAGACGCCCAGGATTGCGTTGGCGCCGAGCTTGCCCTTGTTGGCGGTGCCGTCCAGGTCGATCATCGACTGGTCGATGCTGCGCTGGTCGGTGGCATCGAAGCCGATCAGGGCGGGGGCGATCTGGTCGATGACCGCGTCAACGGCCTTCTGGACGCCCTTGCCGAGGTAACGGCCCTTGTCTCCGTCGCGGAGCTCTACGGCCTCGTGTTCGCCGGTGGAGGCGCCGGAGGGAACTGCCGCGCGGCCGATCTGGCCGTCGGAGAGCAGTACTTCAACTTCTACGGTCGGGTTGCCACGGGAATCGAGGATCTCGCGGGCGTGGATGGCATCGATAAGCGCCATGAATATGCTCCTTTGGGTGAAGCGATCTGCTGGGAATCTGACTGCTGGGAATCTAGCGGTGGATCAAGCCTAAAACCGACGTCCTCGTCGCCTCTAGCCTAGTCGAGAGTGGGATAAGTTACGGAAAGCTATCCAGCCCCCGGACGCTGCCCCGCGGCGCCGGTGCCGCCGGCGCCACCGGTGCCGCTGCTTGGAGTGTCCTCGAAGCGGCGGTTGGCCGCGCGCAGGGCACGTTCGGCGTCCAGGCCGTTGCGGCGGGCAGCCGCGACGATGCCGAACAGCAGCTCGCCGAGCTCCTGTTCGGTGGCGGGTACGGGGGTCGGTGCGGCCGCCGGTGCGGCCCCGGGTTCAACAGGCAGTCCGGCGCGTTCGGCCCGGTCCAGCAGCTTCTGCGCCCGGGCCAGGGCCGGAAGCGCGGCCGGAACCCCCTCGAAGGCGTGCTCGCGGCCGGGCTTCTCGGCCCTTTTCACGGCGTCCCATTTCAGCACGATCTCCTCGACCGTGGCCGGGAAGTTGTCCTGCAACGAGCCGTCGGGGCGGAAGACGTGCGGGTTACGCCGGATCATCTTCTCCCGCAGGCCCCGGGCGACATCGTGGAAGTCGAAGGCGCCGCGTTCCTCGGCAATCCTGGCGTGCAGCACCACTTGCAGCAGGACGTCGCCGAGTTCGGCCTGCAGCTCGGCGTCGCCGCCGTCGGCCTCGATGGTTTCGGCCACCTCATGGGCCTCCTCGAGGAGGTACTCCACGAGGGATTCGTGGCTGAGGGCGCCCATCCAGGGGCAGTGGACGCGCAGCTCGGCGATTGTTTGCAGCAGCTCTCCGAGCCGCGCGTCCGTTGCGTTGGGGTCCTCAGCCAAGGTCGGCGTAGGCCTCGTTGATGTACTCGACCAGGGCTTCCTTCTCCTCGAGCGGCAGGAACGCGGCTTCGGCGGCGTTCAGGGTCAGCTCGAGCAGGTCGTCCAGGTCGTAGTCGAAAGTCTCCACCAGCAGTTCGAACTCGTCCGTGAGGGTCACGCCGCTCATCAGCCGGTTGTCCGTATTGATCGTGACGTTAAAGCCGAGCTGGTAGAGCATGTCCACGGGGTGGCTCTCGATGCCCTCGCCGAAGCCGGCGATCGCGCCGGTCTGCAGGTTGGAGGAGGGGCAGATTTCCAGCGCGATGCCGCGGTCCCGGACCCAGCTGGCGAGCTCGCCGAGGGTCACGAGGCCGATGTTGTCGTCGACCTCGTCGCTGTCCGGGTCGGTGGCGGCAGCCTCTGCCGACTCGGCGTCCTCGAACTCGACGGTGACGTCCTCGGCGATCCGCACCCCGTGGCCCAGGCGCAGCGCCCGGCCGTCAACGAGGGCGGACTGGATGCTTTCCAGGCCGGCCGCCTCTCC
Organism: Arthrobacter sp. KBS0702; assembly: GCF_005937985.2. Classification (NCBI taxonomy): domain Bacteria; kingdom Bacillati; phylum Actinomycetota; class Actinomycetes; order Micrococcales; family Micrococcaceae; genus Arthrobacter; species Arthrobacter sp. KBS0702. Next base: position 944,752 of record NZ_CP042172.1, on the reverse strand, counting down.
GGCGTGGATGGTGGCCGGGAAGTTGTGCTGGGCCAGGTAGGTGAAGGCGTCCTTGAAGCGGGAGGGCAGGAAGCCGTCCTCGGCCCCGGCGATGTCGAAGCCGACGGCGCCCTTGTAGCGGTGGCGGACGGCGAGTTCGGCGATCTCCTGGCCGCGGTCGGCGTGGCGCATGGCGGTGATCAGCTGGCCGACCTGGATTTCCCGGCCGGTCTCGGCGACGGCGTCGACGCCGGCGTCCAGGCCCGCTTGGACGGCTTCGACGACGTCGTCCAGGGACAGGCCCTGCTGCAGGTGCTGCTCGGGTGCCCAGCGCACCTCGCCGTAGACGACGCCGTCGTCCGCGAGGTCCTCGACGAATTCCTTGGCGACGCGGAACAGGCCTTCCTTGGTCTGCATCACGGCGATGGTGTGGTCGAAGGTCTCGAGGTAGCGGACCAGGGAGCCGGAATCGGCCGATTCGCGGAACCACTCCCCCAGCGCGACCGGGTCGGTGGAGGGCAGTGTGTGGCCGACTTTTTCGGCAAGTTCAATGATGGTGGCCGGACGCAGTCCGCCGTCCAGGTGGTCATGAAGGGAGACCTTGGGGAGGCCCTTCAGGTCGAATTCGAGGTCAGGGGCAGCGTCAGGAATAGTCTCAGTCACGTTCCCACCATAGGGTCGGACGGCGCCGTGCGCTACTTGCGGGAGGCGTCGGTCTCTGCGGACCGGGCGGAGTCCGAAGTCGGAACTTCCGCCGCGGCGGCTTCATCGCGCCGGCCCAGGCGTTTGTGCCACCAGCGCAGGGCGTGATCGACGCCGACGCCCAAGACGATTGCGAAGACGACGGCGATGCCGGCGCTCAGCAGCGGGTTGTGGTGCAGCCAGGGGAAGGAGCTGGCGAGCAGACCGATCCCGAGCGAGTAGATGACCCACGTAAAGCACGCAAAGGCGTCCAGGACGAAGAACCTGCGGTGCGGGAATCCAGTGGTGCCGGCGACGTAGTTGACGGCCACGCGGCCCCAGGGGATGTAGCGGGCGGTGAAGATGAGCACGGCGCCGCGTTTTTCGAGTTCGTAGCGGGCCCAGCCGAAGACTCGTTGCACCTTGGGCTTGCGCATCCAGCGGAACCGCTCGAGGCCGATCTTGCGGCCGAGCAGGTAAGCCATATTGTCCCCGGCGATGGCGCCAAGCAGCGCCGTGAGTCCGAGGAGCCAGAGGTTGGGCTGCCCACTGTGCCGAGAGTACGCGGCGAGGGCCACGATCAGCGTCTCACTGGGGACCACCATGGCGAAGCCGTCGACGAAGAAAAACGCCAGCAGGAGGGGGTAAATCCACCACTGGCCGGCTGCATGGAGCACGGCCTCATTAATGAACTCCACGCGGGCTGTGCTCCTAGAAACTGAAAGGGTCGGGACGTACCCGGAATGGACGGGCTGGCACTGGCGGGCCTACGGCACGGACGTGACGTGAATCGCATCCCAGTGTCCCACGGTCGGGGGGTCTCGCGCTACGCGGCCGGTCCGATGTTTCCCGCCGTGGCGCTCCGGGCGGCCCTTAGCCGTCCGTCGGCGGCGCGGGCTGGTTCCGGTCGTCCAGGACGACCTCCTTTGGCAGCCTGCCGCGCAGCCTGCTGAGGGCGACGTCGACGGCAATACCGAGGACGATCGCGCAGATAATCGCGATCGTGGCGCCCAGCAGGTGGTTGTCGTCGAACCATTGGCCGAAGAACAGGCCGACGGCCACCGAATAGCTGGACCACAGCACCGCGGAGAGCACGGTCAGCCCGACAAAGTAGGACTGCGCATAATGGGTGGCACCGGCGGTCAGGTTGACGGCCACCCGACCGATCGGGACGAACCGCGCCACCATAATCAGCGAGGCCGGCCGCTTCCGGAGCTCGCGCGCCGCCCAGCCGAAAGCCCGTTGAGCCCGGTGCCCGCGCATCCACTTCCAGCGCGTGGTTCCGGTGGCGCGCCCCATCAGGTAGGCAATGTTGTCCCCGGAGAATGCGCCGGCGGCCGCCACGACGATCAGCAGGACCGGGTTGGGCACATCGGCGGTCGCGGCGACGGCGGCCAGGCCGACCACCACCGACTCGCTGGGAACCGGCGGAAAAAAGCCGTCGATCACGCAGCAGGCGAACACTAGGAACAAGACCCAGGGTTGGCCCGCTGCGGCCAGGATGAAGTCGTTAATTGCCTGCACGGTTTCCTAACGCACGGCGGGACCCGGTTTCTCCCGGAATGCTGTGGTGCCAGTGTACTGCCCCGCCGCGGCCCGTTGCCCTATCACTTGTGGCTGCTAAACCAGGGTCAGAGCAGCCATAAGTGATAGGGCAACGAGGGGCCTTAGGCGATGCGGTCGATGATAAGCTGCTGCGCCGGTCGGGAGCCTTCCGGAGCGATCACGGCGGCGTGTTCGAGCGCTTCCTTCGCCCGGCCGAACTTCTCCGGGGTGTCCGTCAGCAGGGTCATCAGGGGTTCCCCGGCGCGGACGGTGGCGCCCGGCTTGGCGTGCATCCGCACACCGGCACCGGCCTGGACCTGGTCCTCCTTGCGGGCGCGGCCGGCTCCGAGGCGCCAGGCGGCGACGCCGACGGCCATCGCGTCGAGTTCCACCAGCACACCGTCGGCCTGGGCGTAGATGGTCTCGGATTCCTTGGCGACCGGCAGCTTGGCGCGCGGGTCGCCGCCCTGGGCCTCGATCATCCGGTTCCAGACGTCCATGGCGCGGCCGTCCTTGAGGGCGGCGCGCGGATCGGCGTCGTGGACGCCGGCGCAGGCCAGCATCTCCTCGGCCAGCCGGACGGTGAGTTCGACGACGTCCTCCGGTCCCCCGCCGGCAAGGACCTCCACGGATTCCTCGACCTCGATCGCGTTGCCCGCGGTGAGGCCCAGCGGCGTGTTCATGTTGGTCAGCAGGGCCACCGTGTTAACGCCGGCGTCCTTGCCCAGGGCCACCATGGTCTCGGCCAGCTCGCGGGCGCGCGCCTCGTCCTTCATGAAGGCGCCGCTGCCCACCTTGACGTCCAGGACCAGTGATCCGGTGCCCTCGGCGATCTTCTTGCTCATGATCGAGGAGGCAATGAGCGGGATGGCCTCGACCGTGCCGGTGACGTCGCGCAGGGCGTAGAGCTTCTTGTCGGCCGGCGCCAGTCCGGCGCCGGCGGCGCAGATCACGGCGCCCACGTCCTGCAGCTGGGCCAGCATTTCCTCGTTGCTCAGCGCTGCGCGCCAGCCGGGGATGGCCTCAAGCTTGTCCAGGGTGCCGCCGGTGTGGCCGAGGCCTCGGCCGGAGAGCTGCGGCACGGCGACGCCGAAGACCGCCACCAGCGGGGCCAGCGGCAGGGTGATCTTGTCCCCCACGCCGCCGGTGGAGTGCTTGTCCGAAGTGGCCTTCACGCCGCCGTCGGGCCGGCGCAGGCTGGAGAAGTCCATCCGCTCGCCGGAGGCGATCATCGCCGCGGTCCAACGCGAAATCTCGGCGCGGTCCATGCCGTTGAGCAGAATGGCCATGTTCAGTGCCGCCATCTGTTCGTCGGCGATGGCGCCACGGGTGTAGGCGTCGATCGTCCAGTCGATCTGGGCGGGGCTGAGTACACCCTTGTCCCGCTTGATGCGGATGATGTCGACGGCGTCGAACGCTTCACTGTTGCTGGTGTTCTGGGTCACCGGGTTTCCTCCAGGTGTTGGGGGCCAAATGCGTCGGGGAGCACCTGGTCCATCGTCTTGATGCCCTGTGTGGTCATGAGCTCCATGTCCGGGGCCCGGAATTCGTAGAGCAGTTGGCGGCACCGGCCGCACGGCATCAGCACGTTGCCGTGCGCGTCGACGCAGTAGAAGGCGCGCAAGAGGCCGCCTCCGGTCATGTGAAGGTTGCCCACCAGCGCGCACTCGGCGCACAGCGTGAGCCCGTAGCTGGCGTTTTCGACGTTGCAGCCGCTGACGATCCGGCCGTCCGCGGTGAGGGCAGCCGCCCCCACCGCGAACTTCGAATACGGCGCGTAGGCGTTTTCCATCGCCGCGACGGCCGCCTCCTCGAGGGCGGCCCAGTCGACGGCGGCGGCCGTGCCTGCTGCCAGGTTCTCCGTCATCGTCAGCCCTTGACGTACGGAATGCCGCTGGCCGCCGGCGGCCGGGAGCGGCCGACAAGGCCGGCGACGGCGAGCACGGTCACGAGGTACGGAAGCATCGCCATGAACTGGCTCGGGACCGGGGTGCCGATGATCGTCACGATGCTCTGCAGGTTGTCCGCGAAGCCGAACAGCAGGGCTGCGAAGAAGGCGCCGATCGGGTTCCAGCGGCCGAAGATCAGGGCGGCCAGGGCGATGAAGCCTCGGCCGCCGGAGATCTCCTTGGTGAAGCTGTCGATCGCGACGAGGGTGAAGAAGGAGCCGCCGATGCCGGCGATGGCGCCGCCGAGGGTGACATTCCAGAAGCGTGTGGCGTTGACCTTGATGCCCATCGTGTCGGCTGCCTGGGGGTGTTCGCCGACGGCACGGACCCGCAGGCCCCACTTGGTCTTGAACAGCCCCACCCAGACCACGATCACGGCGATGTACATCAGGTAGCCGATCAGGGACTGCTTGAACAGGATCGGCCCGATCAGCGGAATGTCGCCCAGGACGGGGATGGTGATCGGGTCAAGGTGCTCCGGCGAGTTGAACTTGGCCTTGTCCGCCTGCATGACGGTGCTGAACAGGAAGCCGGTGACTCCGGAGACGAGGACGTTGAGCACGACGCCGACGATGATCTGGTTGACCACGTATTTGATGCTGAACAGGGCCAGGACCATGGACACAAGCGCCCCGGCCACGGCCGCGGCCAGCAGGCCCAGGAAGGGGTTGTGCGTCAGTGTGGCGATGATCGCGGCCGTAAAGGCGCCGCCCAGGAGCTGGCCTTCGATGGCGATGTTCACGACGCCGACACGTTCGCAGAGCACGCCGGAGAGCGAGCCGAACACCAGCGGCACGGCGAGGGTCACCGAGCCCGCGATCAGTCCGGCCAGCGAGATGTTGGTGGTGCGGGCTCCGCCGACCACCCAGATCAGGAACGCGGCGACGAACAGGACAATGAACGCGACCGGGACCCAGGCCGGGGCCTTGTGGTTGCGGGTCTTGAGGAAGACGGCGTAGCCGGCCAGGGCCAGCATCAGCACCGAGAGGACGATGCCGCCGAGGAAGGCCGGAACCTCCAGCGCCGGCAGCTGAAAGAAGTCGCTGGCGGTGGAGATGCCGAACTTGGCGGTCTGGTGCGGGCCCATCAGCCCGAAGAAGATGAACGCCACAACCGCCAGGACCAGCAGGGTGACGGGGATCTTCCAGGTCACGGGCTTGGCGGTCACGGCCCGCTTGTGGTTGGTGGCCGACGGCTTTTCGTCTGGCCGGGGTGCAGGCTGCTGTCCCGGCTGGGGCGAGGTTGCTGTTGTGCTCATGCTGCTGCTCCGGTGGTTGCTGCCTGCTTGGACTTGGCGGCCTTGGCGGCCTTCTTCTTGCGCGGGTTCAGGCCGAACACCGCGCGCACCAGCGGGGGCGCGGCGATGAACAGCACGATCAGCGACTGGACCACCAGCACGATGTCGATCGGGGTCCCGGTCTGGATCTGCATCTGGACGGCGCCGGCGCGGAAGGCGCCGAACAGCAGGCCGGCGGCGAAGGTGCCCCACGGCGTCGACCGTCCCAGCAGCGCGACCGTAATGGCGTCAAAACCGTAGGTGGCAGCGACGCCGTCGGTGAGGACCTTCTCGGTGCCGGCCACCTGGGCCACGCCGGACATGCCGGCCAGGGCTCCCGCGATCGCCATCACCAGGATGGTGGCGCGGGGGACGTTGATGCCGGCGGTGAGGGCGGCCTTCGGGTTGGCGCCGACGGCCCGGAATTCGAAGCCGATCGTCGAGCGGTTCAGCACCCACCAGACGAACACCGTCGCGGCGATCGCCAGGAGGAAGCCGAGGTGCAGCCGGTACTGGGTGCCCAGGATCTGCGGGTAGATGGCGCTGGGATCCAGGATCGGCGAAATCGGGTTGGTCTCGCCGGGCCGCTGGAAGGCCGGGGTGTTGAGCAGGTAGCGCAGGAAGTAGAGCGCGATGTAGTTGAACATGATCGTCAGGATCACCTCGTGGGCGCCGGTGCGGGCCTTGAGGAACCCGACCAGTCCGGCCCAGAGGGCGCCGCCGACGATGCCGGCCACCAGGACCAGCAGCAGGTGCAGCCCCATCGGCAGGTGCAGCGCGAAGCCGACCCACGAGGCGAGGATGCCGGCCATGATGATCTGGCCCTGCGCGCCGATGTTGAACAGCCCGGCGCGGAAGGCAAGGGCGACGCCGAGGCCTGCGGTGATCAGCGGGGTGGCGATGGTGAGGGTTTCCATCAACGGGGCGAACTGCCCGGCCACGCCGGTGCCGCGCGGGTTGAACACGGAGCCTTGGAACAACGCCACGTAGGAGCGCGTGGCGGCGGACCAGACGGCGGAGAAGAAGTCGCTGGGCCGGGCGAAGAGGTAGCCGGCGCTCGCGCTGACCTCCTTGTCCGTGCTGGCGATCAGCAGGCCGCCCAGGATCAGCGCGAGCAGCACGGCCAGTACGGAAACCATGCCGCTGCCGGTGAAGATCTTGCGCAGCAGCGAGTCGGGGCCGCCGGGGACGGTCCCGCTCTGGGCGGAGACCGGGACGGCGGAGGGACGCATGGCGCCGCCGGCCGTGTCCAGCGAGGTGGCGGTGGTGGCGTCGGCCGCCGGGGCCTCGGTGTCCGGGGCCTCGGTGTCCGGGGTGTGGGCCGGGTCCGGTTCAGCCGCGTGGCGGGGCTTGTTTACTTCAGTCATGGTGCTCTCCTACGGCGCCGGAGGCTGACTCCTGCGCGGACTGGGCGGCGGGCGCCGGGGCAGCGGCTGTGGTTGCCGGGGTCTTGGTGGTGTCGGCGTGGGCCTCGTCGGGCGACAGCCCGGCCATCATGAGGCCAAGGACGTCGCGTCCGGTGCCGGCCGGCACAATGCCCACCAGCTTGCCCTTGTAAAGCACGGCGATCCGGTCCGCCAGTTCGATCACTTCGTCGAGTTCGGTGGACACGATCATCACGGGCGTGCCGTGGTCGCGTTCCGCCACAATCCGCTTGTGCAGGAACTCGATGGATCCGACGTCGACCCCGCGGGTCGGCTGGGAGGCGATGAAGAGGCGCAGCGGACGCGACAGCTCGCGCGCCATGACCACCTTCTGCTGGTTGCCGCCGGACAGGGTTCCCGCGGCGAGCGAGCCGGACGGGGTGCGCACGTCGAACTCGTCGATCCGGGTCTGCGCATTTTCCAGCACCTTGGCCGGGCTCATGCTGATGCCCTTCGCGAACGGCTCCTGGTCGTAACGGTCCAGGATCAGGTTTTCGGCGATCGAGAACGTCCCGATCAGGCCGTCCACCGAGCGGTCCTCCGGCACGAAGCCGACGCCGGCGCCGAGCACGTCCTTGACGCTGCGGCCCAGCAGTTCTTCGCCGTCGAGCAGGACGGAGCCGTGGACCCGGTCCTGCAGGCCCAGGATGGCTTCGGTGAGCTCGGTCTGGCCGTTGCCCTGGACGCCGGCGACGGCGAGGATCTCGCCGCGGGCGATGTCGAAGCTGATGCCGTCCACCACGTGCTGGCCGCTGGGCGCGATCACGGTCAGGTCCTTGACCTGGAAGGTGGTTTCCTGCGGCTTGGCCGGGGCCTTGTCCAGGGTCAGGTTGACCGCGCGGCCCACCATCATCGAGGCGAGTTCCGTCGTCGACGCCGTGGGGCTGGCCGTGCCAACGACCTTGCCGCGCCGGATCACCGTGATGGTGTCCGATACGGCCTTGACCTCGCGCAGCTTGTGCGAGATGAAGACGATCGAGGTGCCGTGGCTCTTGAGCTGGCGCATGATGTCCAGCAGTTCATCGGTGTCCTGCGGCGTCAGCACGGCGGTGGGCTCGTCCAGGATCAGCACCTTGGCGTCGCGGACCAGGGCCTTGATGATTTCCACCCGCTGCTGGACGCCGACCGGCAGGTCTTCGATCAGGGCGTCGGGGTCGACGTCGAAGCCGTACCGGTCGGAGATCTCCTGGATCTTCCGGCGGGTGTCATCGAGATTGAGGAATCCGCCGGCCTTCGTGGTTTCAGCCCCCAGCGCCACGTTTTCAGCGACGGTGAAGACCGGCACCAGCATAAAGTGCTGGTGCACCATGCCAATGCCGGCCGCCATGGCGTCCCCGGGACCGCGGAAGCTGACGGGCTTGTCGTCGATGAGGATTTCGCCCTCGGTCGGCTCGTAGAGCCCGTAGAGGACGTTCATCAGCGTGGACTTGCCGGCGCCGTTCTCGCCAAGCAGACAGTGGATCTGCCCCGGTTCAACCACCACATCAATGTGGTCGTTGGCTACCAGGGAGCCGAAGCGTTTGGTGATCCCCTTGAGTTCAAGTTTCAAAACTCTGACCAATCTCGAAGTATGTCCGGGTCACGGCCCGGATGCCGGTGATGGGGCTGCAGAACCAGCCTAGTGCCTGCGACGACCGGCGAAGCGGGGCCGGCGCAACGAAAAGCGCCACAGCCCGTGCGGTCTAAAACCGCGCGGGCCGTGGCGCTTAGCGAGGGAGTTAGGCCTTCGGGCTGGCTGCGGACTCAACCTTCAGCTTGCCGGAGGCAATATCCTTCTTGATCTGGTCCAGGTCCGACTTCAGCTGGGCCGGAACCTGGGAGTCCAGGTCGTGGAACGGAGCCAGCTGCACGCCGTCGTTCGCGAGGGTGCCGACGTACGGCGTGTTGGTGAACTTGCCGTCCTTGTCTTCCTTCACAACGGTCTCCACGGCTTCGCCCATCTGCTTCATGACAGAGGAGAGCATGATGTCCTTGTAGTCCGGAGCGGTGAGGAAGCCGTCGGAGTCAACCCAGATGAGCTTGACGTCCTTGCCTGCTGCCTTGGCTTCCTTCAGGGCCGCGCCTGCACCCTTGCCGACCGGTCCGGCGACGGGCATCACGATGTCCGCACCCTGGTCGAGGAAGTTCTGGGTGAACTGCTTGCCCTTGTCCTGCTTCTCGAAGTCGCCGGTGAAGGAGCCGTCCTGCTTGGCCTTGTCCCAGCCGAGAACCTTGACGTTCTTGCCGTTCTTCTCGTTGTAGTACTTCACGCCGTCGGCGTAGCCGTCCATGAAGATGGTGACGGTGGGGATCTTGATGCCGCCGAAGGTGGCGACCGTGCCGGACTTGGTGGTGCCGGCGGCGAGGTAACCGGCCATGAAGGCGGCCTGGGCCGTGTCGTAGATAATCGGCTTGACGTTGGCGATGGGCTTGTCGTAGCCGAAGTCGATGATCGCGAAGTGCTTGTCCGGGTTCGCCGTGGCCTGGGTCTTGGTGGCGTCGCCGAGGAGGAAGCCGACCGTGATGGTCAGGTTGCAGCCGGCGGTGACCATGGCGCGCAGGTTCGGCTCGAAGTCGTTGTTGGTCTTGGACTCGACCTGGTTGACCTTGATGCCGAGGTCCTTCTCGGTCTTCTTCAGACCTTCGTAGGAGGACTGGTTGAACGACTGGTCGTCGAATCCACCGGAGTCGGACACGATGCAGCCCGTGTAGTTGCTGGCCGACTTGGTGGCGCTGCTGCCGGCGTCGGGGGCGGCCCCGCAACCGGTGAGCAGCAGGGCAGCCGCACCCGCGGTGGCGACGCCGGCCATTGAACCGCGCTTAAGGGTGGCGCGCAGTGAGTTCTTCAAAGTTCCTCCAGGAAGAAAGAGATAGGCGCTACGACGGGAGTCCAATGAGTGTCTGCTTCCGGTTTTCCCCCGAAACACTGTTGTCACTGACGGATTCGCAGCACTGCGCCGAGGCGCACTGATGGAAGCTACTTTAGTGTCATGGAACACGTCGAGTAACACAGTTCACAGCTGTTTCCCAGATTGTTGAGAACTTGTTACCAAGCGGTACCCCACCTGCGCGAACGTACACTTGAGGCCCCGAAGTCGTGGGAAATCGGGGCCTCAAGTGTACGTTCGCGCGTGCTGGTGGCGGAGCTAGCTCAGAGGCGGACCAGCATCTTTCCGGTGTTGGCGCCCTCGAGCAGGTCCATGAAGGCCTGCGGGGCGTTCTCCAACCCATCCACGATGGTCTCGTCGTAACGGACGGTGCCGTCGGCCAGCCAGCCGGAGAGCTTCTCGACGAACTCGCCCATGTACTGCCAGTAGCCGCCCACCAGGAAGCCCTTGAGGGTCAGCTGTTTGCCGATGGCCAGCATGAGGTTCCGCGGGGCCGGCGTCGGCTCGGTGGAGTTGTACTGAGAGATGGCGCCGCACATGGCGACGCGGCCGCCGACGTTGAGCACGGACAGCGCGGCCTCGAGGTGCTCGCCGCCGACGTTGTCGAAATAGACGTCGATGCCCTTCTCCCCCGCGGCCTCCTTCAGCAGCTCGCGAACCGGGCCGTCGTGGTAGTTGAAGGCGGCGTCGAAGCCGAGCTCCAGCAGGCGGGCCACTTTCTCCGGGGTGCCGGCACTGCCGATCACCCGGGAGGCACCCATTGCCTTGGCAATCTGCCCCACCAGGGAGCCGACGGCGCCGGCTGCGCCGGAGACGAAGACGGCCTCGCCGGGCTTAAATTCGGCGACCTTGAGCAGCCCGGCGTAGGCGGTCAGGCCGGTCATGCCGAGCGCGCCCAGGAAGGCCGACGCCGGGGCCAGGTCGGTGCGGGCGGGCGTCGTCGCGGCGGCGTCCAGGACGGCGTACTCACGCCAACCGAGGCTGTGCACCACAGTGTCCCCCACCTCGCGGTCGGCTGAGCGGGTGGCGATGACCTCGCCGACGGCGCCGCCCTCCATGGCGGCGTCCAGGGCGAACGGCGCGGAGTAGGACTTGACGTCATTCATCCGGCCGCGCATGTAGGGGTCCACCGAGATGAAGAGATTGCGGACCAGGACCTGCCCGTCCTGCAGGTCCGGCAGAGCCGACTCGGCGAGGCGGAAGTTCTCCGGCACGGGACGTCCGTGCGGGCGGGACGCGAGCTGGATCTCGCGGGTTGTGGTGGGGATGGTGGTGGTTTCGTTGCTCATGCGGCGACCTCCAGGATCTTGATGTCTACGGTGATGTTGCCTCGGGTGGCGTTGGAGTAAGGGCAGACCTCATGGGCCTTGGCGACGAGCGCCTCGGCGGTTTCGCGGTCCACGGCCGGCAGTGCGACCTCGAGTTCGGCGGCGATGCCGTAGCCGGAGCCGCCGTCGAGGGCGCCGAGGTGGATCTTCGCGGCGACGGCGGAGTCGGTCAGGTCCGCTTTCTGCTGGCGGCCCACCAGGCGCAGGGCGGAGTGGAAGCAGGCGGCGTACCCGGCGGCGAAGAGCTGCTCGGGGTTGGTCCCTTCGCCGCTGCCGCCGAGCTCAACCGGGCTGGCCAGTGCGACGTTGAGCTTGCCGTCGGACGTCTGCGCGTTTCCGTCGCGTCCTTCGCCGGAGGCCAGTGCCTCGGCCGTATAGAGGGTCTTCATAAGGGTCCGATCTGTTGGAAATTCAGAGAAAACTGGGGGGTGCCGCGGAATCGCAGCCTGGCGGCGTGGGTCAGCGGCCGTCCTGCAGCGCAGCGGTCAGCCGGCCCAGCGTCTCGCGGAGCTGGTCAAGCTCCACGGCGGAAAGTCCGGCGGCATCGGCGAGCCGCTGCGGAATGCCGGTGGCGCGGGCGCTGAGGGCGGTGCCGGCCGCGGTGAGGAATACCTCCACGCGCCGCTCGTCCGCTGTGGACCGCCGTCGCTCGACGTAGCCGAGGGATTCGAGCCGCTTGAGCAGTGGCGAGAGCGTGCCGGAGTCGAGGCCGAGCTCCTCGCCCAGCTCGCGGACGCCGCGCGGTTGGTCCTCCCAGAGCACCATCATCACGAGGTATTGCGGGTAGGTCAGTCCGAGCTCGTCCAGCATCGGCCGGTAAGCGGCTGTGGCAGCCCGCGAGGCCGAGTACATGGCGAAGCACACCTGCCTGTCCAGGCGGGGGACGCCAGGCTCGGGGGCGTGGCTGGAAATGGTTTCGGTCACCCAAGAACAGTAGCCCACAATTCAGTTGTGCACAATTCATTCGTCCGAAGCCAGAGCGCGAACGTACACTTGAGGCCCGAAATCGCGGGGATTTCGGGCCTCAAGTGTACGTTCGCGCGGGGTGGAGGGGCGCGAAGTGTACGTTCGCGCCGGAGGGCCTAGAGGTCTCGGAGGGTGCGGAGCGCGGCGGCGGTGAGCACCCGGATGCCGAGGCCCAGGGCGCGCTCGTCCAGGATGTAGTCGCCGCGGTGCAGGTCGTATTCTTCGCCGCCGGGGGTCTTCGTGCCCAGCCGCATCATTGCCCCGGGCAGGTCGGCCAGGAACCAGGCGAAGTCCTCGCCGCCCATCGACTGCGGGGTCAGCACCACCGAGCTCTCGCCGATCTCGGCACGCGCGGCGGCCTCGATCAGCGCGGTTTCGTGTTCGGAGTTCACCACCGGCGGAACGCCGCGGGTGTGTTCCAGGTGGACGTCGACGCCGTAGGGCGCCGCGATCTGCTGCACCACCTCGTCGAGGATCTCCCCCGCGCTGTGCCAGGCCTCGCGGTCCAGGCAGCGCATGGTGCCGGCCATGTAGCCGCTCGCCGGGATGGCGTTCGGGGCCGAGCCGGCCGAAATGTGTCCCCACACCACGGAGACGCCGCTGCGGACGTCGACACGGCGGGACAGCACGGCCGGGACATTGATGGCGATCTGGGCCAGCGCAAAGACCAGTTCCTCGGTCAGGTGCGGACGCGACGTGTGGCCGCCCCGGCCGGTCAGTTCAATCTTGATGGTGTCCGACGCCGAGGTGATGGCGCCGATCCGGGTGCCGATCTTGCCCACTTCGATCCGGGGGTCGCAGTGCAGCGCCAGGATCCTGGGCACCCCCTCCAGCACGCCTTGTTCGATGCACGCGTGCGCGCCGCCGGGCATGGTCTCCTCGGCCGGCTGGAAAATGATGCGCACCGTGCCGCCCAGCGGCGACGACTCATGCATCTGCTGCAGGACCAGGGCGATGCCCAGCATCGTGGTGGTGTGGACGTCGTGGCCGCACGCATGCGTCACCCCGTGGTTCTTGGACGCGAACGGCAGCCCGGTCTCTTCGATAATGGGCAGCGCGTCAATGTCGCCGCGCAACGCCGTCGCAATCGGGCCCTCGCCGACGTCGACCGTCAGCCCGGTGCCCTCGAGCCGGCGGGGCTTGAGCCCGGCAGCCTCGAGCCGCTTGGCGAGCTGGTCGGTGGTGCGGAACTCCTTGAAAGAAAGCTCCGGGTGCGCATGCAGGTCGCGGCGGAAGGCGGTCAGCTCCGGCAGGAGTGGCTCCAGCCACGGCCCCACCAGGGTGGTTGGCTCAGCTTCAGTAGTGTAATTGCGCACACAATCACTGTAGCGAGAGTCCAAAAAATAGCGGCATCGCCGACGGCGCGTTACGGTTCCCGGACAGCGCCGCGGTCGCGGCTCAGTACGGCTAGCGCCCCGGCGCCGACGCCAGCCCCCCGGAGGGGGACTAGAGCAGGAGGGGACTAGAGCACGTCCGTGTCGCCGCTGGCCTTGAGCGCGTCCACCGCGGCCTTGACCCGCTGGGAGTTCGCCTTTGTGGTGACGAGCAGCGCATCCGGGGTATCCACGATCACGACGTCTTTGATGCCGATCAGTGCGATCACGCGCTTGGTGTCGGTGACCACCACACCGCTGGCGTTTTCGGTGAAGACGCGGGCGCCCGCGCCGATCACGGTGACGTCGTCGACTTCCTTGGCGCTGTTGAGGCGGCCCACGGAGGCGAAGTCTCCGACGTCGTCCCAGCGGAAGGTGCCGGGCACGACGGCGACGTCCCCGGCCGCGGCGGCCGGCTCGGCGACCGCGTAGTCGATGGCGATCTTGGGCAGCGTGGGCCAGACGCGGGAGGTGACCTCGTCGCGCAGCGGGGTGTCCCAGGCCTTGGCGATTTCCTGCAGGCCCGCGAACAGCTCCGGCTGGTTGGCTTCCAGGTGCTTGAGCATAAGCGAGACCGGCGCGACGAACATGCCGGCGTTCCAGACGTACTCGCCGCTGTCCAGGTACTGCTGGGCGACTTCCTCGCTGGGCTTCTCGACGAACTCGACGACCGTGTGGGCGCTCGGGGCACCTGCCACACTCAGCTTGTCGCCGGCGCGGATGTAGCCGAACCCGGTGGAGGGGTGGGTGGGCTTGATGCCGATCGTCACGATCTTGCCGGCGGCCGCGGTGTGGATCGCCTCGCGGACGGCGTCCTGGAACAGTTCGTCAGGGCTGATGACCTGGTCCGCGGCGAAGGACCCCATGATGGTGTCCGGGTCGCGCTCGTACAGGATGGCGGCGGCGAGCCCGATGGCCGCCCCGGAATCCTTGGGCTCGCTCTCCAGGACCAGGTCCGCCTCGGACACCTCGGGCAGCTGGCGGCACACGGCCTCGCGGTGTGCGGTTCCGGTGACGACCAACACGCGGCTGCCGGCGAGGGGTTCCAGCCGGTCATAGGTGGCGCGCAGCAGGGTGCTGCCGGACCCGGTGAGGTCGTGCAGGAACTTCGGGGCAGCGGCCCGGGACAGCGGCCAGAGCCGGGTGCCGACTCCGCCGGCAGGAATCACCGCGATAAAGCGGTCCAGCGGGGAGTCCGCTGCATCGCCCTCGGGTGAGCCGTGGCTGGTCATATTGTCTGTAGTCATCACGGCTACTTTAGCGGAACGCCGCCCAGACGCCCCGGGGCACGAGTGTGGCGACGCGCACGGGGCCCGCGGGCAGGACGCTGACGGCACCCGCGCACCGATCCGCCACCGGCGCCAGCAAATGTGGCGTTCGTCTCAAAAGTGGTTGAAAACCGCGCCGGGCGCCGTCACCATCGATCCGCTGAATTGAATAAGCTGAGAGCGAAGCCTAGATTTAGGCTTGAGCTTACGAGTGCTCTCGCAGCAGGCGTTCCCCCCGCGTGGATCCCATGCCAGCGCCGCTGTGTTGCAGGGAGGTTTATTCAGTGCCGACAAAACCAGCTGGCACCTTGTACCGCGGCCGTGAAGGCATGTGGTCCTGGGTTGGACACCGCGTTACCGGTGTAGTGATCTTTTTCTTCTTGTTGGTCCACGTGCTGGACACCTCATTGGTGCGTGTGTCCCCCGAGGCCTACACCGCCGTGATCGGTGCCTACAAGAACCCCCTTATGGCCCTGGGTGAAACGGGCCTTGTCGCAGCGATCGTGTTCCACGCCTTCAACGGCCTGCGGATCATCGCCGTCGACTTCTGGAAGAAGGGCGCGAAGTACCAGCGCCAGATGCTGTGGACGGTCCTGGCCCTCTGGGTCGTCGTCATGGTCGGCTTCTCCATCCGCCACCTGTCCCTCGCCTTCGGAGGTCACTAAACCATGACTGCAACCATTCAGAGTCCCCGCAGCGGCCGGATTGCACCGCAGTACCGCCGCAACGGCTCCTCCAAGGGCAACTTCGAGATGCTGGCATGGCTGTTCATGCGGCTTTCCGGCGTCGTCCTCGTGGTCCTCATCTTCGGCCACCTGACCGTCAACCTGCTGGTGGGCGAAGGCATCCACGCCATCGACTTCGGCTTCGTCGCCGGCAAGTGGGCCGACCCGTTCTGGCAGGTCTGGGACCTGGCCATGCTGTGGCTCGCCATGCTGCACGGCACCAACGGCGTGCGCACCATCATCAACGACTACGCCGAAAAGGACGCGACGCGCCTTTGGCTGAAGATCGTGCTCTACGCGGCCGCCGCGGCCATCATCATCCTCGGCACCCTGGTGATCTTCACCTTCAACCCGTGCCCAGTGGTTGACGGCGTGCAGCTGCCCGGCGGGTTCTGCCCCGCCCCGTAGCGGCCCCTGCCTTCGGGCGCTGGTCCTTGCCTGCTTTGCGGAACAAGGATCAGGAGACTTCACTGCGCAGGCTCCGCCGGCGGTGTTTTACAGCGAATTTTGAGAGAAAGAGCATCTGGTATGCAGGTCCATAAGTACGACGTCGTCATTGTCGGTGCCGGTGGCGCTGGCATGCGCGCCGCGATCGAATCCGGTCAGCGTGCGCGAACAGCAGTACTGACCAAGCTTTATCCCACGCGCTCCCACACCGGCGCGGCGCAGGGCGGCATGTGTGCAGCCCTGGCCAACGTCGAGGAAGACAACTGGGAGTGGCACACCTTCGACACCATCAAGGGCGGCGACTACCTGGTGGACCAGGACGCCGCCGAGGTCATGGCGAAGGAAGCGATCGACGCCGTCCTGGACCTGGAAAAGATGGGCCTGCCGTTCAACCGCACGCCCGAGGGCCGGATCGACCAGCGCCGCTTCGGCGGGCACACCCGCGACCACGGCAAGGCTCCGGTCCGCCGCGCCTGCTACGCCGCGGACCGCACCGGCCACATGATCCTGCAGACCCTGTACCAAAACTGCGTCAAGCACAACGTTGAGTTCTACAACGAGTACTACGTGCTCGACCTGCTGACCGTCGAGGAAGACGCGGTCCGCGAGGACGGCACCCCGTACAAGCAGAAGCGCGTGGCCGGCGTCGTCTCCTACGACCTCGCCTCCGGCGAGCTGCACGTTTTCCAGGCCAAGTCCGTGGTTTTCGCCTCCGGCGGCGCCGGCAAGGTCTTCAAGACCACCTCCAACGCCCACACCCTGACCGGCGACGGCATGGGCATCGCGTTCCGCCGCGGCATCCCGTTGGAAGACATGGAGTTCTTCCAGTTCCACCCGACCGGTCTCGCCGGCCTGGGCATCCTGCTCTCCGAGGCTGCCCGCGGCGAAGGCGCGATCCTGCGCAACTCCGAGGGTGAGCGCTTTATGGAGCGCTACGCCCCCACCATCAAGGACCTCGCCCCGCGTGACATCGTGGCCCGCTCCATGGCCAACGAGGTCCGTGAAGGCCGCGGCTGCGGCCCGAACAAGGACTACGTCCTGCTGGACCTGACCCACCTCGAGCCGGCGCACATCGACGCCAAGCTGCCGGACATCACCGAGTTCGCCCGCACCTACCTCGGTGTGGAGCCGTACACGGAGCCGGTTCCGGTCTTCCCGACGGCGCACTACGCCATGGGCGGTATCCCCACCAACATCAGCGCCGAGGTCCTGCAGGACAACGACACCGTTGTCCCCGGCCTCTACGCCGCCGGTGAGGTCGCCTGCGTCTCGGTGCACGGTTCCAACCGCCTGGGCACCAACTCGCTGCTGGACATCAACGTCTTCGGCAAGCGCGCCGGCATCGCCGCCGCGGAATACGCCAAGACCGCGGACTTCGTCGAACTTCCCGCCGATCCCGAGGCGTACACGCTGAACCTGCTGGAGCACGTCCGCACCTCGGACGGCACCGAGAAGGTGGCCCAGATCCGCAAGGAACTGCAGGACACCATGGACGCCAACATGCAGGTGTTCCGCACCGCCGAGACGCTGAACCAGGTCCTGAAGGACATTGCGTCCTTCGAGGAGCGGTACCAGCGCATCAGCGTCCAGGACAAGGGCAAGCGCTTCAACCTGGACCTGCTCGAGGCCGTGGAACTCGGCTTCCTGCTGGAACTGGCCAAGGTCATGACTGTGGCTGCCCTGCACCGCGAGGAATCCCGCGGCGGACACTTCCGCGAGGACTTCCCCGAGCGCGACGACGAAAAATTCATGAAGCACTCCATGGCGTACAAGGATGACCACGCACCGGCGGACGGTTCCGCCGAGTCGATTGCCGGCATCCGGCTTGCCACCAAACCGGTGGTCTTTACGCGCTACGAGCCGATGGTGAGGAAGTACTAAGATGACCGCTGAACTCGCTGAGCCAGCCTCCAAGATCGAACTGCCCGCCGGCGTCGGCGGCGGCGGGGACATCCCGTCCTTCGACGTCCACCTGCGCGTGCGCCGCTACAACCCGGAGGTCTCCGACGAGTCCACCTGGGACGACTTCCACGTCACCATGTACGGAACGGACCGCGTCCTGGACGCACTGCACAAGGTCAAGTGGGAGATTGACGGCAGCGTCTCCTTCCGCCGGTCCTGCGCCCACGGCGTCTGCGGCTCCGATGCCATGCGCATCAACGGCCGCAACCGCCTGGCCTGCAAGACCCTGCTCAAGGACCTGGACACGTCCAAGCCCATCACGGTCGAGCCGATCAAGGGCCTGCCGGTGGAGAAGGACCTGATCGTGGACATGGAACCGTTCTTCCAGTCCTTCCGCGAAGTCATGCCCTTCCTGATCAACCGCGGCCACGAGCCCACCAAGGAACGTCTGCAGTCCGCCGAGGACCGCGAGCGGTTCGACGACACCACCAAGTGCATCCTCTGCGCCGCGTGCACCTCGTCCTGCCCGGTGTTCTGGACCGACGGCCAGTACTTCGGCCCGGCGGCGATCGTCAACGCGCACCGCTTCATCTTCGATTCCCGTGATGACGCCGGCGACATGCGCCTGGAGATCCTCAATGACAAGGAAGGTGTGTGGCGCTGCCGCACCACCTTCAACTGCACCGAGGCCTGCCCCCGCGGCATCCAGGTCACGCAGGCCATCGCCGAGGTCAAGCAGGCCATCCTGGCCCGCAAGATCTAGCTTCCCTTTTCACCACCAGCTCCACACGACGACGGCGCCTCCCACCTTCCCGGTGGGGGCGCCGTCGTCGTAAGCCCCTATGACCGAAAGGTTCCTGTGTCCCGCTCCGAGAAAGTCTCCTTCGAAGGTTCCACCGGCGAGCTGCTCTCCGGCGTCGTCGACCTCCCCGAGGGACCGGTGAAAGGCTGGGGCGTGTTCTCGCACGGCTTCACGCTGGGCAAGGACAGCCCCTCGGCCTCGCGGATGTGCAAGGCGCTGGCGGACAACGGTGTGGGCATGCTGCGGTTCGACAACCTGGGCCTTGGCGAGTCCGCCGGGCTCTGGTCGGAGGGTTCTTTCAGCCACAAGGTGGCGGATACCGTGAAGGCCGCAGAGTTCATGCGCGAATCCGGCCGGCCCGTCTCACTGCTGGTGGGGCACTCCTTCGGCGGTGCCGCGGTGCTGGCGGCCGCACGGGAGATCCCGGAGCTCGACGCCGTCGCTACCGTCGGTGCCCCGTTCTCGCCCAAGCACGTGGCCCACGTCTTTGACGCGGCGCTGGACCGGATTCTGAGCGAGGGCAGCGCCGAGGTGGACCTGGGTGGCAAACGGGTGGAGATCAGGCGGCACTTCGTGGAGGACCTGGAAAACGCGGACCTGACCGACTGCATCCGGCAACTGCACAAGCCGCTGATGGTGCTGCACTCCCCCACCGACAACACGGTCGGCATCGAGAACGCCAGCAGCATCTTCCAGACCGCGCGGCACCCGCGCAGCTTCGTCTCGCTGGAGGGCTCCGACCACCTGCTGACAGGCAAGGGCCAGGCCGCCCGCGCGGCGAAGATTATTTCAGCGTGGGCCGATCAGTACCTCGACGCCGGAAACTAGCTGACGGGCGGCGGACCGCCCGGGGCTCGGTCGGAGTCTTCCCCGGCTGCACCTGGCGGGCGCCCCAGCCGTTAGTCTTCGCCAACGGCGCTGATTTCACGTCCTCCTCGCGGATGGCCGACCACGCCGCCGAGACGAGGTAGACCTGGCTGACCAGGTTGAACCAGATGAGCAGCCCGATGATGATCGCGAACGGCGCGAGGATCGGGTTCCGGCCGGCGCTGGCGAGCAGCTCGGCGCTGAAAATCTGCAGCACGCTGGTCCCCACGGCGGCGAGGATGGTTCCTTCCAGGAGGGCCCGGCGCTGCAGTTTCAGCCCGGCGGCCAGCCGGAACATGATCAGCGCGGTCGCCCAGCCCAGCACCAGCGGCACGGCGATCTTGATGGACGTGGTCAGCGGGCCGGCCACCAGCGGGTCCAGCTTAAGCTGTTCGGCGACCCAGCCGGCGGCGGTGCCGAACACCAGCGAGGCGCCGGCACTGATCACCAGCGCGACGCCGAGCAGCAGCAGGGTCCCGACGTCGTGCAGTTTGAGCAGGATCGGATTCATCTTCAGCGGCCCGAGCCGCAGAACCCCGCGCAGGCCGTCGCGCAGGCCCGCAATCCAGCCCAGCGACGTCACCACGGTCACGACGGCGGCAATCACGGCCGTCCACCCCAGCCCGTTGGGGTTCAGCAGGTCCTGCGGGTCCACCAGCCCCTCCCGGCCGTCGACCTTGAGCAGGCCCGGGGCGCTCGAGGCGACGCTGCCCACCACCCGCTCCAGCAGGGCGGGCTGGCCGCTCAGCAGCAGGCCGGCCACTGAGAAGCCGGTGGCCAGCAGACCGGTGATGGAGAAGAACATGTTGAAGCCGATGCCGGCGCTCATCAGCGGGCCGTGCTGCAGGTTGTAATGCTGGAAAGCGCGCATCGGCCGGAAGGCGTTGAGCCGGGCCAGCTGCCATTGGACCATCGCCAGCGGCGCGGCCAGGCCCCCGCCGGAGGCGCGGCTCGCCTTGCTCCAGTCGACCCGTTTCCGGATCACTTCGAGCCGCAGACGTGCCAGCTCGGTGGGAAGGGGAGGATCAGCGTGCGCCTGCTGGGCCGGCCGGGTCTCGGTGGTCGTCAGATTCGGTGCCAAAGTCAAGCTCTTCCCGTAGCTGCCAGATGCCGTTGTCGTCGTGCTCGTAAAGTCCCATGCTAGCCACCGGGAAGCTGGCCCTGTAATCCTTGAGCACCGTTTCGGCCTCGTCGAGGCTCTCCGGGGCCACGTCGTGGGCCACGGTCACGTGCGGGTGGTAGGCGAAGGGGAGCTCGCGCTCCAGCGGGCCGGACTGCAGCTGGCGGTGCAGGCTGACGCATTCGCCGAAGCCGGCCTCGACGTTCAGGAACACCACCGGCGAGACCGGCCGGAAGGTCCCGGTGCCCGCAATCGTCACGGTGAACGGCGCCTGCTGGCGGGCCACCTCACGGACGTGGCTGCGGGTGGCCTCCCAGTCCTGCGTCATGGTGGTGGTCACGAGCGTGATATGCGCCGGCACTGTCGCCGCCATCGGATCGCCGAAGGAGGCACGCCAGCGCTGCAGTTCCTCGGCGATCTCCGGCGGGAAGCCCAGGATGACGCCGATGCTGATGCCTTCGTCCGGGGTCTGCCCAGTGCCAGACGCCGGGCCCTGATGGGGTGCGGCGGCTGAACCCTTGCGTCCGCTGTGGTGGGCGGCGCGTCCGGTGTCGCTGGCGGTGACTTTGCTGGCGGAGGACATTGCGCTAGTGGACTCCCCGTGTTCCGGCGTAGGGCAGGAAGCCAACCTTGGCGTAGACCTCCCGGAGCGTCACCGAGGCGATCTCCCGGGCCTTGTCCGCCCCCACGGCCAGCAGCCGGTCGAGCTCCGCCGGGTCGGCGAGCAGCTCGTTGGCGCGGTCCCGGATCGGCGACAGGTGGGCCGTCACGGCCTCGGCCAGGTCCACCTTGAGGTGGCCGTACATCTTGCCCTCGTACGCCGCGACGAGCTGGTCAACGCTCTGGCCGGTGATGGCCGAGTAGATCGTCAGCAGGTTGGAGACGCCCGGCTTGTTCTCGCGGTCGAAGCGGATTTCGGTTTCCGCGTCCGTGACGGCGGACTTGATCCGCTTGGCGATCAGCTTGGGCTCGTCGAGCAGGTTGATCAGGCCGGCCGGTGACTCGGCGGACTTCGACATCTTCGCCGTCGGGTTCTGCAGGTCGTAGATCTTGGCCGACTCCTTCTGGATGAAGGGCTGCGGCACCGTGAACGTCTCGCCGAAGCGGGAGTTGAAGCGCTGCGCAAGATCGCGGCTCAGCTCCACGTGCTGGCGCTGATCCTCGCCGACCGGAACACCGTGCGGCTGGTACAGCAGGATGTCCGCGGCCTGCAGGATGGGGTAGGTGAACAGCCCGACGCTGGCCTGCTCCGACCCCTGCTTCAGGGCTTTGTCCTTGAACTGGGTCATCCGGGAGGCCTCGCCGAAGCCGGTGATGCAGTTGAGCACCCAGGCCAGCTGGGCGTGCTCGGGAACCTGGGACTGGACGAACAGCGTGCACTTGTTCACGTCGACGCCGCCGGCAATGTACTGCGCGGCGGTGACGCGGGTGCGGTGGGCCAGCTCGGCGGGGTCCTGCGGCACCGTGATGGCGTGCAGGTCCGGGATAAAGAACACGGCGTCGTATTCGTCCTGCATCCGGACCCAGTTCACCAGGGCGCCCAGGTAGTTTCCGAGGTGCAGGGAGTCCGCGGACGGCTGCATGCCCGAGAGGATGCGGTGTCGGGTGCCGGCAACGGCAGGCGCCCGGCCGGCGGTCGAGAGGGCGGCGTCGGGGGCGGCGTCGGCGTCGGCGTCGGCCACGGTCGACGCGGTGGAAGGAGAGGTCATCAGGGGAACCTTAAAACTAGAGCCGGTAGTCCACTACCAGCGGGGCATGGTCGGAGAAGCGGGTGTCCCAGGACGGCGCCCGGTCAACAACGGCTGACACCGCCGCGGCGGCGAGGGCGGGCGTGGCCATGTGGTAGTCAATGCGCCAGCCGGTGTCGTTGTCGAAGGCCTGTCCCCTCTGCGACCACCAAGTGTAGGGGCCGTCGACGTTACCCGCCAGGCCCCTGTGAACATCCTTCCAGCCGATTTCCTCGCCGAAGAAGCGGTCAAAGTAGGCCCGCTCCTCGGGCAGGAAGCCGGCACGTTTGACGTTGCCCTTCCAGTTCTTGATATCCAGCTCGGTGTGGCCGACGTTGAGGTCGCCCACCACCAGGGCGTGGTCACTGTGCTTGGCCAGTTCCGGCAGGCGGTCCACCATCACGTCCAGGAAGCGGAACTTGTCGTCCTGCTTCGGCGTGCCGGCCTCCCCGGAGTGGACGTAGGCGCTGGCCACGGTCAGCTGCGACGCCTCGCCCGCGGCGTCGCGGACGATGTAGTCGGCCTCGACCCAGCGGCCGGCGGTGGCGAAGTAGTCGTCGCCGATGCCGTTCCGGGTGGCGACGGGTTCGGTGCGGGAGGCGATGGCGACACCGGCGCGGCCCTTGGCTTCGGCTTCGGCGTGCAGGATGTGCCAGCCTTCGCCGAGCAGTTCCCGGACGATCGCGTCAGGCGCGCGGACCTCCTGCAGGCAGAGAATGTCCACGTCCCGCGGCGCCAGCCATTCCGCCATGCCCTTTTTGTAGGCGGCGCGGAGGCCGTTGACGTTTACCGATGCGATGCGAAGGTGGTCCTTCTTCAATGCCGAGCTCACCCGCTCCACTCTAGTCGATGATGGTTCCGCTGACCGGCTCGTCGGAACCGCCGGCGGTCTTGATCATGTCCCGTGCATTGGTGGCCGTGATCTCGATGGTTTCCAGCGCGCGCCGGATGGTGTCCTGGTCCGAGGCCGCGCCCTTGGCACGTTCCTGCTCCACCACACGGACCTGCACCTGCACGATTTTGAACGAGTGGTCCAGTTTCATGTCGCGGATGTCGTCGGCTTCGCGGCGGTCGCCAACGAGGCGCGTGCCGCCGTGGTCCCTGCTGCCTGACGACGGCGCGCGGCCCACCGCTGAGTTAAACGCGTTCTGCGCCTCGTTGAGCTTGGCCCCGGCCTTTTTGGCGGCCCGCTGGATGCTGAACACCACGAAGGCTGCCAGCGCGAGCCAGCAGGCGGCGATGACGGCGACGACCCAGCCCACGACGTCGTTCTGGTTCGCCGCGAAAATGACGGCCACCAGGAAGGCGATGATAAAGACCGTCATTCCGAGTCCGCCGATGCGGAACATCGAGAACTTTCCGGTGGCGGCATTGAACGCGGACGGATTGGAAGTGGGGTTGCCCAGGGATCGCATGTGCCTATTATCGCAAACCGCCCGGGCACCGGGTCCCGCTTCCACCCCCGGCGAACGGCGCGGGCATCCTCAGGAGCGCACGAGGCAGAACGGGTGGCCGCTGGGATCGGCGTAGACCCGGAAGGCCGTGCCGCCGGCGGCCAGGTTCGTGGCCCCGAGCTTCAGTACCTGCTCCTCGGCGGCGTCCAGGTCCGGCACCATGACGTCGACGTGCATCTGCTGCGGGTGGTCGGCGTCCGGCCACTGCGGCCGGACCAGCCGCTCGACCCGCTGGAAGGCCAGGGCGGGACGGTCGGCGGCGTCGCCGATGCTAATCCAGTCCGCGTTCTCCTGGACCCGGATCATGCCGAGCAGCTGCTGGTAGAACGTCGCGGACACGTCCGGCTGCTCACAGTCAATGACCAGGGCGTGCCATCGTCCGATCATGGGATTCTCCTTAGCTGCAGGTGGATCAGGCGGTCCGGGTCAGCCCACGCATGTCATTTCAGGAACAGCCGGCGGAGCCGTCCGGTGGTGAGCGCCACGCCGAGGACGATCATGACGAGGTAGTAGCCGATGTGCACCGCGGTGGCGGAGGTGAACACGCCCACACTGATCTGGCGCAACAGTTCCACCCCGTGCCACAGCGGCATCGCCTGGATCAGCAACCGGATGGGCTCCGGGTAGACGCTCAACGGGTAGAAGGTCGCGCTGAACAGGAACATCGGCAGCATCACGAAGTTGATCCAGTCCATCTGCTGGAACGTCTTCATGAAGCTGGTGATGCCCATGCCGAAGCTCGCGAACCCGAAGGCGATGAGCACCGAGGCCGGGATCATCAGGACCGCCCAGGGCGTGCTGATCAGACCCATCACACCCATGACGGCGGTGAAGCCGGTGGCGTACATGGCGCCGCGGAGCAGGGCGAGGAAGATTTCGCCCATCGCGACGTCGATCGGCCCCAGGGAGGTATAGAGCATGCCCTGGTACAGCTTGGCGAAGTTCATCTTGAAGAAGACGTTCCAGGTGGAGTCGTAGACCGCGCCGTTCATCGCGGACACGGCCAGCAGCGCCGGCGCAATGTACGCTGCATAGCTGATCTCCTGGCCGCCCGGGCCCTGGACGGACCCGACGATCGCGCCCAGGCCCACGCCCATCGAGATGAGGTAGAGCACGGGTTCGAAGAAGCCCGAGACCATCACCATCCAGTTGCTGCTCTTGGTGGCCATCAGTCCGCGGGCGACGACGGCGCGCACGTTGCGTGAGTAGAGCGGGCCGAAGTGGCGGTTGCGGGCGGCCTCGGTGACGCTGTGGCCGGCGGCCTGGTTTCCCGAATCGTAGGGTCCGGCGAGCACGCTCATGATGCCATCCTTTTGGCGAACAGGCGCCTGGTCAGGACCCAGCCAGCGACGGCGAGGCCGACCAGGAAGACGACGTGGACCACGGTGAGCAGCGGCGCTTCCTCGTAGCCGTAGCTGAAGACGCGGCCCAGCTCGGTGCCGTGCCAGATCGGTGAGATCCAGCCGATCCAGCGGACCGCAAGCGGCAGCGTGTCCAGCGGGAAGAAGGTGCCGGAGAACAGGAACAGCGGCATCACGATGAAGCGCATCACCATCGCGAACTGGCCCTTGTCGGTGGTGACCGTGGCCGCGTAGGCCATCAACGGCAGGCCGAAGGACAGCCCCGCCAGGGTGGCCACCAGGATGGAGACCCAGCCCCAGGCCCCCGGGGACGCCCCGAACAAGGCCACGACGCCGAAGTAGATCGCGGACTGCAGCACAAACCGGATCGTGACGGCGAGGATCTGCCCGGCGGCGATCTGTTCCGGTGTCAGCGGCGAGGCGTGCGGCCCGTAGTAGACCCGGCGCCACTTGAAGCCGTCCATGACCGGGAAGGTGAACTCGTTCGCAGCGGTCATGACGGCGGCGGAGATCAGCAGTGCGGGGGCGATAAACGTCAGGTAGCTGACGCCGCCGAACACCGTGGTGGAGTTGGTGTCCACCAGGGTGGCCAGGCCCACGCCCATCGCGAAGAGGTAGGCGACCGGCTGGCCGACGCCGTACATCACGATGGTCCAGCCGTAGCCCTTCATCACCCGCAGGACCTGCTCAGCGTAATAGAAGGCACCCCAGCGCCGGGCCCGGTCCGCCGAGACGGCCGGTGAATGCGCGCGCAGGGCCGGGGCCGCCGCCGTCTCCGGGCTAGTCAACGAGGCTCCGTCCGGTCAGGCGCAGGAAGACGTCCTCCAGCGAGGAACGGCGCACCAGGGAGGTGACCGGGCGCAGCCCCCGGGCGGAGACCTGCTCCAGGGCGGCCTCGCCGTCGTGGGCGTAGATGAGGACGCGGTCCGGCAGGGTTTCGATCCGTTCGCCGATGCCCTCGAGCTCGGCGGCGACGGTGGCGTTCCGCTCGGAGCCGAAGCGCAGCTCGAGGACCTCGCGGGTGGAGTAGTCACGGATCAGGCTCGCAGGGGAACCCTCGGCCATGATCTTGCCCTTGTCCACCACGATCAGGCGGTCGCAGAGCTGCTCGGCCTCGTCCATGTAGTGGGTGGTGAGGATGAGGGTGACGCCCTGCTCCTTGAGCCGGAACAGCCGGTCCCAGAGGATGTGCCGGGCCTGCGGGTCCAGCCCGGTGGTGGGTTCGTCCAGGAGCAGGATCCGGGGCTCGTTGATGAGGGAGCGGGCGATCGTGAGGCGGCGCTTCATGCCGCCGGAGAGCGCGTCCACCTTGGACTTGGCCTTGTCCGTCAGCTGCGCGAATTCCAGCAACTCGTCGGCCTTGGGCTTGAGGTAGCTCATCGGCAGGCCGAAGTAGCGGCCGTAGACCAGCAGGTTGTCGCGGACCTTCAGCTCCTCGTCCAGGTTGTCCTGCTGCGGCACCACGCCAAGGTGCGCGCGGACTTCCGGACCGTGCTGCTCCGGGTCCAGGCCCATGATGCTCAGGCTGCCGGAGGTGCGCTGTGCGACCCCGCCGATCATTTTCATGGTGGTGGACTTGCCGGCCCCGTTGGGGCCGAGCAGTCCGAAGGCTTCGCCGGCGGGCACGCGGAAGGAAATGCCGTCGACGGCGGTGACGTCGCCGTAGCTTTTGGTGAGGTTTTCGGCGGTGATGACGTACTGAGGTTCGCCGTTTTCGGCGGGGCTGCTCACGGGAGCTTCTTTCGAGACAAGTTCAGACACCCGGAACACGGTAGTCCATCCCGGCAAACTATGAAAGAGTCTCTTCGTAAAAATATCCAGACGTTTGCCAATTCGTGATGTTGCTTAACCGCGCAGGGGCGCCCGCTCCCTGAGGAGGGGCGCCCCTGGCGCCGGATTTCGCACCCGTGGCCCTAGGCGGCGGCTGCACTTTCCAGGTGGCGTTCGGCGGTTTCCACCACGTTGGCCAGCAGCATGGCGCGGGTCATCGGCCCTACTCCCCCGGGGTTCGGCGAGAGCCAGGCTGCGACGTCGGCCGCAGCCGGCTCCACGTCGCCGGTGACCACGGCTTTGCCGGAGCCGTCGTCGACGCGGCTGACGCCGACGTCGAGCACGATAGCGCCGGGCTTGAGATCCGCCGCCTTGATCATGTGCGGCTGGCCGGCCGCGGCGATCACGACGTCGGCCTGCCGGAGTTCGGCGGGCAGGTCCACGGTGCCGGTGTGGGCCAGGATGACGGTGGCGTTGACGTCCTTGCGGGTCAGCAGCAGGCCCACCGGGCGGCCGATCGTGACGCCGCGGCCCACCACCAGGACGCGCTTGCCGTTGAGGCTGATACCGTGCCGGGTCAGCAGCTCCACGCAGCCCTTGGGCGTGCAGGGCAGCGGGGACGTCATGGGGCCGCTGACGTTCGCCACCAGCCGGCCGAGGTTCATCGGGTGCAGGCCGTCCGCGTCCTTGTCCGGATCCATGGCCTCCAGGATGACGTCCTGGTCGATGTGCGCCGGAAGCGGGAGCTGGACGATGTAGCCGGTGCACTCCGGGTTCTCGTTAAGCTCCCGGACCACCGCCAGCAGTTCCTCCTGGGTGGTCTCTTCCGGCAGGTCGCGGCGGATCGAGGTGATGCCCACCTCGGCGCAGTCCTTGTGCTTGCCGCCGACGTACCAGGTGCTGCCCGGGTCGGAGCCGACCAGGATGGTGCCCAGGCCCGGGACGATCCCCTTGGCCTTGAGCGCCGCGACGCGCTCGGTCAGTTCGGCCTTGATCTCAGCTGCGGTGGCCTTGCCGTCCAGGATGCGGGCGCTCTGCGCCCGGCCCGGAGCGGATTCCGTAGTTGGGGAGTTGGTGGCGGTCATCGAATCACCACTGCTCGTGCTGCGGGTACAGCGGGAAGTCCTCGGCGAGCTTGTCCACGCGGGCCTGGAGGGCCTCGACGTCGGTCGCGGAGCCTGCCTTCAGGGCGGTGGCGATGATCTCGGCCACCTCGGTGAATTCCTTGGCGCCGAAGCCGCGGGTGGCCAGGGCCGGGGTGCCGATGCGCAGTCCGGAGGTGACCATCGGCGGGCGCGGGTCGAAGGGCACGGCGTTGCGGTTGACCGTGATGCCCACCGAGTGCAGGAGGTCCTCGGCCTGCTGTCCGTCCAACTGGGAGTTGCGCAGGTCCACCAGGACCAGGTGCACGTCGGTGCCCCCGGTGAGGACGGAGACGCCGGCGTCGGAAAGGTCCGACTGGTTCAGCCGGTCCGCGATGATCCGGGCGCCTTCCAGGACGCGTTCCTGGCGTTCCTTGAATTCCTCCGTGCCGGCGATCTTGAAGGCCACGGCCTTGGCCGCGATCACATGCATCAGCGGGCCGCCCTGCTGGCCGGGGAAAACGTTGGAGTTGATCTTCTTGGCCCACTCCTGCTTGGCCAGGATCACGCCGGAGCGGGGGCCGGCCAGGGTCTTGTGCACCGTGGAGGTGACGACGTCGGAGTACGGGACCGGGCTCGGGTGCAGCCCGGCGGCCACGAGGCCGGCGAAGTGCGCCATGTCGGTCCAGAGCAGCGCGCCGACCTCATCCGCGATCGAGCGGAAGGCCTCGAAGTCGAGGTGGCGCGGGTACGCGGACCAGCCGGCGATGATGACCTGCGGCTTTTCGGCGAGCGCCTGCGCCCGCAGCTTGTCCATGTCGACCCGGAAGCTGCCTTCCTCGACCTGGTAGGCGGCGACCTCGTAGAGCTTGCCGGAGAAGTTCAGCTTCATGCCGTGGGTCAGGTGGCCGCCGTGGGCCAGCGAGAGGCCCAGGATCTTGTCCCCGGGGGTGATCATGGCGGACAACGCGGCGGCGTTGGCCTGCGCGCCGGAGTGCGGCTGGACGTTGGCGAACTCTGCGCCAAAGAGCTCCTTGACCCGGTCGATCGCGAGCTGCTCCGCGATATCGACGTACTCGCAGCCGCCGTAGTAGCGGCGGCCCGGGTAGCCCTCGGCGTACTTGTTGGTGAGGACGGAGCCCTGTGCCTCCATGACGGCGCGCGGCGCAAAGTTCTCGGAGGCGATCATCTCCAGGGTGCCGCGCTGGCGGCCGAGTTCCTGGGCCAGGACGGCGGCGATTTCGGGGTCGAGCTCAGCAAGCGGCTGGTTGCTCACGGCTGCTGAGGAAAGGCGAAGGGAAGTAGTCACGAAGAACTCCTGGCTTGGCAACGGTCACTGCTTTAAGGTCAGGTTACCGGCTGGCCCGCTGCGGTGCCGCAAAATTACGGCCCCAAAAACGGGGCCGTTCTGCGGGCAGGGCACCCTCGAGGGGTCCCATCGGCGGGCCGGCAGCGGAGGCTGCCAACCGGAAAAACATGACCCTCGGCCCAGGCGTACGATCCGTGGTCTGCGTGCGTGCCGCTCCCTGGTGGTAAGCCACCCAACGCCAGTTGCGACACGTCCAGACTATCCCAGCCGCGGGTAGGCTGTCTTTCGTGACTGACGACCAGCTGACTGCCGCCTATATCCTGACCCTCTCCTGCCCCGACCGGCCCGGAATCGTCCACGCTGTGGCCGGCGCCCTCCTGGTGGCGGGCTGCAATATTACGGACTCCCAGCAATACGGCAGCCAGGGCACCGGAACCTTCTTTATGCGGGTCGAGGCCACGACGGCGGCCCCGCCGGCCGAGCTGCACGCCGCACTGGAGCCCGTGGCCCAGGCTTTCGGCATGCAGTGGAGCCTCAACCCGGCCGGCCGGAAGGTCCGCACGCTGCTGATGGCGAGCACCTCCGCCCACTGCCTCAACGACCTGTTGTTCCTGCAGCGCTCCGGCACCCTGCCGATCGAGATCCCGGCGATCGTCTCCAACCACCGGGACCTGGCCGGCCTGGCCGAGTTCTACGGCATCCCGTTCCACCACATCCCGGTCACCAAGGACACCAAGGTCGAAGCCGAAGACGCCCTGCGCAAGCTCATGGCCGAGCACGACATCGAGCTCACGGTCCTGGCGCGGTACATGCAGATCCTCTCCGACGAGCTGTGCACGGAGCTCACCGGCAAGGCGATCAACATCCACCACTCCTTCCTGCCCTCCTTCAAGGGCGCCAAGCCGTACCACCAGGCCCATGCCCGCGGCGTGAAACTCATCGGCGCCACGGCACACTACGTCACCGCTGCCCTGGACGAGGGCCCGATCATCGAACAGGAAGTCATCCGGGTGGACCACCGGCGCACCGCCGAGCAGTTCGTCCAGATGGGCCGCGACGTCGAGGGGCGCACCCTCGCCCAGGCCGTGCAGTGGCACGCCGAACACCGGGTACTGCTGGACGGCAACCGGACGGTTGTTTTCAGCTAAGGCGTTCAGCCAGGCCCTTGCCTTGGACGCCCGCCCGCCCTTGACTGGGACCATGGGCGCAACGCCGACGGATGAACTGACGGGCTTCCTGGACCTGCTCAAGGCCGAGGGCCGGCGCGGGGTGCTGGGCCTGGACTGCGGACAGGGAGCGGACGGACTCCTCTTTGTCCGCGCCGGGATCCACTTCACCGGCGTCGACGCCTCCGAGGAGAACATCCACGCTGCCCGCGCCCGGGGGCTCTCGGCCTCGGTGGCGGCCGGGCGTGCGCTGCCCTTCGCGGACGCCGCCTTTCCGGCCGTCTGGGCGGTGGACGCGCTGGCCGGCCTGCCGCCCGGGGAATGGGACGACGTCGTCCGCGAACTTCGGCGCGTAGCGGAACCAGACGCACCGATCGCCGTCGTCCTCCCCGACCCCGGACATCCCGAACTGGGCCACGGCTTCACAGTCCTCCGCTCCCCCGCCTGAGCCCCAGTAAGCCGTCAGGGACGCCGGACGCTGCGCATGTAGCCGCCCAGGAAACCGCCCACGATCAGCAGGACGGCGCCGGCCCGCGCCAGGCGCACGCCCAGGCGGTGGCGATCCTTGCGCCGGGCGCGCCAGGAGGCCAGGAAAATTAGCGTCGCGGCCAGGTTGGCGGCGGCATGCACGACGCCGATGCGCCGCGTGGCCGTATCGGCCCGTGCCCACTCGGCCCAGCCGCTGAGTCCCGTCGGCGCCGCGGCGAGGACGCCGAGTCCCACCAACCGGCGCGCTGCCCGGCGGGAGCCGTCGTCGGGGAAGAAGTCCAGGAACATAGCCATGAACCAGGCCCCGAAGGGCACGTCGGTGAGGATCACGTGCGGCGGAATGCCGGTGGCGTCGCCGTGGAAGAAGCGCCGGAGCCGGGGCTTGGCAATCAGCCGGGCGGCCAGCGGCTCCGCGGTCCGGACGGCCGGGTCGAGCGCGTCGGCCTCACCCAGGCGTTTCATCAGCTGCAGGAACATGGCGGCCACCTCCGGGGATGCGTGGGATTGGCCCCGATCCTACTCAGCGACGCCGCCCCTGCAAGAGGCGTGTGTCCTAGGCTGGAGGCATGACTCCCGTTTACGCTTTCGCCGGTGACACCCCGGCTGTCCACGAATCCGCCTTCGTCGCCCCGAGCGCCTCGATCATCGGCCGGGCCAGCCTGGCCGAGGACTCCAGCGCCTTCTACGGCGTTTCCGTCCGGGCCGACACCGCGGCGATCACCGTGGGCGCCGGCAGCAACCTGCAGGACAACGTCGTGCTGCATGCGGATCCGGGCTTTCCCTGCAGCGTCGGCGCCCGGGTCAGCATCGGCCACAGCGCCGTGGTGCACGGCTGCACGGTCGAGGACGACTGCCTGATCGGGATGAGCGCCACCATCCTCAACGGCGCAGTGATCGGCGCCGGCTCGCTCGTGGCGGCCGGCGCGGTGGTCCTCGAGGGCACGGTGATCCCGCCCCGCTCGCTGGTGGCCGGCGTGCCGGCCAAGGTCCGCCGCGAGCTGAGCGACGAGGAGTTCGCGGGCGTCCAGCGCAACGCCACCCACTATCAGGAACTCGCCCGGGCGCACCGCGAAATTCACAGCTGACTCACAGGGATCATTCATGGTTGACGCCGGACACGGGCGCGATGGGTTGCGTTAACTTCTTGACTACAACGCCGTGATGGGGCACTCTTCATTGCATGCCCTCACCAACGCGCTCAACGAGGAGCCGCACTAAAAACCCCGGGTCGCAGTCCGCGCTTCGACATCTCAACCAGCAGCGGATCATCGAATGCCTGCTGGCAGGTCCTTCCACCCAGGCGGAACTGGCCCGGCAGACCGGACTTTCCACGGCCACGGTCTCGAACATCGTCAAGATCATGCAGGACGCCGGGCTGGCGTCCACCGAGCCGATCACCAGCTCCGGACGCCGCGCCCTGAACGTCCGACTCAACAGCAACGGCGCCGTCGCCGTCGGCATCGACTTCGGCCGCCGCCACCTGCGGGTG